>NZ_CP090983.1:1556250-1887500 GCF_021513155.1 Jeotgalibaca sp. MA1X17-3
CCTTATCTGTAATATTATATCCTTTTAAAAATTTAGCAGGAGAATAACAAAAAAGTGAATAATCTGCTAATTTTTGTAAAGAATTGTCTGAGAGCGTAGTAATCGATACAAGTGTATGGTTTTTATTTTTAATAGCAGTAGCTATTTTGACTAGTTGTTCTGTTTCTCCGGATAAACTAACTAATACAAAAACTTTTTTTCATCACTTTCATTTTCATATAGAACTTCATGTTGATAGGTATAAAAAACACTTTTCCCATCTAGAATTTGAAAGCTTTTTACATAGATTTTTGTAGGATAAGCAGTTTGTCCTACTGCAAAAAAAATAATTCGTTTTGCTGCAAGAAAATGGCGAATAATTTTTTCTTCTCGTTCATGATCAATTAGCTCAAACGTTTTATTGAGTAGATTCTTTTGATTATTATCTTCATCTACTTTATTTTGAGTTTCATTTTTTAATGCAATCTTCAATTCAGAAACACCATCATAACCTAATTTATGACTTAATCTTGTAATTGAATTTGGAGAAATATAAAGATCCTCTGCTATTTTTTTGATAGAAAGCATATGAATCTGCAAGCGATTCTTCTGTAAGTAACTAATGATAGAATCATCTGTATCATTTAATTTAAACTCATAGTTTAGTATTCTTTCATCAAATAGCATCTTTACATTCCTTCCAATAATTCATTATAAAAACAGTTCATTATTTTTTGTTGTTTTTCATACGTCTTTGTTTGCCTTCTTGTCGTTTAATTTGCTCGTTCAATTTCCGTTTATATCCAGGTTTGATATTTTTCTTTGCTTTCGTTACCATCCCTTTTATTCGGTGATCTGGCTCTTCGATTTTTTTGGTTGGTCGTTTTTCTCTTCTATTACGATCCTCTACTTCTACAAGCTCTCCATTTTTTATACGGACTGCTTTAAAAATAATTCCCATATTTTCTAAAACTTGTACAGACCCTTCGTCATCCGGTCCATATAAAGTTATCGCTGTTCCAGGCATGTTCTTTCTTCCAGTCCGTCCAATACGGTGAACAAAAAACTCAGATTCTCTCGGGATTTCATAGTTAATAACATGAGAAACTCCTTCAATATCTATTCCTCTAGCTGCTAAATCGGTTGCTACAAGAAATTGGAATTCTAAGTTGTGAATACGTCGCATGATTCGTTTTCTTTCTCGCGCAGGAACGTCACCATGAATAACTGCACATTCAAATCCTCGTTCTTGTAGTCCTTTTGCAATTTCATTTACTTTTTGTTTTGTGTTTGCAAAAATAAGAGAAAAATATGGTTGACCTAACGATAATACTTCTGAAAGGACATTTATTTTTTCTTGACCTCTCGTTGCTAATAACAAGTTCTCAATCGTAGGAGCAATAATATCCTTAGGTGCTAGTTTTACAATTTCAGGATTCTCCATATATTTTTTTAAGAATGGCTGTAGCTTATTAGGTATTGTCGCAGAAAATACCAACATCTGCAATTCGGCTGGTAATCGTGTGGCGATTTCATCCACATCATGTAAGAATCCTAAATCTAATGTCATATCTGCTTCGTCAATAACAAAAGAAGTTGCAGTATAAATTTTTAAAGCTTGTTCACTTACTAGGTCCAAAATTCTTCCTGGAGTTCCAATTACAATATGTGGCTGTATATTTTGTAGTTTTGTAATTTGACGTTTTTTATCCGTTCCACCTACAAAATTAGAAACTCTAATTTCTTTTGGAGCACCTTCTACTAGCTGTAGAGATGCTTGATAAAGTTGTTCGGCTAATTCTCTACTAGGGGACGTTATAACCACTTGAACCTCATCTTTATCTGGGTCAATCGTGTTTAATAATGGTAATAGAAAACTATGGCTCTTACCTGATCCTGTTTGTGATTGTCCAATTACACTTTTTTTGTTTTGGATAATAGGAATAATTTTTTCTTGTATTTCGGTTGGTTCTTGAAACCCTAATTGGGAAATAGCTTCCAGCAAAAATGGTTTTAGTTTATATTTTTCAAAATTCATTTATTACACCTCAAATATTCTTTTTTCTTCTGTGTCATTATAGCACAAAAAAATGGTTATTCTTAATGGTTGTCTTGAAATACTTACACATTCATTAATTGATTTATAAGAAAAGGAAGTAAACTTAAAGAGTTGCTAATGAAAAATGCTAATAGTATAATGAAACAATGAATGTTTTTTATTATACGGAGGAGGATTCCCATGATTAACGAAAATAGCGCACTGTTTACCATCTTTGGGGCAACAGGAGATTTGGCTCACCGCAAGTTGTATCCTTCATTGTTTCGACTTTATAAAAAGGGATATATCAATGAACACTTTGCAGTAATAGGCACAGCTCGTCGGGAATGGACCAATGAATATTTTCATGAAGTTATTTCTGATTCCGTCAAAGATTTAGTAGACGATCCAGAGCAACTACATACATTTTTATCCCATTTTTACTATATCTCACATAATGTAAAAGATGCCGAACATTATGTAGAGTTAAAACGATTGTCTGAAGAATTAGATGAAAAGTATTCGTTGAAAGGAAACAGAATTTTTTATCTCGCAATGGCTCCCCAATTCTTCGGCGTTATCGCTGATATGTTAAAAGATAAAAACCTACTGACTGAAGAAGGCTTTAATCGTTTAATTATCGAAAAGCCTTTTGGAAGTGATTTAGAATCAGCTACCAAATTAAACGAACAGCTACGACGATCTTTTAATGAAGATCAAATTTATCGAATTGATCATTATCTTGGAAAAGAAATGGTACAAAATATCTCTGCCGTTCGTTTTTCTAACATGATTTTTGAAGCTCTATGGAATAATAAATACATTGATAATATTCAAGTAACCTTATCTGAAACAGTTGGCGTTGAGGATCGTGGCGATTATTATGATCAAAATGGTGCTTTACGTGACATGGTGCAAAACCATGTGCTTCAAATCTTAGCTTTATTAGTAATGGAACCACCTATGTCCTTAGATGGTAGAGATATACGAAGCGAAAAAATTAAAGCCTTACGTTCTTTACGACTGTATACTACTCCAGAAGAAGTTAGAAGGAATTTTGTTCGTGGACAATATACATCTTCTAATGAAGACGAAAAGGGATATCGTGAAGAACCAAAGGTAGCCGCTGATTCACAAACAGAAACGTTTGTAGCCGGAAAAATCCATGTAGATAACTTCCGTTGGGCTGGTGTCCCCTTTTATATTCGTACCGGTAAAAAAATGGCTCAGAAAGAAACGTATATTCATATACAATTTAAACACGTCGCTATGAATATTTTTCCCGATGAGGGTGTAGAAGAAGTTGCAGAACCAAATATTCTAACTATTCACATTTCACCATTAGAAGGTTTTTCTCTGCGATTGAACTCAAAAAGAATCGGACAAGGAACAGAGATCAAAAATATTCGGATGCATCAAATTTTTGATGAAAAGACACAAGCGAATAGTCCTGAAGCATATGAACGTTTGCTTCTAGATAGTTTACAAGGAGATCCTACTAACTTTACTCATTGGGAGGAAGTGGAACAGTCCTGGAGGTTTATAGATAATATTCGTAATGCTTGGGACGAACTACCCTGTGATCCTTATGAATATGAGAGTGGAACAATGGGTCCAGAGGCAAGTTACGACCTATTAAAAGAAGATCATTTTGACTGGATTGAATTTAATTGGAGTCCTAAAAACGGTGAAAATCATTCCTATACAAATATGGAGTAATTGGAACAATAAAAGAAAGAGAGCTGAGATTTCCTCAGCTCTCTTTCTTTTATTGTTTTGTATTCCAATTTTTAGCTAGTTCTTCAAATTGAGCAAGAATCTCTTCGATTTCTTTTTGATCTGCAGCATTTGCACCACTTGCTAAAGGATGTCCTCCTCCATCATGAAGTTTAGCAATTTCATTAATGACAGGCCCTTTTGAACGTAATCTACAGCGATACGTTCCAGTAGGTTGTTCTACAAAAATTGCCCAACAAAGCACGCCTTCTATCGTTCCAGGTAAAGATACTAGCGGTGCTGTATCTTCATCACTCGCTTTGTATTCTTTCAACATGTTTTGAGTCAAAATAATATGAGCGACACCTTCTTCACTGATCATTATATTTTGTAACACATAACCAGATAGATACGCTACCTTTTTCGTATTGGTATTCATCAATTGACTAATTTCTGATGCAGAGAAATCAAATTCCATTAGTTTGGATGCAACCTCCAGCGTATGAGGTGTCGTTGCTGGATAAAGAAAACGACCTGTATCTGCTACAATACCCGCATACAGTAATCGAGCTGACTCGGCAGTCATAGGGAGTCGTTCATCTAGATAAAAAGAAAAGTCTGCAATAATTTCACTACAACTACTTGCTTTCGTGTTCACTAGACTAATATCTCCATAAACGTCCTCATCCGGATGATGATCTATCTTGATTAATTTATTTCCTTTAGAATAACGTTTATCATCAATTCGAGGTCGATTAGCCGTATCCGTTAAAATTACTAAAGAATTTGGAAAAATCTCATTTGATACTTCATCCATAGTTCCTAAATAGGAAAGACCATCTACTTCTTGTCCAACCGTAAACACTTTTTTATCGGGGAATTTATTTTTGATAAGAAGAGCGAGTCCTCTTTGTGACCCCAGTGCGTCTGGATCGGGTCGAACATGTCGATGGATAATAATGGAATCATTTTTTTCTATCTCAGCATATATTTCTTCGAATTTTTTTTTCATCAGGGTATAGTAGTCCTCTCTCATGTTCTCTCCATCATTTGACAAACAACGATTGCTTTTGCAACAATCGAATTTTCTAGATAGACTTCCACATCTAGTTTGGATGAACGTCTTCCAACTTCAAATACATTGGTTCTAATTTCAATGGTGCTATCAATTTGAATCATTTTGAAATGATGAACATCCATTTGTTCAATTACTGCATTTCTTTTTTGGAAAGCAAACAGTATTTTTTTTGTAACACTTGAGATTACTTCACATAAAACACCAAAAGAAACAGTTCCCATATTGTTTGTCATTTGTGGTGTTACGACAAAGCGATAAATTGGAAAATCGCTCGTAACCAGTGGGTGTCTACAAATCTCAATACTATCATTAATTTGATCTTCAATTGTATTTCCAATTTGCGGCTGTCGTTGAGCAAGCTGCATGGCTTTCATGACGTCTTGTCTTGAAATAATTCCCAGCAACTGTAAATTGTCTTTTACAACAGGTAGAACTTCTAGTCCGTCCCAGATCATTCGGTGTGCCACACTGGCGACACTCATATGGGTCTTAGCAGTAACAGGATCTTTTGTCATCACTCGTTCCATAGAAATACTATCTGCTTTTCCTAGTGTATCTTTTGCAGTAATCATGCCGATTAAACGCATATTATGATTCACAATTGGAAAACGAGAATGTTTGCTCTCTGTATTTAAGTTTCGATAGTCTAAAATCGTTCTATCAATCTCAAGATATCGTGTTTCTTCCAGTCTTGTATAAATATCTTCTACTAACATAATTTCTTTTTTGATAAGTTGGTCTGTCATCGCCCGGTTAATCATTGTTGCTACGGTAAATGTATCGTATGTTGTGCGAATAACGGGCATTTCTACTTCGTCTGCCAATTTTAAAATCGATTCCTCTGTATCAAATCCACCCGTAATGAGCACTGCTGCCCCTTTTTCTAAGGCATATTTTTGGATGTTATTTCGGTTTCCAACAATCATTAAGGAGCCAGGTGATATGTAGCGATCCATTGCATCTTGCTGCATCGCACCGATAATAAATTTACTGAGTGTCTTTTCTAAGCCTTCTTTTCCACTCAGAACGTCGCCTTCAATAATATTGGCAATTTGACCAAATGAAAGGGTCTCAATACTCCCTTTTGATTTGCGTTCAATTCGAATCGTTCCAACTCTTTCAATCGTAGAAACTAACCCTTCGTTTTCTGCATCTTTGATTGCTCGATAGGCAGTTCCTTCTGACATGTTTAAACTTTTAGCTATCGAACGTACCGATAGTTTTTCACCTACTGGTAGTGTTTCAATGTATTGAATAATTTGCTCATGTTTGGTTGCCATTTATTGTTCCTCTCCATACTCCTAGCTAAACGTCTGCTATATTTCTATTGATTCTCCTGGTTGGAGGATGATTCCTACATCCTTTTCAAGTAAGCAGGTAAAGTTTTCTGGATTTTGTTCAATTAGTGGGAATGTATTATAGTGAATCGGCACTGCTTTTTTAGCTTGCAAGAATGAAACTGCTTTTGCAGCATCCACTGGACCCATTGTAAAATTATCTCCAATTGGTAAAAAGGCTATATCTATTGGGAAATCTTCTCCAATTAACTTCATATCTGAGAACAGTGCTGTATCTCCGGCATGATAAATGGTTTTTCCGTTTTGATGGAACAAAAGCCCTGCTGCCAATCCTAATGTAAATAGTTTTCCATCTATGGGGTATGCTGACCCATGAATAGCTGGGGTCATTTTAATATATCCAAAATCAAATTGATGACCGCCACCCGGTTGCATCCCGTGTGTATTTAATCCTTTAGAACTTAAGAAATCTGCAATTTCTACATTCGATACAATAAGAGCACCCGTTCGTTTCGCTATCGATTCGGTATCTCCAATGTGATCACTGTGTCCATGTGTAATCATAATTACATCACATTCTACTGTTTCTGCGTCTAAATCACTTAAATCATTTCCGGTAATAAAAGGGTCTATTAATATTTTTTTACCATTTTCCAACGTTATAGCCACACAAGATTGTCCATGCCATGATAGTTTCATAGGAAGCACCCTTTCTGTTATGGTCTGTTGTTTAAAACTGTATCACTATTTACTATCGTACCATGAAAAAAAGCTTTACTCCACAAAAAAAGAAGATCCAGAGAATCTTCTTTTTTCTTTATAATTTAGTTGTCTTCCATAGTGGCAGTTGGATATTTGTATAAGATCGAGGAGCTAGTTGTGTGAGAGTTATTCCTAACAATCGGATCTCTTTGTCTATTTCTCCATGCTCTTCCCACAAAGCTATAGCTTTTGAAAAGATTTCTTCTTTACTTCCTACATAATCCACAAAACTTTTTTGTCTGGTCACTGTATAAAAATCGGCATAACGAATTTTTAAAACCACTACTTGTCCATGTACTTTATGTTTTTCCAACGATTGAGATACCGTATAGGAAAGTTTACGGATTTCTTCTTCTACCTGTTCTTCTTGTGTTAAAAAAGGGCTATACGTTAATTCTCTGCCTAAAGATTTTCTTTCACGATTTGAAGTAACAGGATTGTTATCGATTCCTCTAACTTTTCGAAAAAGAACATAACCCATTTTGCCAAAATCATCAATCAATTGATTGGCAGAAAGTCCAAATAAGTCTTTCCCATTTTTAATATTTAACTGTACTAATTTTTCAGCAGTTTTTTCTCCGACTCCATAAAACTTTTCAATTGGCAATTCAAAAAGAAAATTTTGAGCATCTTTAGGAGTAATAACCGTAAGTCCCGCCGGTTTTTTAAAATCTGAGGCCATTTTAGCAAGAAATTTATTATAGGATACTCCTGCCGAACAAGTAAGACCTACTTCTTTCCAAACTTCACTTTGAATTTTTCTAGCAATAATACTAGCACTAGGAATATTCACTTTGTTTTGAGTAACATCTAAATACGCTTCATCCAATGATAAAGGTTCAATTGTGTCCGTATATTTTAAAAAGACATTTCGTATATCAGAAGAAACAGATCGATAGTAGTCCATTCGTGGAGGAATAAAAAGAGCATGAGGACAAAGTTCAAATGCTTTTTGAGAACTCATTGCGGAATGGATTCCATAGGTACGAGCCACATAGTTTGCAGTCGTTACCACTCCACGACCTCCTGTTCTTCTTGGATCATTAGCAATAACAAGAGGTTTTCCTTTCAGAGAAGGATTATCTCTTTCTTCTACAGAAGCATAAAAGGCATCCATATCAATATGGATGATTTTACGATTCAAGTCATTATCTAATTCTTTAAATGTCAGTAATCCGTATTCCATTTCCTTGCTCCAATCATTCTAGGCACTCTTTTTATCTAGTATTTATTTACGGTAAGTTTGGATGCCGCTTTAAAGGAAATTTGATATTCATTATTGTTTTCATCATAAAAAGAAATGGGGCCTTCAAAAGATTCAACTTTTTTTATCGTATAAACTTTTTCTAAATGAATTCCTTTAGCAGAAAGGTATTGAAGAAAATCCGTTTCGTCATCCACTTCTAGTATAGTAAAGTTTTGCCCTATCTCCAATTCAAACAACTGATAGGAATCAACATCAGGAATATTTCCTTCTCTGTCTGGAATCATTCCACCATGAGGATCTGTTTTTGGAAAACCTAAGTATTGGTCTAATCGATCAATTAATTCTCCTGAAGAAACATGTTCCAATTTCTCAGCAATTTCATGAACTTTATCCCAAGAAAATCCTAGTTGTTCCGCCAAAAAAACTTCCCATAAACGATGCTTTCTAATCACCTGGTTTGCGATTAGCAAGCCTTTCTCAGTAACTTTAACCCCTTGATAAGGAATATGTGAAATAAACCCTTCTTTAAGAAGTTTAGAAGACATCTCCGTTACGGAGGCAGCTGATACGGAAAGTGCTTTTCCAATTAACTTATTATTGACTAGTTCTTTGTCTCCTCCTAGTTCTACAATGACTTTTAAATAATCTTCCTTTTGTGGAGTCATCACCTAACCTCCTTCTTTTTTAGGCACGCCTAAATATGTACTTCTAGTATACTTTTTTTGATTTTCAAAATCAACCCATAAAAGATTTATAGCTATAAAAGACAAAAAAGAACCTGGTTTAGAACCAGATTCTTTTTAAAATTATTATTTTCCGTAATATGCTGAGTAAAGAACTTCTTTTAATTCACTAATTAATGGTTGTTTTGGATTTGCAGTTGTACATTGGTCTTCAAATGCAAGCTCTGCAATTTTGTCTCCATCTTTAAGTAACCATTCTTCTGGTACTTCTTGTTCTTGGAAGCTCATTTTAATACCAACGTCTTTTCCAAGTTGTGTAATGGCTTGTGCAAGAGCTTCTACTAATTCTTCAGTTGTTTCACCTTTCAAACCAATAAAGCGAGCGATATCTGCATAATCTTCATCTGCACGGAAGTATTCATATTTTGCCCACATGCTAAGTTTCATAGGTTCTGATGCATTGTAACGGATAATGTGAGGTAGAAGTACTGCGTTTGTTCTACCATGTACTAATTCCCATAGTCCACCGATTTTGTGAGCTAGTGAGTGGGAAATTCCCAAGAACGCATTTGCAAAAGCCATTCCAGCCATTGTTGATGCATTATGAATCTTTTCACGAGATTCTTTGTCGCCATACTCATAAGAATTTTTTAAATTCTCAAATACTAATTTAATTGCTTGTAAGCTCAAGCCTTTAGTGTAGTCACTTGCTAGAACAGATACATAAGACTCAATTGCATGTGTCAATACATCCATTCCTGTATCTGCAACAACTGGTTTAGGAACACTATACACAAATTGTGGGTCAATGATAGCCACATCTGGTGTCAAAGCGTAGTCTGCTAAAGGATACTTAATGTGTGTTTCACTATCCGTAATAACAGTAAACGGTGTTACTTCAGAACCAGTACCTGATGTTGTTGGGATACATACAAGACTTGCTTTTTCCATACGGTTAATTTTATATGTACGTTTACGGATATCCAAGTATTTTTGTTTTGCTCCAAAGAAATTACTTTCTGGGTGTTCGTAGAATAACCACATTGCTTTAGCTGCATCCATTGGAGATCCTCCACCGATTGCAATAATGGTATCTGGTTCGAACTCTCTCATTTTATTGGTTCCTTGTTCAACTGTTTTCGTAGTAGGATTTGGCTCTACATCAGAGAAAATGCTATAAACTACTTTATTGGTACGTTTTTTTAGTTGTTCAATAACAACATCAACATATCCTAATTGAACCATCCCTTCATCACAAACGATAAATACACGTTCTACATCTTGCATATCTCGTAGGTAACGAACAGAGTTCTCTTCAAAGTAAATACGGTCTGGTACTTTAATCCATTGCATGTTATTTCTCCTTTTTGCGATAGTTTTAATATTTAGGAGATCAAAGGAAGTTACGTTCCCAGATACTGAGTTCCGTCCATAAGAACCACATCCTAAAGTCAATGAAGGAAGGTTATTGTTGTAAAGTCCACCGATTCCTCCTTGTGCTGAAGGAGAGTTAACTAAGATTCGACATGCTTTCATTTCTTTTCCAAATTCATTTACAAAATCTTCTCTTCTTGTATGAATAGATGCTGAGTGACCTAATCCATTTAAATTCAGCATATCTTTACATAGAGCAAATCCGTGTTTGGTTGAAGTTGCTTCCATCATTGCCAAGACTGGAGATAATTTTTCTCTAGATAGAGGGTACTTTTCACCTGCACCTGGTAATTCAACAATTAAAATCTTCGTTTCTATTGGAACTTCAATTCCAGCCAAAGCAGCAATTTTCACTGCAGGCATCCCTACGATTTGACTCTTTACACCTGTTTTTGTTTCATTCATCATTGCATCTTCTAATTGTGCTTTTTCGCTATCTTTTACGAAATAAGCTTTGCGTTTTAAGAATTCTGATTTTACTTCTGCATAAATTTCTTTGTCAACGATTACTGCTTGCTCAGATGCACAAACCATTCCATTATCGAATGTCTTAGAAATTACTAAGTCATTTACCGCTCTTTTTACATTTGCAGATTTTTCGATATAAGAAGGTACATTTCCTGGTCCAACTCCTAATGCTGGTTTCCCAGTAGAATAAGCAGCCTTAACCATTGCGGATCCACCAGTAGCTAGTACAGCAGCAACGTCAGGGTGATTCATCAGTGTACTTGTTTTCTCCATGCTAACTCCATCAACCCATTGAATACATCCTTCAGGTGCGCCTGCTTCTAAAGCTGCTTGATATAAAATTTCAGCTGCTTTCTTAGAACACTGTTCTGCACTTGGGTGGAAAGAGAAAATAACTGGGTTTCTTGTTTTCATACAAATCAAAGCTTTAAAAATAGTAGTTGAAGTTGGGTTGGTTGTTGGAATGATTCCAGCAATAACTCCTAATGGTGCGGCAACTTTAATAATTTGGTCTATTTCGTTGTCTTCAATAATTCCAACTGTTTTATTTTTCTTGATTGCATGCCAGATATTTTCAGAAGCATATATATTCTTTAGACATTTATCTTCATAAACACCGCGTCCTGTTTCTTCCACAGCCATCTTTGCCAATTGCATATGTTGATCAAGTGCACTTAGTGCCATGTGATGAACAATCTTATCTATTTCTTCCTGGTTCATTGTTTCCAAAATTTCTAATGCTTGTAGACCTTTATCTGTATACCCTGAAATAATTTCTTCAGTGGTGATTTCTTTTTTGTTTTCCTTCTTAGATTTAATATTTGTACTCATTTAATTTCCTCCTAAAGTTTGATATCCTTTTCACAAGTAATTATAAAACAAGTTGAACCAAATGTAAATAGGTAAATGTGATTTCTTTCACTATATTTAATTTAGCTGTTACAAAAGCTTTTCGACATACATTTATCCTTTTTTTTGAAACCGTTTCCATTGTGAAGTAATTAGCAATGTCGCCAAAAAAGAAGAAGACCTTATCTATTTGGACAAGGTCTTCTTCTTATAAAAATTCTTCAAAATTTATTTCGTCTAATGATGAAACTTGATAAATTTGTGCTTCTAAAGTCTTAAAATCAAAAAATTGATTGACCGTAAAATTCATAATATCAAAAACCCTTTGGTAGTAATAAGACGGAACTGAATGTTTCCATACATGATTTTTGAAACAAATATATAATTCTTTTGCTTCTATGTTATCGTACCCCTCTTTGGAAAATTCCGTTACCTTGTAATTAAACCAGGGAAGTAATTCATCATAAAAATCAGTATGCTCTTCATTCATCCGTATTCCACTCCATCATGATTTCAATATCTTCAGATCATAGGTTGGTTTCATCAGAATCTTCAGTATCATCAAACACAACTGTATCTGCTGGTTCTTCTACATCCGATTGTTCTACTATTCCGTCATTTGTAGCAATGGTTGATACATCAACAATTCGCGAAATCGCACGTTTTTCAAACGTTAAGAAGATTCCTTCGCAATCCAAGATAACTGTATTATTTGTTAAGTTTACTTCATCTACTACTCCATGAAGCCCACCAATTGTAACAACTTTATCTCCTGGTTTGATTTGATCCAACATATCTTTTGTTTTTTTCGCCTGTTTTTTTTGAGGGCGAATCAAAATGAAATACATTACACCAAAAATTAAAGCATAAAATAGAACCATCATTATTGTACTTTGTGGCATGTTATTTCCTCCATATTCTTTTTCTAATATTTTTTACTACTATATACTGTACCAAACATGGGTGCATCTTTACAGTCCCATTTAAAACTTTCTGGCATTTTCTTTATTATAGCCATATTCTTCTATAAAAGCTTCTCTGAATTCCAAAAGATTATCATCCATAATCGCTTGTCGCACATTGGTCATCAAGTTAATTAAGAAATGCAGGTTGTGGTAACTTGTTAGCCTCATACCAAATGTCTCATCTGCTTTAAATAAATGACGGATATAAGCACGTGTATAATTACGACAAGTATAACAGGAGCATTTTTCATCAAGTGGTCTAAAGTCTCGTTCATATTTTGCATTTTTAACGACTAGTCTTCCTTGGCTCGTCATACATGTTCCATTTCTAGCAATTCGAGTTGGTAAGACACAGTCAAACATATCAATTCCACGAATCACTCCATCAATCAGAGAATCCGGAGCTCCTACTCCCATCAAATAACGAGGTTTCTCATCAGGAATCTCAGGAGTAATGTAATCTAAAACATGATTCATTTCTTCTTTCGTTTCTCCAACGGATAGGCCACCAATTGAATAGCCAGGAAAATCCATTGAAAGTAATTCCTTTGCACTTTGCAATCGCAAATCTTTAAAGCCAGCTCCTTGAATGATTCCAAATAAACCTTGGGTATCAGCCTTTTGATGTGCCTTTAAGCCACGTTCTGCCCATCTGCTTGTTCTTTCTACAGACTTCTTAATGTAATCATGACTTTCAGAAAAAGGCGGACATTCATCAAAGCTCATGATAATGTCTGCTCCTAGCTGATTTTCAATCTGTATTGCTTTTTCTGGTGAGAGAAACATTTTGGATCCATTCAAATGATTTCTGAAATGAACACCCTCTTCTGTAATGGTCCGATTTTCTGATAAAGAAAATACTTGAAAACCACCAGAATCAGTTAGAATTCCTTTGTCCCAGTTCATAAATTTATGAAGCCCACCCGCTTCTTCTACCAAGTCGGCTCCTGGACGTAACCATAAATGATAGGTATTACTTAATATAATTTGAGATCCCATCTCATCTAGCTCTTCGGGAGACATTGATTTAACAGTTGCTAGAGTTCCAACTGGCATGAACATTGGTGTTTGAAAAGTCCCGTGAGGAGTAATGATTTCTCCCAATCGAGCACCAGTATGTTTTTCTTTTTTTATTAATCGATAACGGATTGCTGGTTCTGTCACTATTGTTCTTCCTTCCATAAACTAGTCAAAAAATAAGTATAACACAGCTGAATGAGTCCGTGAAATAAAAAATAGGAGCGAGCCCTTCACTTTAAAGAAAGGCTCGCCCACATATTCGAAAGAGTTTAAATGGACCGAATAATTTGTAGCTCTTTTTTCAATACATCTATAGCTTCTTCTTTATTTCCACATGAATATTCAATTGCTGCTTCTTTGTCTGAACGAAATGTATCCAATACAGAAGACAAATCTATATCCCCTTCATTAAAGAGTGTAGGAACTATTTCTCTATTTTTTTGAATCTTCACATTTTTTATATGAATGTAGTCAACAAAGTCATTTAAAATTCTAGCAGATTGCTCAGGAACTTCTCCGATAAAAGCAAAGTTACCAGTATCAAAAATGATAGACACAGGAATTTTATATTGGTGAGCCTTTAGAATCCATAAAGAAAGGAGTTCAGCACTGCCACCTTTTTCACTTTGATCATTTTCAATAGATAACTGAACGGAAGGAAAACGCTCCAAATACTGATTTAATTTTTTTACAATAGAATCTGAAAAACTCTCAAACTCTCCTAACGTTAATTTCAGTCTTTTTGCATGTAGATCTTTTGCTTCTTGCAAATAGACTTCTAATTGTTCGTTAAGTTTACCTGCTACAAACAATGTATCTGGAACCGAGTAGTATACTTTTAAGTTTTTTAATTTTGCTTTTTCTCTAGTCATATTTAGTTCACTATCGAAATTTCGAAAAAACTCACGGCGAACTTCAACAAATGGAACTTCCAATGCACGTAGCTCATTAAAAAATTCCCATTGCTTTTTATTTCCTTCTACTAGTTCTTCTTGAAAGGCTATCATATTCACACCTATTGACTGGGACACTTTTGAACTCCTTTCTCTTTTACGATTCTATTTTAGTAGCTCTGCCTATCCAATATTTCTTTCGATAGAATTGCATTTTTCAACCATTTCTTATTATCGGAATAATCTTTATTTTTCTTGCTTTGTTTTTTTGAAACAACTAATTTTTCTTCAACAACTGGAGCAAGAGAATCGAACGTAAGTGAATCAGATATATCATCATACATTTTAGTAAAAGAATCGTACTCTTTTTCAAAATCAGTTTCCAAGATGCTCTCCTGATTGGTTTGCATATCGATTACTTTTTCACGTGCGATTGGTTTATTTCTTGGGTATGATTTTATTTCATCAACTGGATCGATACGTTCGGTAACCTCACTCTTCAAAGCTTCCTGTATGAGAGGCCAAACATCTTTCCTTCTTACAAAATTCCATAAATTTCTTTTCCAACTTTTTGTGTTAAAGATATTTTTAATTTCTTGATGATATTGCGTAGGTAAATTGTTTACCAATAAACGGTAGAGTTCTTGTGGGGTTTGTTTGAAAAGATTTTCCACAATATTCTTCGCATTTAGAGATGACAAACTGGTATCTTTTAATATAGGACGCTGCGTGTTCGTTCTTTGGCTCTGAGAAGAGTTTCGAATAGGTTTCGAAGCATCAGTCCTTCGACGTTGACTCGCTTGTATCCCCCTCTATTCATAGACTGGGGGCGTTCATTTTTTTTCTGTTGTTGCGTACTTCTTTTTTTATTTGAACCACCTATTATATTCTTTATGAAACTAAACCAAGCCAACCCCGCTAAAATAACAATTAAAATTTGAAATAAAATCGGTATGATGACTATGATCAGATTCATTCAGAATCACTTCTATCGTAATTTTGCCCAGAAAGCGAATTACGCATATCAGTATCTGCATTAATATTTTTCATTTTATAGTAATCCATCACACCAATGTTTCCATTACGCAAAGCTTCTGCTAGTGCTAGAGGTACTTTTGCTTCTGCTTCTACAACTTTAGCACGTTGTCTTTGTACTTCAGCAATCATTTCTTGTTCTTCAGCAATCGCAAACGAACGTCTTTCTTCTGCTTTTGCTTGTGCTACACGTTTGTCTGCTTCTGCTTGTTCTGCTTGTAGTTTTGCACCAATATTACGACCTACATCCACATCAGCGATATCAATGGATAGAATTTCAAAAGCAGTACCAGAGTCTAAACCTTTGCGCAAAATCGTGCGAGAGATTGAGTCCGGGTTTTCCATTACTACTGAGTGAGTCGCTGATGAACCAACAGTAGTAACAATCCCTTCACCAACACGGGCGATAATTGTTTCTTCTCCAGCTCCTCCAACTAAACGTTCAATGTTTGCACGTACTGTTACTTTGGCCTTTGCTTTTACTTCGATCCCATTCATCGCAACACCGGCAATAATTGGTGTTTCAATAACTTTAGGATTAACACTTACTTGTACAGCTTCAAAAACATTTCTTCCAGCTAAATCAATTGCTGCTGCTTGCTCAAATTCTAAGTCGATATTAGCTCGTTGTGCCGCAATCAATGCATCGATAACCATATTAATATCCCCACCAGCTAAATAGTGAGCTTCTAATTCATTAATATCAATATTTAAACCTGCTTTTGTTGATTTGATCATGGGTTGAACGATAAAACTTGGTGATACTCTTCTTAAACGCATCCCAATCAAATCTGATATTTTTAGTTTAACACCTGAAAATGATGCCGTAATCCAAAGACCTACTGGTACAAAACGGAAGAATAATGATAGTACTAGTAAGACAATTACTGCAATAACGATAATTCCTATTAATCCTTCTGGTAAAGTATTCATTCTTACAACTCCTTGACTGTTATTTTAATACCTTCTACATTAATCACTTGAACGGAAGCACCTTCTGAGATAATCGGTCCATTACTT
Source organism: Jeotgalibaca sp. MA1X17-3 (assembly GCF_021513155.1). Classification (NCBI taxonomy): domain Bacteria; kingdom Bacillati; phylum Bacillota; class Bacilli; order Lactobacillales; family Carnobacteriaceae; genus Jeotgalibaca; species Jeotgalibaca sp. MA1X17-3. The sequence goes on from NZ_CP090983.1 coordinate 1,572,696, forward strand.
ACAACATCCAAGTTTTTTCCATTGATATCTGCTTTCCCTGAAGGACGTAGAGTAGTTAATGCTGTCCCTGTTTTCCCTAAAAATAGAGTATAATCTTTTCCTGAAGAATATCCTTTTTGCTTGTTCGTGGAAGAACTCAATACAAGATTAACTTTTCCAGGTAAAAATTTATAACCTTTTTTCAGAAGGATATAAGCTGTTACAACCGCTACAACAATCGCAACGGATAAATCGAAAATACTTTCCCATAAATTTGAATAATTTAAGAAATAACCAAATCCCAGCATGGCGGCTCCGGTAATTCCTATCAGTCCAAACCCGGGTACAAAAACTTCTAAAATCATTAACAAAATTCCCACTAAAAATAATAGAAGAGTAATCCATGTTCCATTTCCCATAATGATAAAATATACGAGAAAACTGAGAACACTCAACCCTCCATATAGATAATAGGTTTTTGTAAATAACATCATGACTAAACAAATAAAACCAAATACTAAAAACAGCATCATTTCTTTTCACCTCCTGAGTGAAAGTGGTTTACTCTTTTATAGAGTACTACCTTCTCACTCTATTTTAACGCAAAATAGTTAATAATAAAAGCAGCACAAGAAGAGTACATCCTTTTTGTGCCACTCTTAACAAAACCTTCATTCTTTACTCATCTGTTTGATGGAATACCACTTTTTGATTATCCATATCTGCTTCTACTATTTGTTTTTCATAAATCGTTCCAGCAATAATTTCACGGGCCAGTTTATTTTCTATTTCATTCGTTATAAACCTTCTTAAGGGCCTTGCTCCATATTGTGGATCATACGCTTGTACTGCAATCCAATCGATGAGAGTTTCTGTTGCAGTAAAATGAATTTGTCGTTCATTCAATCGTCCTTGTAAGTCTTTTAAAATTTTACGGATAATCTGATGAATATCTTTTCTACTTAAAGGTGTAAATAAAACAGTATCATCGATCCGATTTAAAAATTCAGGTTTGAAAGTCATCTTCAACAAGTCCATCACTTGTTGGTTTGCTTCACTTGAAACTTCCCCTTGTTCATCCATACCATCTAGTAAGTATTGAGATCCCAAATTACTAGTCATAATAATAACTGTATTTTTGAAATCTACTGTTCTACCTTTGGAATCAGTCAATCTTCCATCATCCATCACTTGTAGCAGAATATTAAACACATCCGGATGAGCTTTTTCTATTTCATCTAATAGAACAATCGTGTAAGGACTTCTTCTTACAGCTTCAGTAAGTTGACCACCTTCTTCAAAACCAACATACCCCGGTGGAGCTCCTACTAAACGAGAAACAGAAAATTTCTCCATGTATTCACTCATATCAATTCGAACCATATGTTCTTCCGAATCAAACAAATTTTCAGCTAATGCTTTTGCAAGTTCTGTTTTCCCAACTCCTGTTGGTCCTAAAAACAAGAAGCTTCCAATAGGTCGATTTGTAGATTGCAAACCCGCACGGGAACGAAGTACAGCATTTGTGACACTATCTACTGCTTCATCTTGTCCAATCACTCTTTTATGCAAGGTATCCGCAAGTGTCAATAATTTTTCTCTTTCACTTTCTACTAACCTCGTTACAGGAATTCCGGTCAATCGGCCTACTACTACAGCAATTTCATTTTCAGTAACAGATTCTTGCACGAGATGTCCGTCACGCTCTTTGCGTTCCTCATTATCTTTTTCCATTACAGCTAATTCTTTTTCAATTTTTGGTATCGTTCCATGCCTTAAGACAGCAGCTCGTTCTAAATCATAGTCTCCCTCAGCTTCTTCTAATTCTCTTCTTGCCTTGTCTAAGGATTCTCGCTTAGAGCGAATAGTTTCTGCTTCTTCTTTCTCAACTTCCCATTTCATTTTTAATTCATTTGTTTGTTCTCGTAATTCAGAAAGTTCTTCTTGCAGTTGAGAAAGTCTTTTCTTACTTGTTTCATCTGTTTCTTTTTTTAATGCCGCTTCTTCAATTTCTAGTTGCATCAACTTTCGCATAACCTGATCTAACTCTGTTGGCATCGAATTCATTTCAACTTTAATACTAGCACATGCTTCATCCACTAAATCAATTGCTTTATCTGGTAAAAATCGATCTGTGATGTACCGATTAGATAAATTGGCCGCAGCGACTAGAGCATTATCATGAATATTAACGCTATGGTGGATTTCAAATCGTTCTTTCAATCCTCGTAAAATACTAATTGTATCCGCAACAGTTGGTTCATCAACGACTACCTTTTGAAATCTTCGTTCTAACGCTTTGTCCTTTTCAAAATTTTGACGATACTCCTCTAATGTGGTTGCTCCAATACAATGTAATTCTCCACGAGCAAGCATTGGTTTCAGTAAGTTTCCTGCATCCATACTTCCTTCTGTTTTCCCGGCCCCAACAATTGTATGAATCTCATCAATGAAAAGAATGATTCGTCCCTCACTCTTTTTGACTTCTTTTAGTACATTTTTGAGTCGGTCTTCAAAGTCCCCTCGATATTTAGCTCCTGCAATCAATGAGCCCATATCTAAAGAATAAATGGTTTTCCCTTTTAAGTTTTCTGGAACATCTTTTCGTAGGATTCGTTGAGCAAGACCTTCGACAATTGCTGTCTTACCTACACCTGGATCTCCAATTAAGATCGGATTATTCTTTGTTTTTCTAGATAAAATTCGAATAACATCTCGAATTTCTTCATCCCGTCCAATAATAGGATCTTGTTTTCCACTTTTCATTTGTTCTACAAGATCTACACCGTATTTACTTAATGCTTCATATTTATCTTCTTGATCGGGTGACGTCACGCTGTCTCCTCCTCTCATTTCTACAATCTTATTTTCTACTAATTTTTTACTCAATCCATGATCAACTAGAAATTTTGCTAGAGGATGTCGTGGTGAAGAAAATAAACTTAATATGAGTATTTCAGTAGATAAATACTCATCTTGAAATTGATCCATAATTTTTTCACAATCAACAAATAATTGATAGAGACTTTGTCCGAATGTTTCTCCGTATTGGATTCCGCTTCCTCTGACTTCTGATATTTTATCTAATTCTTGATCGATTTTCCCTTCAAAAGACTCTATGGAAACACTCATATTTTGATAGAAGTTGTGTGCAAAAGTATTTGGCTGTACCATCACTTTCCAGACATGAGGAATTTCAATAAATTGATGTTTTCGTATTCTTGCTACATTTTGAGCTTCGGCAACAGTCTCTTGCATCGCGGTTGTCATTTTCTCAAATTTCATAAAGGGTTCCTCCTTTATTGTCCATGTTTTTTTATTCTCTACACTTCCTATTATACGCTTTTGGTCAAATTTGGTCAAAAGAAATCGCCTTTATTTGGTAGATATTTTTATAAAAAAATACCTGTATAGACCATGATTTTCATGTCGTTTACAGGTATTCTCTATTTTTTATTCTATCATAATATTTTTATCTGGAATGAATATTACCGGATTCCTAATGCTATTCGAGCATATCGTGACATACGGTCGGTGCTCCAAGCAGGATACCACACTAATTTCACTTCTATCTCTTTTACTTCCGAAACAGTCTTTAACGCTCGGTGAATATCATCTGTAATGACATCAGCTAGCGGGCATCCCATCGTCGTTAAGGTTAAATTCACTTTACAAAATCCACTTTTATCTAAAATCACTTCATATACTAAACCTAGATTAACAATATCAATTCCTAGTTCTGGATCAATTACTTGTTCTAGGGCTGTTAAAACATTTTCCTTAATCGCTTCTAATTCTTGTTCTGTATATTCTTTATTCTCATTTTCCATTCTCAATCACCTCATGCCAATTTTTTAAAGCATATAAATTAATGACTCCCTAAAAAGTGTGCCATATTTCCAAAAATTTCATAAGGAACTTTATGTCCATGTCCTTCATTATACTCAAATTTAACATTCTCTGCATAATCATGATTTTCAATTCCTGCTACAAATGAATTAATCTGTTCAAAAGGTACACTTTGGTCGTCTGTTCCATGCCAGATGTAGAAAGGTCTCTTTGCAATTTTTTCTGGTTCTGCTTGTAAACTCATTGAATGAAAAGGAATCATCAACTCTGATACTTCTTCTTTTCCTATTGGTTCCATTCCCTCTGCCCAGTGAGAAGATAAAATCCATTCTGTAAAGCCAATCGGATCTGGTGTTCCCATGAGGCACCCCCCTGAATGGATCCAAGGATATTTTGCTAATGCCATGCAGGTTGTAATGGCTCCCATAGACAGACCTGTTACACTAACACGATTAGATGAAGCTTTCCCTTTTGAAACATATTCATCCACTAAGTAAGGGATTTCTTCCAAAGAATGCCAAACAATATTCCAAAAAGCCATTTCTTTACTACCATTATAGGATTCATCTTTTCTTTCTCCATGAAGAAAAGCATCTGGAATGACAACTCTCATTCCTTGAAGTGCCATTTCATAGCCTGGTTCTAGCCCCTTTTCTTTTTGATTTGTAATCCCATGCAGAAAAAGGGTCAGTGGCAATGATTCTTCTTCTCGATTCCGATCTACTATTTCTAAAACCGGAATATTTTGTATTACTTTTCTTTCGACAGTAATCATTTTTATCCCTCTTTATATCATTTCTCTATTCCATTTCATCTACAAATAGTGTACCACACAAGAAATTGTATGGATTCATAAATAGTTTTTATCCCTCTTTATGAATAAGGAAAAGCCCTATAAAGATTTCCTTTATAGAGCCCCATTTTATTCTGTTTCTGTTGGTGGAATTATTTTTTCTAGTTCAGCCATCACATGTTTCGCTACATTAGAGCCAACAATAAGTGTGTCGTAAACCGGACGAACATCTTCTGATGTTTTTGCCATCATTTTCATGATGATTTCGCCATCTCCTGCTAAGAATACAGTAAAATAAAAGGCAATGGTTTGGTTTAACTCATTAATTAATTCCAATACTTTTGCTTTATCATTATAGTTTGTAAGGTAAGCTAAACGCTTGAAACTAATTTGATAATCTACCAAACCTTCTCCATCCACTATAACAACTCCGAAAGGAATTTGTTTGTCTGGACGAATATTAAAAGTTCCTTGATACACATATTGATTATTTGGGATTTCTTGTTTTTTTAACGGTAATTTTTTTCTGCAAATAATTGATCAATTGCTTCTAAAACACTCATTGATATTCCCCTTCCACTCTTTAGTTCTTCTAGTATATCATATAGATTGATCCTTTTTGATATAAATATCACTTTTCCTAATGAGTTACCGTTGGTTTGTTGGAAAAGAAAAATGAGCTAAGACATTGTTGTCCTAACTCATTTTTAAATATTTTGTTTGAAATTTTAACGACGACGCTCTGGAATACGAGCTGCTTTACCATGCAATGCACGTAAGTAGTACAATTTAGCACGACGAACTTTACCGAAACGTGTAACTTCAATTTCTGCAACACGTGGAGTGTGCAATGGGAATGTACGCTCAACACCTATACCGTTTGAAATTTTACGAACTGTATAGCTTTGGCTGATTCCTGTTCCGCGACGTTTGATTACTACGCCTTCGAAAATCTGGATCCGTTCTCTTTCACCTTCTACAATACGTGCGTGTACACGAACTGTATCTCCAGGACGAAATGCCGGGATGTCAGTACGTAATTGTTCTTGAGTAATTTCTTCAATCAGATTAGCCATTTTTTCTTCTCCTTCCAACAAATATTCATACATAGCTTTCTATACAGCGGAATACCGTTTCTTAGAGTGGTTTTCCACTCACTCGTAAAATCTTACCATATAACTAAATATGTGTAAAGTCTTTTCCGTTGACAAGATGTTTTTTTAGAAAGTTTTTTCAAGTAAGGGATTCTTATGAATTTGTTTTAAATTCATCCAACCATTTTTTTTCATTTGTCGTTAACTCTCTATCTTCCAATAGGTCTGGTCGTCGGTTCCACGTTTTTCGAAGGGATTCTTTTTCTTGCCATTCAGCAATTTTAGCATGATTCCCACTGAATAACACTTCTGGAACTTCTTCTCCTCTAAAATCGCGAGGGCGAGTATATTGAGGATGTTCTAAGAGACCTGTTGAAAAAGAATCCGTTTGATTAGATAATTCATTACCTAATGTATCTGGTAGTAAACGAACAACACTATCAATCATTACCATTGCTCCTAGCTCACCACCTGTAAGAATGTAATCACCTATTGACACTTCATCTGTAATATGTGATTTAATCCTCTCGTCAAAACCTTCATAATGACCACAAATGAAGATTAAATGCTCTTCTTCTGCTAATTCTTCTGCCATTTTTTGACTAAATGTTTCTCCGGCTGGATCCATTAATATAATTCTTTTTTTAGTATCTGGCTTATTCGTTTTAATATTCTCTAATGCATCCACAATTGGCTGTGCCCTCAATAACATACCTGCTCCACCGCCAAAAGGATAATCATCAACTGTTTTATGTTTATTATCAGAAAATTCTCGGAAATTTTGAGGATGGATGGAAACAATTCCTTTTTCAACTGCTTTTCCAATAATGGACTCTGACATTGGTCCTTCAAACATAGTGGGAAATAGAGTTAAAATGTCCATTCTCATTCGTCTCGCATTCCTTCCAATAAAGTGACACGAACCATACCACTTTCTAAATCAACTTCTTTTACTACATCTTTAATATAGGGAATCAATAAATCTTTCTGCCCTTTTTTAGTAACAACCCAAACGTCATTAGATCCTAAAGGTAGTATTTCTTTAATTTTCCCCAATTCTTCATCTTGATCAGAAATCACTGATAAGCCAATAATTTCATGATAGTAGTATTCCATTTCTTCTAGTTCATGTTGTTCATCAGCAGAAACTCTTAACGTTCCACCTTTAAATGGTTCTACTTGATTAATATTATGAAATCCTTCAAACATTAGTAAATCAAAATTTTTATGTTTACGATGGCTTTTTATTGTTAATTCAATTGGGCTTTTTTGATCTTGGAAAAGCATTAGAGAATTTCCTTTCTCATACCGCTTCTCAGCAAAATCTGTAAAAGAAATGACACGTACTTCACCTTTTAAGCCTTGTGTATTAACAATTTTCCCTACATCAAAATATTTTTCCAATTTTTCACCTTCTCTTTTTATTTTTTATGAATCTTCAGCCTGATACGCCAGTATTTATTCTCAAGAAATTAATCCAAAAAAAAGGGACCATTTCAACATAAAGTATGAATGTCCGCTTTTTTATATACGATTGTTTTACAGTTCAACTGAAATTTTCACTCGCCATCTTGAATAACAAGACGAACTCGTTTTGATTTCTTTGTCTTTACACTGTATACGATTGTTCGGATTGCCCGAGCAACTCTTCCTTGTTTTCCGATGACACGCCCTACATCTTCTGGATCAATGAACAGATGATATTCAAAGAAGTCATCTGTTTCACGAATATCTAATGATACTTTGTCCTCATGTGTGACAAGGGGTTTTACGATCGCTAGAATCAATTCTGAAATATCAGGCATATAAACCATCCTTTTGGTTGAATTCAATGCTGCTGACGCCAATTCAACAATTATTTTGCTGATTTTGATTCGTGGTATTTTTGCATAATACCTTCTTGTGAAAGTAGGTTTCTAACTGTATCAGACGGTTGTGCACCGTTTGCTAACCATTTCATTATTAACTCTTCATCTAATTTTACTTCAGCTGGTTTCACAACTGGGTTATACGTTCCTACTTTTTCAATGAAACGTCCGTCACGAGGAGCACGGGAGTCAGCTACTACAATTCTGTAAAAAGGATTTCTTTTTGAACCCATACGTTTTAAACGAATTTTTACTGCCATATTTTATTACACCTCCATATTTTTTTCTCAATCTCACAAGAGATATCTTACCAGTTTACTAATCAGTTGTAAAGTGTTTTTTCTTTACAGCTCTATTTCTTTTTCTTTTTCTTCTTCTTACCCATTTTTCTTGCCATTTTCTTCATAGCTAGCTGATTCATTTTCCCTTTAGGACCATTCCCCATCATGCCTTCCATACCGGAGAAGTTTCCTTTGGACATTTTGTTCATCATTTTACGGGATTCATTAAATTGCTTAATCATACGATTTACTTCTGCTAAAGTTTGAGCAGAACCTTTAGCTATACGCTTTCTGCGACTTTGAGATAGGAGTTCTGGATTTTCTCTTTCTTCTGGAGTCATAGAAAGAACAATTGCCTTCATATGAGCCATATCTTTTGGATCCATTTTCACTTGGTCAATACCTGGTACATTACTCATACCTGGAATCATTTTAAGTAAATCCTCTATCGGTCCCATATTAGAAACTTGATCCAACTGAGCGATGAAGTCATTAAAATTAAATGTATTTTCACGAATTTTATCTGCCATCTCTGCAGCTTTTGCTTCATCAAAATCTTCTTGAGCACGCTCAATCAGAGTCATCATGTCTCCCATTCCTAAAATACGGGAAGCCATTCGTTCTGGATAGAAAGGTTCTATATCGTCTAACTTTTCACCTTGTCCAGTAAATTTGATAGGGGTTCCTGTGACTGAACGAATAGAGAGAGCTGATCCACCACGAGTATCTCCATCTAGTTTTGTAAGTACAACTCCGGTAATTCCTAGCTGTTCATTGAACGCTTTTGCCACATTCACAGCATCTTGCCCAGTCATCGCATCTACAGTAAACAGGATTTCATCAGGTTGTACAGCTGCTTTTATATCCTTTAATTCAGTCATTAATACTTCATCCACATGTAGGCGGCCGGCAGTATCAATGATAACCAAATCTCTACCATTCATTTTAGCTTCTTCTATCGCTTCTCTAGCAATTTCAACAGGATCTGCATCTACACCCTTCGCATATACAGGGAAATTTAATTGCTCTCCTATCGTTTGAAGCTGTTCAATGGCTGCTGGACGGTAAACGTCTGCTGCTACCAGTAGAGGACGTTTATGATCTTTTTTCTTTAAATAATTAGCTAATTTCCCAGCAGTCGTCGTTTTACCGGCCCCCTGTAAACCAACCATCATGACTACAGTAGGTGGTTTAGTCGCAAAATGGAACGGTTCTTGTTGCCCTCCCATTAATTCCGTTAATTCTTCATTAACAATTTTTATAACCTGTTGTGCAGGAGAAAGTGACTCTAATACATCAGAGCCAAGAGCACGTTCATTTACTTTTTTTACAAAATCTTTTACAACACGAAAGTTTACGTCAGCCTCTAGTAGTGCTAAGCGGACTTCTCGCATCATTTCTTTTAAATCAGCCTCGGTAATTCTTCCTTTTTTACCGATTTTTGTCATGGCTCCTTGTAGACGTTCTGATAAACCTTCAAATGCCATATTCTTCACATCCTTTTTTCTATTCATCATATTTCTCTACTTTGAGTATCATTTCTAATAACTTTTGGTCATCGGGATACTCTTCTGAAACGTACTCTTTTATTTGATCCAGTATATCTTGTCGTAATCTAAAGTTTTTTGCCATCTGTAATTTTTCTTCATAATCAAGTAAAATTTTTTCAGTTCTTTTAATATTATCATAAATTGCTTGTCTACTTACTCCAAACTCATCAGCAATTTCTCCCAAAGAGTAATCATCCCCATAATAAAGAGAAAGGTAGCCTCTCTGCTTCTTGGTGAGCAAGATATTATAAAACTCAAACAGTGTATTCATATCATTTGTTTTCTCTAGCTCCATGATGATTTCGCCTCCTAGCTGTATGTCAAGGTAAAGACTTTACACCATCATTAAGAGTACCGATTATCTCAAAATTAGTCAATCGTTTTTCTTCTCTCAACAACAAAGAGTTTAGCCGAAAAATTTAAGCTTTCTTCTCAACTAAATCTCTCACAAGACCATAAATGTATTGCTCTGGATCGAAGACTTGTAAATCATCCATTGCTTCACCCAAACCTACAAACTTAACAGGGATATCCATTTCTTGACGAATAGCTAATATCACTCCACCTTTTGCAGTACCATCCAACTTCGTAAGAACAAGACCTGTCACATTTGTAGTTTCTTTAAATTGTTTAGCTTGAATGAGTGCATTTTGACCTGTAGTAGCATCCAATACTAAAAGAGTTTCGGACGTTCCTCCAGGGACTTCCCTTTCAATAATCCGATTAATTTTTTCTAATTCTTTCATCAAATTGACTTTATTTTGTAATCGACCGGCAGTATCGATTAGAAGGTAATCATAATTTTCTTTTTGCCCCTTCTTCAATGCATCAAATACAACACTAGCTGGGTCGGACTTTGCAGGACTGGTAACAATATCAACTCCAACATGATTAGCCCATGAAGCTAATTGTTCAATGGCTCCTGCACGGAATGTGTCTCCTGCGGCTAGTAACACTTTTTTCCCTCTTTGTTTTAAGAGATGACTATACTTTCCAATCGTCGTAGTCTTTCCTACTCCATTAACACCAACAAATAAAATAACGGTTAATCCATTTGGATTTTCATTAATTGTAGGTAAAGAAGTTGCACCTTTTTCATAGACTTCTACCATCTTTTGAACAATTACATTTTTTACTTGTTCTCCGGTACGAACGTTTTTATTTTTTACTTCTTCACGTAAGACATCAGAAATTGCTAGTGTCATTTCAAAGCCTACATCTGCTGAAATAAGTGTTTCTTCTAAGTCATCAAAAAAGTCTTCGTCTACTTCACGGAATCCAGCAAAAAGATCATTTATCTTTTCAGAGAAACTCTTTCTTGTTTTTTCCATTCCCTTATCATATTTTTCAATAACAATACGATTTTCTTCATTTACAGGTTCTTGTGATACATCTTCTCCGGTAAAAGCTCTTTTAATTCGATCAAATAAACCCATTTCTTCACATCCCTGTTAATAGTAATTAATTCTTCTTAAAATATATATTCATTGAAAGCATGTGCTATGCCATCTTCATCATTTGACTTCGATATAAAAGTAGCTTGTTGTTTTACAAAGTCACTCGCATTTTCCATCGCTACAGCTACTCCAGCATATTGTAGCATTGCTAAGTCATTTTCTTCATCTCCACATGCCATTACTTCATCACGAGTGAACCCTAACAATTTACAAAGGGTTTCAATCCCACTGCCTTTGTCTACTTCTGGATGCATAATTTCAAATAAAAGCGGTCGTGACTTCATCATTGAATAGCGACTTTTTACTTCATCTGGAATTTGCTTAATCGCTTGGTCCAAAATAACTGGATCAATACAATATACAACTTTATTAAATTGGTGGTTGACATGAAAACTTTCAATGTTTTTGTTGATAAAAGGTAAGCTAGAACTCATTAGAGAAGGATAAAGTGATTCTCTATTTAACGGATATTCTGGTTCGTACACACTTTCTAAATCAATCATATTCATTGGAATCTGCAATGTTTGGCTGAGCTCATATAATTCTTTAATATGTTGATAGGAGAGTGTCTTTTGAGATAGAATTTCAGAAGTATTATTTTTTTGAACGAGGCCTCCATTATAAGTAATCGCGTAGTCTCCTTCTTCTAATAAACCTAATTCATCTAAATAGCGCTTGATGCCTAGGAGCGGTCTTCCCGTACAAAGAACAATTTTAACACCTTTTTCTTTCGCTCTTTTAATGGCTTTTTTATTTCCTTCACTAATATTTTTATCTGAATTTAGTAAAGTTCCATCTAAGTCTAACGCTACTAATTTAATCATTACTTTTATTCCTCCAATATATTGCAGCTACTTGGATTCCATTATACATTTTCTTTGTCATCAAATCGCACAGATGCTAATCTTGATACTCCAGAATCTTGCATGGTAACTCCGTATAAAACATCTGCTTCTTGCATGGTTCCTTTCCGATGGGTAATAATAATAAATTGAGTTTTCCCTTCAAATGAGGATACATATTTACCAAAGCGAGTTACATTTGCTTCATCAAGCGCTGCTTCTACTTCATCTAAAATACAAAAAGGTACAGACGATACTTCAATTATAGAAAATAGGAGCGCAATAGCTGTAAAAGCCTTCTCTCCACCAGAAAGTAAACTTAATTGTTGTAGTCTTTTTCCAGGTGGTTGTGCTGTAATTTCAATACCTGTTTCCAGTATATTTGTAGGATCTGTTAGCTGAATCGTTGCTTTTCCTCCTCCAAATAGTTTTGGAAAAGTAATTTCAAATTGATTTTTTATTTCATAAAACTTTTTTTCAAAGCGAGTGGAAACTTCTTGATCCATTTCATTCATGGTATTTAAAAGAATTTCCTTTGCCGTTATTAAATCATTTTGTTGTTCCGTAAGAAATTCGTACCTTTTCGAAATTCGTTCGAATTCTTCAATGGATGCTAAATTAACAATCCCTAAATGTTGTATTTCATCTTTTAAACGATGAACAGTAGCTGATGCTTCTTCTGTCGTTAAGGACAAACGGTATTCCTTTCGCGCTAATTCAAAACTTAATCCATACTCTTCACTCAAACGATTTAAATGATGATCAATAGCTACTTCATAACGCCCGGATCTACTTTCTAGCTTAGCTATCTCCGTCCAAGTGTTTTTTAATGAATATGTGAGTTCTTGCAGTTGCTTTCTATTAGACTCAACGGATCGTTCTAGCTCTTTTTTATCATTTCGCATCGTTTTTAACGACTGATTGATTTCTCTTTTTTTCTGATTTTGAATATTGAATGATTGAGTGATTTCATTCCTTGTCTGGATTTGAGAGGATTCTTCCTTCTTATTTTCTTCTAACTCATTTTGAATGCTATCAACAGCTCGTTGCTCTGTTTCAATTATATTTTTAGAGTTTTGAATGTCTATACGTATTTGTTTTTCTCGCTCAAGTAAAACCGCAAGCTTTTGTTGCGCATTCTGAAGTTCTTTTTGTATGGTATATAAGCGATTGATACGTTCTTCTTCGCTCATTGTAGAGGTTTCCATATCCGTTTTTATTTTTATAATTTCATTGGAAATAGTGTTTTTTAACTCTTTTTCTGCTGCAATTTGTTTCTCTACTTCAGATAAATTTTTAATCAGTATTTTTTCTTCATATTCAGAAGAAACTTTTTCTTCTTTTAACAGATTCAGTTTTTCTAGTTCTCTATCTTTTGAATCGTTCATTTTTTCAAGTTGAAAAAGGTATTCCTTCCACTTGGTCTGCCCTTGATCAATTTGGTTTTCAAATTGATGGATCACACGTTCTTTGGAATCAAATTCACTTTTAAGTTCCTTATAAACTTTGCTTTGTTTGTCAATCTCATTTGCTAATTTTTGTATTGTGTTTTTCCTACTGAATACAGAACTATTTTGTTGTTTTTTCGTAGCTCCTCCAGTCATCGATCCACCCGCGTGAATCACATCTCCTTCTAGAGATACGATCCGATAACGATTTTGAACCATTTTACTGATTGAAATACCACTTTGTAAATCACGAGAAATGATAGTTGTTCCTAATAAATGAGAAGCAATCTTTTCATAAGGTTCCTCATATGTTACAAGGGTATTAGCCATTCCAATAAAACCGGATACCATTTCTAAATCTTTTAAAATAGAAGCAGGCATGGACTTCCCTTTAATAACTGATAAAGGGAGAAAGGTAGCTCTTCCTAAACGATGGTTCTTCAGTATTGAAATACAGTTTGATGCGGAAGACGGATCCGATACGACAATATGTTGAATCGCGCTACCTAACGCAGTATCCATCGCTACTGAAAGTTCCTCTGACACTTGAAGTAATTCTCCAATTGGTCCACGAACACCTTTTATCGTTTCTCTTCTTTTAAGAATTTCTTTAACACCTTGATAGTAGTTCGCATAACGATCTTCCAATTCTTGCTGGCTTTCTTTACGAGCCTCTGCTTGTTGCAAATCTCTTGTTATGGTTCGTATTTTTTGTTCCAAAAGGTTTTGTTGCTTTTGTAGGTCCTCTAGTTGCTCTTTATTATTTTTGGTCTTTATTTCCAACTCTTTGATATTCTTTTCATATTCTTCTATTTGAGTTGTTTTTGTTTCAATCTCCAAAGTGCATTCTACTGTTTTTTCTTTTAATGAGAGAGCTCTTGTTTTGATCAAATTCGTTCTTTCATCAATCCGTTCTCGTTCTTTATTCAAATGTAAAAGAGTATTTTTATTTGTAGATTGAAGTTGAAGTTTTTCTATGTAAACTTCTCGTAATTGTTGAATCCATTTATTCTTATCTTCTGATAGCTGTTTTTCTTGTTTTTCAAAATCTTTTATTTGATTTTGTAATTCTACTTTTTCAAAGTGAATTCTTTACTTTTACTTGATAATGTTGTTGCATTTAATTCTTGTTCTTCGATTAATTTTACTTTATCTTGGATAATTTCCTTTTGTTGCTTTTTACTTTTAGTCGAAAAGTCAGCTTTTTGTTCTAAAATATTCTTTTGACCTTCCAATTGTTCCAATTTCTGTATTACTTGAACATGTTCTTCCTGTAATAGATCGATATCATCATTTATCTTTGCTTCTTTATGTTTTAAGATACTTAAATAATTTTGTGCTTCACTTTGATCTGTTTCTAATTTTTTTGTACGTTCTTGATATTGAATCAATTCTTTTTTACTTAATTGCCATTGTTCACTTACAGTTTCAATCTCCACTGCAATGAGTGCAATTTCAATATCGCTTAACTCTTTTTTCTTATTTTGATACTGAAGTGCCGTATTACGCTGTACTTCTAAAGGCGTTAGCTGACTAGTAATTTCATGCAAAATATCTTCTACTCGATTTAGATGTTCTTCTGTACGTTCGAGTTTACGCTCCGCACTAATTTTTCTACTCTTGTATTTCGCAATTCCAGCAGCATCCTCAAAAATACTTCTTCTTTCTTCAGGCTTATTCTGGAAGATTTGTTCTACTTTCCCTTGAGAAATCATAGAAAAAGAATCTTTACCTATTCCTGAATCCATTAACAAATCCGTAATATCTTTTAAACGACATGGTTTTTTATTGATAAAACAATTACTTTCTCCATTTCGATTCATTCGGCGAGTAATACTCACTTGTGAAAAATCGATCGGTAACGTTTGATCTTCATTATTGAACAGTAATGTTACTTCCGCAATATTAACTGGTTTCCGTGATTCTGAACCAGCAAACACAATATCATCCATTTTCTTACCACGAAGGTTTTTTGCAGATTGTTCTCCCAAGACCCAACGAACTGCTTCAGATAAATTGCTTTTTCCACTACCATTTGGGCCCACTACCGCAGTAACACCTTGGTCAAACTCAATTACAGTTTTATCTGCAAATGATTTAAATCCTGTCATTTCAATTTTCTCGAGATGCAAATAAAACATCCTTCCTTAACGAACTTTATAATTATTTAACTCTTTTTTGTAAAGCCATTTTTGCAGCGCTTTGTTCCGCTGCTTTCTTACTACTACCTACACCAGTTCCCATTACTTGATTATCGGCTCGTACTTCCACTTCAAAGTGTTTTGCATGTGAAGGCCCCTCTTCTGTCAAAGTAATGTAACGAATAGCAATATCACCATTCTTTTGAAGTTCCTCTTGCAGTAATGTCTTATAATCCATCGCATGTGAAAAAGCATCCTCTTTAATCTTCGGCATGACAATTTTCATTATAAACCGTCTTGCCTCTTCAATCCCTTGATCCAAGTACACTGCTCCTATAAATGCTTCAAAAAGATCACAGAGTAAAGCAGGACGATTTCGACCGTTCATATTTTCTTCACCTTTTCCAAGACGAATATATTGGTCAAACTCACACTTCTTAGCAAATTCTGCCAGACTAGGTTCACAAACGATTTGTGCTCTCAAACGAGTTAAACGTCCTTCTTGCCATTCGTGATAATAGTGAAACAAATAATCTGAAACAACAATTTCTAAAACAGCATCCCCTAAAAATTCCAATCTTTCATTGTTCTTCCAATTTTTTTGACGATGCTCATTCACATAAGATGAATGGGTAAATGCTTCCCATAGTAATTCTTTATTCTGGAAGGTAATCCCATATTTTTCTTTTACCATCTTTTCTAATTCTTTCATATTCGTTCCTCCTTCCTATAGATATCTTAGGTTCTCTAAGTAGATACTTCCTTATTATACGCTAAAAACATCATTCTTGCATCCCATTCCAAATTGAAAAAAAGGAAGCAAAGTTTTTCAACTTTACTTCCTTTTATCATTCTATTTACTAACGTTTAATTAAACGTTTAGGTTAGTAGAAATACTTAGTATGGTGAGTCTGAAGTTAATTCTACAGCTTCCCATCCATCAGTAGTTCCGTAAGTAATGTCATAATTTTTCACGCGGTTATTAACTGCGAATACTTCACTACGCCATAGAGTTGGAATTACAGGAACATTCTCAAACATGTGCTCTTGCCAATCTCTAAATGCTTGGAACTTGAACTCTGGGTCAAATGATTCTGCAGAGTTAATTTTATCCAATAGTTCTGTATTCTCATCATTTACATAACGAAGATAGTTGTAAGCCGCTGTTTCACCGTAAAGACCTGTTGGGTTTGGATCACTACCAGTTCCCCAAGCTCCTTGATAGATATCAATTTCCTCATTATCAGCTTCAAGCATGTCATAGAATGATTGGAATTCGATTAAACGACCAGTAGATAAGGTTACGTTTAGACCAATTTCGTTCCATTGCTGCATGTAGTATTGAGCGATTGGTTCAGCAGTCGCTCCACCTGACATAGAAGCAAATTTGATTTCAAGTGGATTTCCTTCTGTATCTTCACGGAATCCATCACCATCAACGTCTTCATAACCAGCGTCATCCAAGATTTGCTCTGCTTTTTCTAAATCAAGGTAGAAACCTTCGATATCTTCATTAACAAAGTCAGCAAATACTGGTGGAATCATCGCTTTTGCATTTTCACGTAGCCCTTGATAGAACTCAACAGCAATTTCATTATTATCGATTGCGTAAGCCATAGCTTTACGTAGATTTACGTCAGCCATTTTTGCATCAGGGTTTAAAACGTTACGTGCAGGTGTAACTATATTCCCAGCATCATCTTTTACAGCAGGTTCCCAGTTACCAAGTTTAAATCCAAGGTACGTATATGCTAATTGTTCACGACCAAGAAGAGTTAGGTTGTCTAAATCTTTGTATGTATCATACAAATCTGTAGGCATGGAAGCAACATCATAACGACCGTTCTCTACTTCAGAAACCACTGTTTCTGGTGATACTACGTCAGCTACTACGCCATCTAGTTTAGGAGCGCCTTTCCAGTAATACTCATTTGCTTCATATTCAACAGACTCACCTGGTGTAATTGATTTAACACGGAAAGGTCCTGCGCCAACTGGATTTTTACGTACTTCATCAGAAGCAGCCATATCAGCAATAGCAACATTTTCCAATTGGTGTTTCGGCATTGGATAACTCCAAATTCCTCCACCAGATTGTAGAATAGAAGGATTTACTTCCATATATTCAATACTAATGTTTTGGTCATCGATTACTTTAATTCCAGAAATTGTATCAGAATTTCCAGTATGATAATCTTCCATACCAACAATATTTGTAAAGTCTGCACCGTAACGAACTCCAGTATAATCTGCAGAACCAATTACTTCATAAGAGAATAATACGTCTTCGGTTGTGATAGGCTCGCCGTCAGACCATTTTAAATCATCTTTTAATGTAATATTGATGGTTGCAGCTTCTTGATCAAATTCAAAAGTAGCCATTCCATCTTGAGAAAGCATGAAGTTTTCATCAACGGAGAACATTGCTTCGTGTGTAAAGCCCATCAATTCAGAGTCATAAGCATCTTCATAAAACTCAGGACTAAAAACCCCTTGGAATGGTGAACTTGCTACAAGAGCATAATTTAAGACGCCACCTTCAATAGAATCTTCATCATTACCCATAACTGTATCAAATGTTGGGATTCCTGCTTCTGATCCATTATCTCCTGAAGTAGATTCAGATACACCTGTATCCGTTCCTCCACTCTCTGTTGTTGCATCGTTGTCATTCTGACATGCAGCTAGTGTTAATGTAAGAGCTGCAAAAGAAACCAAACCTAATTTTTTCTTTAACATATTTCTTCCTCCCTTTTCTTTTACCCTAATCTTTGTTTTGAGTCTGCCGCACGCTGCAACGCTTGGCCGACATAGTTTATGCTCAACATCAATACCAAAATCAATAGTGATGCTGGCAGCCAAACCCATGTTTTATTTTCTATGACATCTGGGGATGTCGCATACCCAATGAGAGTACCTAAACTTGGTGTGGATGGAGGTAGACCGAATCCTAAGAAACTTAATCCAGTTTCTATTCCAATATTTCCAGCAAAGTTCAAAGTTGAGTTAACAATAATCAACGAACTTAAGTTTGGCATCACTTCGCGAAACATAATTTTAAAATCACTTGTTCCTAACGTCTTAGACGCATTGACATAATCCCTAGCACTTTCAGATAAGGAACGACTCCGGAAAATCCGGGCTTTCCCTACCCAACTAAAGGCACTCATAATGAGTACAAAAGTGAAACGATTATATGTCGAAACAATTGATACAAAAACAATTATTATCATATTAATTGGTAGGACCATGATGAAGTCAACAATTCTCATAATGATGTTATCAATGATTCCACCATAATATCCAGAAATGATCCCTAAACCAATACCAATGATACCGGTAAGAATCGTAACGCTGAATCCAATAATAATGGAGTTGCGTCCTCCAATAAACAATTGACCCAGAACATCACGTCCACCCTCATCAGCACCAAGGAAATATTCTACTCCAGGTGCTTCATAACGATTGAAGATATGAACTCTCATAACTTCTGCTTGATCAAAAAATAAATAGGAACCAACAAAAATTACTACAAGCATAGTAATCAATAACGTCAAGGAAAACATAGCTAATTTATCTTTTTTAAACTCTCTAGCAATTACTTGGAAGCCAACAACAGCCGCTGCTTCATCATCTGTTTCTGATAGTATATCCAGACTTGAGTCAGTATGGTCCATCTTTTCAATATCAGATGCCACTTCTTCCAATTTTCCAGCTTTTTTTCTTCTTCAGAATTCATTTTAGTTTACCTCCTTTTTCTCGTTTACTCAATACGGATTCGCGGATCGACAATGCTCATGATAATATCAGAAAGCAATGTACCGAAAAGTGCGGTCAGTCCGAAGAGTAAGATTAATGCAGTAATAACACTATAGTCACGGGCTCCTAGTGAATCAATAAACAGTCTTCCCATACCTGGGAAAGAGAATATCCGTTCAATAAAGATTGATCCACCGATAAGTCCGGTAATGTCATATCCTACAAAGGAAGCAATAGGTAAAATGGAATTACGGAAAATATGTTTGGAGTATACTCGTTTTTCAGGAACTCCTTTTGATCGTGCCGTTTTAACATAATCTTCTTGTTTTGCATCGATAACTCCAGTTCGTAAATATTGAATCGTACTAGTAGTCGCTAACAAGGCATAAGAAAGAGCTGGTAAAATCAAGTGGTAGAATCGATCCCAAACATAGGCAAAAGTACCTGATTCAAGTCCACTTTGAACGGTTCCTCTTGTTGGGAACCAATCTAATGTAAAACCAAAAATCCAAATCAATAGTAATGCAAAAACGAAAGTTGGAATAGCGAAACTAAAGTAATTATAGAAACTGATTGCTTTATCTCCCCATGAACCATTGTAACGTCCTGCATACATACCAAGTGGGATTGCAATTAGATAAGTAAAGATAAGCGATACAATGGACAACCAGATTGTATTACCAACTCGTTGACCAATGATCTCAGAAACTTGGATTTTGTATGTATAACTCTTCCCAAAATCACCTTGTAAGGCATTGGTTACCCAATCCCAATATTGAACGTACCATGGATTATTTAATCCAGCAGCTTCTTTTAACGCTTCTATAACAGCAGGATCTGTATCTGGTGTTATGAGACCTGTAAATGGATCTCCAGGCATCGCCTTTGCCATCAAGAATACGAAAAGACTAAGAATGATTATTTGAGGAATCATTAGTAAAACTCGTCTAAGAATTGTTTTCCACATTTTTAATTACCCCCTTTTAATAGATCTGGTCTCGATGCTACTAAATGTGTATTAGACAAAGGGGTTAAATCATGAACCCGACCATTTTTATCGTAATATTTCTCTTGATTCAATTGATATTCTTCTTCTACAGCGATACGTTCTAGCTTATGAGCTTTTCTATTGATTGGATCAATCGTAGGAATAGCAGAAAGCAAACGTTTCGTATAGATGTGTTGCGGATCGTTATAAATATCTTTTTTATTACCATATTCTACAAACCGGCCGCGATACATAATTGCCAAATCATCACACATATGTTTAACCACACCTAAATCATGTGAGATAAATAGATAGGAAACATTATACTCTTCTTGAATTCGTTTCATAAAGTTCAGTACTTGTGCTTGAACAGATAAATCCAATGCTGAGACAGGTTCGTCGGCAATAATTAACTTGGGATTCGTTGCTACAGCACGAGCAACACCAATCCGTTGTCTTTGACCTCCTGAGAATTCATGCGCATATTTATAAAGTGCATCTTCTGGCATCCCAACAATATCTAATAATTCCATTACACGACGCTTTGTTTCATCAGGAGAAAATCTCTCAAAGTTATCCAAAGGCTCTGATATAATATCAATCACTCGTTTACGTGGGTTTAAGCTAGACATGGAATCTTGGAAAATCATTTGTACGTTTCGGTTATAATTTGAAGTACGTTTACGTGCTTTATTTGTAACGTCTTCTCCTTCATAAAAAACTTTCCCTGAAGTAATTCTTTCTAGGCCAACAACTGCTTTACCAACTGTTGATTTTCCTGATCCAGACTCTCCTACAAGACCGTACGTTTTTCCTTCTTCAATCTCTAAATTTACCCCATCAACCGCATAAACATGGTCCGTTACCCGGTTCCAGAAACCACTTCTGATTGGATAGTGTATTTTTAAATCTTTAATTTGCATAAAACTCATTTATTCGTCCTCCCCTTCAAAGTGGAAGTGTTTGTAGCAAGTACACCTTACAAAATGATCGGGTGACACTTCGTGTAAAGTTGGATTTTCTTCATGAGCTTCTGCTGCTGTCCAAGGAATTCGTGCAGCAAAACGACATCCTACTCTAGGTAAATTCTTTAATGAAGGAACGGTTCCTTTAATTACATGTAATTCTTCAAAATCACCATCTAAATCCTCTGATTGAGGAATAGAATGAAGTAAAGATCTTGTGTAAGGATGTTTAGGGTTAGTAAACAATTCCTCAGCAGAAGCCATCTCAACAATTTGACCCGCGTACATTACTGCAACTCGATCTGCTGTTTCAGCAACAACTCCCAAGTCATGTGTTATTAAGATGATTCCTGCTTCTGTTTCATCTTGCAAATCATTCAATAAATCAAGAATTTGTGCTTGTATCGTAACATCTAGTGCCGTTGTTGGTTCATCAGCTATAATAATTGGCGGCTTACAAGATAATGCAATGGCAATAACAATTCTTTGTCTCATACCACCAGATAACTCATGAGGGTATTGTTTCGCTACTCGTTCAGGTTTAGGAATTCCCACTTGATCCAATAGTTCAAATACACGTGCACTTCTTTCTTCACGGGTCATTTTTGTGTGATAAATGAGTGCTTCTTCTATTTGAGCTTCTACAGTCATAAGTGGATTTAATGCAGATAGTGGATCTTGGAAAATCATCCCAATATCATTTCCACGAATTCGATTATATAAAGTTTCATTCAAATCGATTAAGTTTAAATCTTGATAAACTACTTCACCAGTAATTCTCGTATTTGCTTTATTGTGTAATCCTACAATCGTAGTTGCTAAAGTACTTTTCCCACAACCGGATTCTCCAACAATTGCTAATATCTCATTTTTTTCTAATGTTAAGGAAACATCATCCACCGCGTCATAGTAGTGGTCTTTAATACGAAAACCAGTGTGAAGATGGTTAATTTCTAGTAGTGGTTTCCCCGTTGACATGGGATACCCTCCTTCTGTTCATTGCATTATTCGGAAATAACTCAATAATTAGTTTTTTTTCAACATATTTTGGTTAAATAACATTTAATTCTTATCATTAACATAGTGTCGTACTATTGTTAACATTTCTAATTATACTCACTAAAGATTAGAAAGGCAACCTATTATTCATCGTTTTTTAATTTAATTCTACAAAATCTTACACAAAGCTCATATTTGTTTAATAAAAAGCAACATTGTCTATATATTTCAAGGCAATGTTGCTTCCTATACTATTTTTTTGTCTTCTTTTTATTTATCTGAATCGATATAATCGACAGCATCGCCAATTGTTTGAATCTTTTCAGCATCTTCATCGGAAATTTGAACATTAAAAACATCTTCTAATTCCATTATTAATTCAACGACATCTAATGAATCTGCACCTAAATCTTCTTGAAAAGTCAATTCACGAGTTATTTTTTGTTCATCAACACCAAAACGCTCTACAATCATTTTTGAAATTTTATCAAAAGTTACTTGTTCAGCCAAAGAAATACACCTCCAGTGAATTGATATAATAGTCAATCTCATTCAGACAACTGTTTGAAATTACATCTATTATTCTACCGTTCTCTTATTGCTTTGTCCATTACTTTTTTGGTTCTTCTACGACTGCTTTGTCGTCTTCTTTTTCAAAATGAGTAACGAGATCATTAATTACCTGAGAAGAAATAATTTTTCTGATCTGCTTAATCGTATAGTAAACAGCAGTTTTGTCAGCTGAACCATGGGTTTTTACTACCGGTGCTCTTAATCCAAATAAAACAGCCCCGCCATGTTTGGAATAATCTAGAGTATCTTTAACTTCTCCTAAAGCGCCCTTAATCATCATTCCACCAACTTTTGTTTGAATTCCACCATTTAAAATACTGCTCTTCAACATTTTCATTATTCCTAGAGCGGTTCCTTCTATTGTTTTTAAAACAGCATTACCAGTAAAACCATCTGTAATAACTACATCAGCATCACCACTTAGAAGTTCTCTTGCTTCTGTGTTTCCAACAAAATTTATAGAAGAATCTTCTGCTAGAAGCGAATAAGCTTTCTTTGTTAATTCATTTCCTTTTCCTTCTTCTGATCCATTGTTCAACAATGCAACTCTCGGGGATTTAACACCTAATACAAATTCAGAATAATAAGAGCCCAATATACCAAACTGATGTAAGTTTTCTGGTTTTGAATCCGAATTAGCTCCTACATCCATTAAAATAAATTGTTCATCGCCTCTTCCAATAACAGGTAGCACGGGCATCAATCCAGGACGGTCAATCCCTTTAATTCGTCCAATAATTAAAAGACCTGCTGTTAGCAATGCTCCGGTATTCCCTGCAGAGAACAAGGCATCTGCTTCACCGTTTTTAACTGCTCTTGCTGCTAATACCATAGAAGCATTCCGTTTTGAGCGAATGGCTCGAACGGGTTCATCTGTACCGGTAATTTTTTCGTCTGTATGAACCAGATGGATTTTCTCTTTGTTATACCCTTCACCTAAAATTGGGTTGATTAGATTCTCATCTCCATAAAGATTAAATTCTAAATCTGAAAATTCTTTTTGTGCTAATAATATTCCTTCTACAATTGCTTGTGGAGCATTGTCTCCACCCATAGCATCAACTGCTATCCGCATATAAAACCCTCATTTCATTTTGTTGTACTATTATATAATAAATCTGCACTAGATGCTCTTTTTAAGAGTTTTATTGTAACCTAGTTGAGTGTCCACGTTCTTCTTTTAAAAAATGAAGAAGTGGCTGATAAATAGATGAAGATGGGAATCCCTCATCACTCACCATCATAACAGCATCTGTGTGGGCTACTTCTAGGATGTTGGCATTTCGGATGATATCTCCATATTTAAATGCAGGCATCCCTGATTGTTTAATCCCAAATAAGTCTCCCGAACCTCTCAACTCTAAATCCTTTTGACTTAAATAAAAGCCATCCGTTGATTCTGTCATGATTTTCATCCGTTCCTTACCATTATCTGTCTTTGGATTTGCTAATAAAATACAAAAAGACTCTGAGCTTCCTCTTCCTACTCTTCCTCTTAATTGATGAAGTTGGGATAAGCCGAATCGTTCTGCATCTTGGATCACCATCACAGTGGCATTCGGAACATTAAGTCCCACTTCAATAACCGTAGTGGAAACAAGTACTTGATACTCATTATCTTTAAATGCTCTCATCATTTTTTCTTTTTCATCTGCTTTTTGTCTTCCATGTAATAACCCTATTTGCCATTTCCCTTGATAGTACTCCATAACTTTCTGATAGACATCTTCAGCATTTTTTAAATCTAACACCTCAGATTTTTCAATTAATGGAGTAATAATATAAGCTTGCCGATTCATTTCCAATTGTTTACTTATAAAGTCTAGTGAACCTTCTAATTTACTCGATTTACTCCATATCGTTCGAATCGGAATACGCCCTGCAGGTAACTGGTCCAGGATTGAAACATCCATTTCTCCCATTACTGTAATAGCTAAGGTTCGTGGAATTGGGGTTGCTGTCATATATAAAACATTAGGGTTTTCCCCTTTTTCATTTAACGTTTTTCGTTGATTTACTCCAAATCGATGTTGTTCATCAGTAACTACCAACGCAAGATTATGAAATAAGACATCTTCTTGAATTAAAGCGTGCGTTCCGATGACTAGATCTAATTTCCCACTAGCCAATTCTTCTAAAATCGTTTTTCTTACTTTAGGTTTAGTACTACCGGTTAAAAGGGATACTGTAAAAGGAGTTCCTTTAAATAATTGATGAAGGGTCTCATAGTGCTGTTCGGCTAATATTTCTGTTGGAACCATAAAGGCACCTTGATAGCCTTCCAATATCGTCGCCACAAAAGCAATAACGGCAACAATCGTTTTTCCACTCCCCACATCACCTTGTAAGAGCCGATTCATTACATACGGTTCCCTTAGATCACGACATATCTCATTTACAACTCGCTTTTGTCCATCCGTTAGTTCAAAAGGAAGTTTTTGAATAAACTCTTTTAACTGTTCTACATTGTAGGGAATAGAAATTCCTTTTGCTTGATTCTTTCGAGAGTCACGAACTAATTGTAGCTTCATTTGATAAACTAAAAACTCTTGATAAATAACTTGTCGACTCGCCTGTTGAAATTCCGTTTCTGATTTTGGAAAGTGCATCGCTCGAATCGCATCTTTATGACTTTGTAAATGATAGCGAATAGATAACTCCTCTGGAATAATTTCAGGTATCAACGAGTAATATTCCTCTAAAGCAGATTTAATAATCGATACGACTGTTTTTTGTTTGATGTGTTTATTTACATGATAAACAGACTCAAAATCGTTTGCTCCATTATTCTTGGAAGAACCTAATATCTTAAATCCTGCTAAACTCTGACGTAAAGCATCCCATTTACCAAAAACCATGATTTCTTCTTCTAATTGTATTTTATCTTTTAAATACGGCTGATTAAAAAAAGTAATCATAACAATGGCATCTTCAATGGCCATTTTAAAAGACAATCTACTTTTCTTAAAGCCATAATGATGAACGGTTGCAGGAGTTACCACGGTTCCTTTTAAGGTAACTTTATCTTGATCATCGATTTCTTCTAAATTTTTAACCTGAATATCTTCATATCGAAAAGGAAAATGCGTAAGTAAATCATAGACTGTATCAATTCCAAGAGTATGCAATGCTTCTAATCGTTTAGGACCAACTCCAGGTAGTACGTCAATGGAATCATAGATTGATTTTATTTTTTTCATTTTTATTACTTCCCAACTGATTCCATCTCCTATCCCTATTTACAGTTAAAAATATTATTTACTCTTGATAATAAAAATGAAGCTGAAAGGCAAATGCCCCAGCCCCATCATCAATTCCTATTCTACCGATATTAAATAGCTATATACAGGTTGATTTCCAGCTTGTATATCTACTTCAATATCTTTGTATTCTTTAGATAGAACTTCAGAAATTTTTTCACTTTCAGTCTGATTCGTATCTTCTCCAAAAATAAGGGTAATAATTTCACTATCTTCATCAATCATTGCACGAAGTGTATTTAAGACAGTAGTTACTCTATCAGAATGAGAGGTTACAATCTTATCATCCACAATCCCCATGTAATCATCTTTTTTGATAGAAATACCATCAATTGCTGTATCGCGAACTGCGTTTGTTACTTGACCACTCTTCACATTCGCCAATTCATCAGTCATATTATTTTTATTGGTTATCAAATCAAATTGATCATCAAATGCAAGCATCGCTGTCAGTCCTTGAGAAACTGTTTTCGAAGGTACAACTACAACATCTTTTTCAGAAACTTGAGCAGCTTGTTCAGCAGCCATAAATATATTTTTATTATTCGGAAGAATAATGGTTTTATCTGAATTTGATGCTTCAATTGCTTTAAGGATATCTTCTGTACTAGGATTCATCGTTTGTCCACCACTAATAATAGAAGAAACTCCTAGACTTCTAAAGAGATTATGTACTCCTTCTCCCGCTGCAACCGCAATGACACCATAAGGTTTTGTTTCCTCTTTTTTAGGTGTAGAAGTTCCACTACCTTTACCGAGGACCTCATCGTGTTGCATACGCATGTTATCCACTTTTACTTTCACGAGAGAACCAAATTTTTGTCCATAATTCATGACAACTCCTGGTTCTTCTGTATGAACGTGAACTTTTACGATCTCGTCATCTGCTACAACTAACAGTGAATCTCCAATTTCATTGAGGTAGTTACGAAACGTATCATAATCAAATTCATCCGTTACCGTTTTACCTTCACCAATTCGTACCATGATTTCTGTACAATACCCAAACTCAATATCTTGGCTAGTAATGGAATGTGCAATGTTTCCAAAATTTTCTTGATGAGCAATTTCTGTAACATCTGCTTTTTCGATTGTCGTATTTTTTATAGAAACTTTTTTCCAGTCAATGACTCAAGAAATCCTTGGTATATATAGAGAAGACCTTGTCCACCACTATCTACTACCCCTACTTCTTTTAGAACAGCTAAAAGATTTGGTGTATTATCTAAACTAATCTTTGCAGACGATACAACGGTCTCCATAATTTCAATAATATTATCCGTTTCTAATGCTTTTTCTGATGCTGCTTTTGCTGATTCTCTTGCAACTGTCAAAATAGTACCTTCGACAGGCTTCATTACTGCTTTATAGGCAGTCTCCACTCCATTTGAAAAAGCTTCTGCAAATGTCTTTGCATCTAGAGCCACTTTCCCATCCATTGCTTTCGAGAACCCTCTGAAAAGTTGAGATAGAATAACACCCGAATTTCCACGAGCTCCCATCAGTAATCCTTTTGCTAATTCTTTACCTAATTGATCGATATTTGTAGTATCCGCTAGAGATACACGTTCTGTTCCTGAAGAAAAAGATAAGTTCATATTTGTTCCTGTATCACCATCTGGTACTGGAAACACATTTAGAGAGTTCACATATTCTGCATTTTCACTCAAACGCTCTTGTGCGACCTCCACCATCGCTTTAAAATCACTTGCAGTCAGTTCCGTTTTTTTCACCTTAAATATCCTCCTTCACCATGTGGAATGGTGATCTTTCTAGATTAATCATTTAGTACTCGAACACCTTGTACAAAAACATTTACTGTTCCCGCTGCAAACCCGAGCATTGTTTCTAAATTATATTTCACCTGAATTTGAACATTTCGACATATTTCAGAAATTTTTGTTCCGTAAAGGACGATAATGTACACATCAACTGCTACACTTTCTCCTTCTTGTCGAACAATTACACCTTTTGAAAAATTTTCTCTTTTTAAAATCTCGCTAATGTTGTCTCGGATTTGGCTTTTACTAGCCATTCCTACAACACCATAATTATCAGTAGCTGCTCCTCCAACAACAGTTGCAATCACTTCATTGGTTAAGCTAATCTCACCGTATTCTGTTTGGATTTTTACTGCCATGTTCAATAGCCTCCTTAGTATAAATGGAACAAATTCTAATCACAAACTATGATAGCATAATTCCCAGTAAAAAAATAACTTCTACAAATATTATTATAACAAAGAAAGAGGGTATAAGGGAACGGGAAACAGATGAGATTTCATCTTTTTTTCATCATTATTAGAAAAATGATGGTTATTTACATCATTTTTATGTAACTTTCATTATTTTGAGCAATAAAACTTCTTTTATAATGATTGGTATAATCATAAAAATAGTTTTGAATCGAATATTTAATTTTACTGTCAAGTATTTTTGCTTTAAAAGAGTTGCAATAACCTCGGAATTATGATAAATTATTCAAGTGTATGAGATTAGATGAAGATTGCCCCAAAATTAGCACTTCTGAAAGAATTAAAGGAGGTAAAGACATGTCAAAAGTATGTTATGTGACAGGACGTAAAAGCCGCTCTGGTAATAACCGTTCTCACGCTCTGAACTATACAAAACGCACTTTCAAACCTAACTTACAAAAGGTTCGTATTATGGTTGATGGAAAACCTAAAAGAGTTTGGGTATCAGCACGAGCTTTGAAATCTGGAAAAGTAGCACGAGTATAATTTAAAAAAGGCTGCCGGATGCATCTACATGTATCCGGCAGCCTTTTTGTATATCAATTTTTTGTTTTATCTCGACTCTGTATTACTGCCATCAAACCCTCTTCAAAAGAAAATTCCATGATCTCGTCTAAAAATTCATTACTAATTAACCCAATTGGGTACAAATAATCTTTTCCATCTAATGGATACTTAACATTCTTCAATCTGACACTTTTCAGAGGCGATAGTCCAATAAAAGAAAGATATGTTTTATTGGCTTCTTTTTTTAAACAGTACGTTCCTGGCAAATAAAATTGAAGTGTATTTTGTTGATCAACAATAGATATTTTTTTTAGTAAATCTTGATATTCAGGATGATACGCAATCCATAAATTACTAATCATGTGATCAACTCGTCCTCCAAGCAGTCCAAACATTTTAATTTTTTCTACCTCTACGTTTTTTCGCACATAGTCTAAAGCCGCTTCTGTATCCGTCTTCTCTTTTTCAGCTGGAAGCTCTATCACTTCTTTTGATTTTTTCTTGAGTACACCTAGTTCACTTGGGGAGATAGAATCAAAATCGCCAATGGATAGATCAATGGGCACTCCCATCTTTAATAACGCCATAGCTCCTCCATCTACTCCAATTATGAATTGGTCAGACTTCTTTTTCCAATTAAATCTTTGAGATTTTCTTTTCCACCGCCTGCTACAATTAAAACTTCTTTAAACATTCTTAGCTGCTTCTTTTAACTTTTCTATCGCTTTTCCTTCGTCACTAGAACCAAATATATACGATCCAGCAACAAAAACATCTGCTCCTGCTTCTTTACACATCCCAATGGTTTCATCTGTAATTCCACCATCTACCTCAATCTCAAAATGATATCCTTTTTCTTTTCGAATATGTGCTAGTGTTTTAATTTTATCTACTGCACTTTCAATGAAACTTTGACCACCAAATCCAGGATTCACAGTCATCACCAAAACTAAATCAACATCACCTAAAACAGGAACAATCGTTTCGACTGATGTTCCCGGATTAATGACAACACCTGCAGAAACCTTTTCATTTTTGATCATTTGTAATGCACCATGAATATGGTGGGTTGCTTCAACATGAATCGAAATAATGTCAGCACCCGCTTTTGCAAAAGCAGGTATAAATTTTTCTGGATTCGAAATCATTAAATGACAATCCAAAGGTAATTTTGTATGAGGACGAATTGCTTGAACGATATTAGGTCCTAATGTCAAATTATCTACAAACTGACCATCCATTGCATCTACATGAATATAAGAAGCACCTGCTTTTTCAACCATTTTAATATCACGTTCTAAATTTGCAAAATCTGCACTTAAAATTGACGGGGCTATTTTTATCATCATTTCACGCTCACTTTTTATTTTTTTGATACATCGGTTTTCTCTTTTGTATTTCTTCTAAAAATTGTAAATAATGATCGTATCGATATTGCTTGATTTCTCCAGATAAAACCAATTCTTTTATGCGACAATTAGGTTCATTCAAATGCATACATCCTGCAAAACGACAGTCATCACGATGAGCTACAAAATCTGGAAAAAGAAGGGGTAATTGAGACTCTTCAATTGCTTTTAGTTCTACACTACTAAATCCAGGTGTATCAGCAATTAATGCGCCCTCTACTGGAATAAGTTCCACGTGTCTTGTAGTATGTTTCCCTCGTCCTAAAGCTGTTGAGATGGCTCCTGTTTCGATTTCTAAACCTGGGACAAGTAAATTGAGTAAAGTTGATTTCCCTACTCCCGATTGCCCAATGAACACCGTAGAGCGTTCTCCTATATATTGAAGTAAACGTTCTAAAGATGATTGCTCATGAAACTTAGATAAGATCACTTGATAGCCAAGCAATTCATAATCTTTTTTATATTCAGACATTTCATTTAACAGACCTTCGTCTAGTAAGTCTGTCTTGGTTATATAAATAATGGGAGTTATATGATGTGCCTCTAAATAAACCAAAAAACGATCTAATAAATAGGTAGAAAAAGTTGGCTCAACAGCAGACATTACAATCACGGCACTGTCTAAATTGGCAATAGGCGGCCGAACTAATTCGTTTTTACGTGGTTCAACTGAAAGTAGCACTCCTTCTTTTAGATTGTCACTTTCAAATTCTACAAAATCTCCTACTAGTGGATTTGTGTTACGTACACGAAAATTCCCTCTTCCTCTTGTTTGAAACGTCTGTCCTTTTGAATATACATAATAAAAACCGCTAAGAGCTTTTCTAATTTGTCCTTTCAATAAAACTCCTCCTTTACTTTTTTCTTTTATTTTTACGTACGTTTTTTTCAATGAAAGGGAGTTCGCTTTCATTAATGGACTCTAAATCTATCATAGCGTATTATTCACAAAAACGACAACGAATTCGTTGTCGTTTTTATATTTATTTCGTTAGCTCTTTTTCTTCAAGTATAATTTCTCCATCACGTTCTACTTGATAAGCTCCTTTTTCACCTTCGATAATTCTAAAATTTAAAGTAATTTCTTGGTCTTTTGATATATCAAATTCTCTAAATATTTCATCGATCTGATGATCTGCATCTTGCATAGAAACTACGATATGATTTGATTTAGGAATGGACTGAGCAGAATTGGCATCATCTTTGTTACTTTCATTGGATTCCGAGCTTGACTCTTTTTTGTCACTACTCTCTTTTTCAATAGCAGCATCATAAGGAATCGTAATGGTTTTTGAAAATAAGACATATTCTGCTTGGGCAACTCCTGTCGACAAAGTAACGGTAATCGTTTCTCCACGAGTAAAATTACTTTGTGGACTGATGGATTGAGAGATAACTAATCCTTCCGCAATTTCATCTGAAGCCTCTTCTATGAAGTCAACATCTAATCCATATTGGTCTACATAATCCTGTACACTTACTTTCGTATATCCTTTTAAATCAGCCATCGTGAATGCTTCTTTTCCCATACTTACGGTTAGGGTAATCATTTCACCATCGGCTACAATATCAGTTCCATCTTCAATACTTTGACCAATAATAACTCCTGCTTCTTCTTGCTCATCATAGCGATCTAATCTTTCAACGACAAAACCTAATTCTTTCAAACGGTCTCGCACATCACTATAACTTTCTCCAAGATAACTTTCTACAGTAGTTGGTTTTTTTCCTAAGCTGATGAACAAATCTACTTCACTTTGAAAAGGTACGGAACTACCTACAGCTGGTTCTGTGCGAATGGTAAAGGTTTCTGAAATCGTATCATCATATTCTTCAAATACCTCACCTACTATTAAATTCTCTTGTTCCAATAAACGTTTAGCCGTATCTTCATTTACATTTACAATATCAGGAACCATCACTGGTTCTGGTTCTCGATTATTCCAAACCATATAAGAAATAACAAAAACTGCTAGAAATAAAAAAGAAAATAACAGAAAAAGAGGACCTCTTTTTTTCTTTTTCTGATTATTAACAGAACTTTCTTTTTTATTTTCAGAAGAACTACTCGAATAAATAGGTGTTTTTTCTTCTGTTGGAATCATTTCTTCTTTTTTCAATGGTGGAGTAATCGGCTGCATGACTTTCGTTTCATTCAACATGGAGGCCGGTATAAAGGCTACCTCATTTTCTCGACTAGGATCTAAAGCTGTATCTAAGTCAGCCAACATCTCTTCACAAGTTTGATAACGGTCAATCGGTTCTTTTGCTGTAGCCTTTAATATTATATTTTCTAAACTTTGAGGAATTTCTGGATGTTCCTTTCGAATAGAAGGCATTTCTTCTTGAAAATGTTTCAAAGCGACTGAAACAGCTGATTCTCCATCAAAAGGCACTTTTCCACTTAATAATTCGTAGAGCACAATTCCTAAAGCATAAACATCTGATTTAGTTGTTGCCATCCCACCTCTTGCTTGCTCTGGAGAGAGATAGTGGACAGAACCCAACAATGTATTCGTTTGTGTGATAGATGTATCCGAAAGAGCTATTGCAATACCAAAGTCAGTTACTTTTACATGATTATCTTCATCAATTAAAATATTTTGAGGCTTTATATCTCTATGAATAATCCGATTTTGATGGGCAAGAGCCATCGCTGACAAAACTTGATTCATAATATGAATCGAATTTTGCGGACTTACCTTGCCACTATTTTCAATATACTTTTTTAAATCTGTACCTTTTACATATTCCATAACAATGTATTGAAGTCCGTTTTCCTCATCTACATCATAAACACTAACAATATTCTGATGAACTAGTTGTGTAGCAGAAAGGGCTTCTCTTTGGAATCGTCTTAGAGCGTCCGTGTTATTCTGAAAATCAAAGCGTAAAACTTTCACAGCAACATCTCGGTCCAAAATTAAATCATGTCCCAAATAGACATTAGCCATCCCACCTGTTCCAATTAAACGAATAACTTTATAACGCTGTCCGATTTTCTTTCCGATCTCTAGCAAGTTCCCCCTCCTCCTCTTCTCCAAATTCTGTTAACAATACTGTTATATTATCTAAACCACCCTCATGATTGGAGAGTTCAATTAACTGGTCCGTTTTCTTTTCAAGAGGAAGCGATTCTTTCAAAATTTGTTTTATTTCTTCTTCTGGAATCATATTTGTTAATCCATCTGTACATAACATGAGTACATCTTTTGGACGCACTGGAAATGCTACTAAATCAACTTGAACCATTTTTCTAGATCCAACAGAACGAGTAACAATATTTTTTTGCGGATGATGTTGTGCATCTTCTAATGTAATTTCACCTGATTTTACAAACTCATTCACTAAGGAATGATCTTCGGTCAGTTGTTTTAATTGATCATCTCTAAAAAGATAGGCACGACTATCTCCTACATTTGCGATTAGTACTTCCTCTTTTACAAAAGTAGTTGCAACCAAAGTTGTTCCCATACCATCTAGATCTATAAAATCTAATGATTTTTGAAAAATAAGACTATTAATTTTTTGGATGGAATCTAGAAGCCAACTAGACAAGCGATCAATATCTTGAAAGGACGTTTGTTTCCATGCTTGTCCCAGATGAGATACGGCCATTTCACTAGCAACGTCTCCGGCCTTATGTCCTCCCATCCCATCACAAACAATCATAAGCGGTTGATCATCTTTATTTTTAAACCAGCTTACATAATCCTGATTTACACTTCTTTTTTTACCAATGTCACTTCGATAGGCAATTTGCATATTGTCACTCTTCTCCTCTGGTTGTCTTTTCCATTGCACAAATAAAGAATCCATCTGTACCAAAATCATCCGGATAAATTTCTACATACCCTTCTGGCGTGATAACCGTGCTTGGTAATTCTATTTCTGGACTGAACGCTGATTTTGAATCTGCTGGAATAACCTTCATATTCGGATGTTCCTTTAAGAACGTTTGAACGGTTTCTTGATTTTCTTCTTGTACGATTGTACAGGTACTATAAATGAGTCTTCCATCGGTTTTCAGAAGTGGCTCTACAGCATTTAATATTTCTTGTTGCTGTTTTTGAAGTTCATGAATATCCGTATCTTTTAAAGAATATTTAATTTCTGGTTTTCTTCTCATTAATCCCATACCAGAACAAGGAGCATCTACAAAAATGACATCAAAACTTTTGGGATCAAATCGTTCACTAGATTTTTTTGCATCCAGAAGATGAGTAATTACTTCATCCGTAACGTGCAGTCTTTTTGTATTCTCTTCAATGAGTTTTATTTTGTGTTCATGGATATCCAGTGCATGAACTTCGCCTTCTACTGCTTTGTCTAAAAAGCTAGCTATGTGAACTGTTTTCCCTCCAGGAGCAGCACAGGCATCCAAAACTTTATCGGTAGGTTTTAAGGAGCCAAATAGGGCTACTAATTGACTAGACTCATCTTGAATGGTTATGATTCCATTTTTAAATAATTCCGACTTAACGACACGTCCAGAATGAACACGTAATCCATATGGAGAGATGGGACTAGCTTCTGCTTTGATATGATCTTCTAACAAACGCTGACGTACCTCATCTATCGAAACTGTTCGATCTTGAATGCGAATAGATAGATAAGGAGCTATTTGTAAAGAATGAGCCAAGCTTTCTGCTTTTTCATTTCCCAATTGATTTATTAGTTTCTTTATAATCCAAACCGGTACACTAGAGCCTATGCTCATTCTTTCAATCGGATCGGTTATTTCTTTCCAATCTTTTAAGCCATTTCGTTGAACATTGCGTAAGATTCCATTCACCAATTTTGAAATTCCCGTATGCCCTTTAAACTTTGCAATCTCAACGGCATCGTAAAGAATAGCATGATCAGGAATCTTATCTAAGTAAACCATTTGATAAGCTGACAAACGTAATAAATTACGAACCCAACTTTCTAATTTTTTAGGAGAACGGACATACGGAGTTAACCCATAATCTAATGTTAATTTTCTTTGGGTAACACCATATACTAATTCTGTCAGAAGTCCCGCATCTTTTTCGCTTAACTTATGTTGATCAATCATTTTGTTCAATAAAATATTTGAATAAGCACCTTCAGATTCAATTGCTTCTAGTATTTCATTTGCTAGATATCGGACAGAATGAATGATTTTATTTTTTGCCATATTATTCAAATCCTATTCTTTGGATGGAATGGATGTCAACGCCATTTATAAAACTTGCAGCCGACATCTTCTTTTTTCCTGCTGGTTGTAATTCTGTTACTTTTAATACGGATTGACTTCCACAAGCAAGATAAAGGGCATCTTTATCCCATTCAATGAGTGAGCCAGGTTCAAGTGACGTTTCATCATCTACTTTTTCTGCTTCCCAAATTTTACATCGTTCCCCATTCAAGAGTGCATGAGCTACGGGCCAAGGACGCATCCCTCTAATTTTATTGGCAATCTGTTCTGCTGATTGATTCCAATCGATTCTTTCTTCTTCTCTTTTGATGTTCGGTGAAAAAGTCACTTTAGACTCCTCTTGTGCAGTAGAAGTGATTTTCCCTTCAAATACATCTGGAAGTGTACGCATTAATAGATCTCTTCCTAGCAGGCTTAATTTATCAAACATCGTTCCAACATCATCGTGGTTCTCAATACGGATTTTCTCCTGAGAAAGGATATCACCAGCATCCATTTTTCTCTCCATATAGATAATGGAAATACCTGTTTCTTTTTCTCCTTCAATAATAGCATAATGAACCGGTGCTCCACCACGATATTTTGGCAAAAGAGAGGCATGGACATTAATAGAACGATAGGCTGGTGCATGAATTAATTTAGTTGGTAAAAACTGTCCATATGCGGCTGTGACAATTAAATCTGCTTTCAAGGCGAGTAGTTCTTCCATTTCTTTTGATCCTGATATTTTTTCAGGTTGAAACAAAGGAATATTATGCTTTACAGCGACTTCTTTTATTGGTGAAGGTGTCAAAACTTTCTTTCTTCCTACCGGGCGATCGGGTTGTGTAACAACGGCTACTACCTCATATTTACTGTTAATAAGTTCTTCTAAAATAGGAACTGAAAAAGCTGGTGTTCCCATAAAAATAATTCGTTTCATTTAAGCGGCTTTATTTTATAGTTCACTATAAAATGTACCTTCTCCCCTCTCTTTTTGAACCTATTTTCATTTTTTTTGATTAGAAAAAATGAACAGGATCAATGTCTATTGAAATATACAATCCTTTTGCATTATCTTTTTGTGAATCATTTAAAATTTGATCTAAAACCTCATGTAATCGAGGTGAGTTTTTATATTTAATAAGTAACTGAAAATAATAACGATTATTCATTTTCGCAATGGAACTCTTAGAAGGACCTAAAATAATTGTTTCAGTTCCTAATTGATTCCGCATTTTTGCATTAATTTCATATATTTTTTGTTGTGCTTTTTTCTCATCTTTATCGTTTACTGTAATTTGAGCAGTAAAGAAATAAGGTGGATAGCCACTTTGATGCCTTAAAGCCATCTCTTGTCTATAAAAACCATCATAATTATGGTTTTGCGCATATCGAATTGCATAATGTTCGGGGTTAAACGTTTGTACAATCACTTCCCCCTTTAAGTGTGACCTTCCTGCTCGACCACTTACTTGCGTTAGCAACTGGAATGTTTTTTCAGATGAACGGAAATCAGGAAGACTCAAAGAGGTATCGGCATTGATTACCCCTACTAATGTAATACCTGGGAAATCAAGACCTTTTGCAATCATTTGTGTGCCTAATAAAATATCTGCTTCTCCATTTCCGAAAGCAGAAAGCAATCGTTCATGCGAACCTTTTTTCCTAGTCGTATCTACGTCCATTCTAATGATCTTTGATTCTGGAAAAAGAGTTTGTAATTCGGTCTCAATTTTTTGAGTTCCGGTTCCATAGTAACGGAAATGACGGCCATTGCACTTGGGGCAGGCTTCAGGAACTCTTTCTTCATGCCCACAATAGTGACATTTCATTCCTTTGGTATCCATATGAAAGGTAAGACTAATATCACAGTTCGGACATTCTAGAACAAATCCGCAGTCTCTACACATAATAAAAGAAGAATATCCTCTACGGTTCAGCAGTAATACAATTTGTTCCTTTTTTTCTAGGCGGTCAGCTATTTTAGTTTGTAGGACTCTAGAAAAATTACTGCGATTATTCTGTTGAAATTCTTCTCTCATATCTACAATCTCTACTTCTGGCAGTTCTTCTTGATTTGCTCTTTCTGTTAGCTCTAGTAACGTATATACATTCTTATGTGCACGAGCACGTGACTCTAAAGAAGGGGTTGCACTTCCTAGCACAACCGGACAATGATGGTAAGCTCCTCTTTGAATCGCAACTTTTTTTGCATGATACTTCGGATTATCTTCTTGCTTATACGTTGTTTCATGTTCTTCATCCACAATAATCATTCCAATATTTTTCACTGGTGCAAAAATAGAAGATCGAGCACCAACTACAACATTTGCTTCTCCATTTTTAATTTTACGCCACTCATCATATTTTTCTCCTGCTGACAGACGACTATGTAAAACAGCTACCTCTTCTCCGAATCTACCTTTAAACTGATTTACCATTTGTGGTGTCAAAGCAATTTCCGGAACAAGCATCAGGGCTGTTTTCCCTTTTTGTAATACTTCACCAATTAGCTGCATATATACTTCTGTTTTTCCGCTTCCTGTAATTCCTTTTAATAAATAGACTTTATGCTCTTTTTTTCTATGGAATGGTTCACTTCTTGAAAAGCATGTAATTGTTCTCGATTCAGTTTTTTAGCTGTCGTTTTCGGAAATACTTTATTCTTTAACGGGTCACGATAAATTTCTTTATCATTTTGAAGCAACCAGCCTTTTTTCACTCCCGTCTGAAGTGTTTGAGTAGAGAGGTCATACTGCTCCATAAATTGTTTACTTGAGTAAGAAAGGTCTTCTAGTTCCAAAAGAGCAACCAAAAGAGCTTTTTGCTTTGTTGCATTCTTAGGTAGGTCTTCTAACTCCTCTTCTATTTGTTGAAAACTTAGGTTTGATTGATATACCTTTATCATTTTTGCTTTTGCCTTATTTTTGACAATATAATTAATATCGACAATTCCTTTTTTATTCCAATCTAATAATAATGGCAAAACTTCTTTCTCCACGGCTTTCTCCCATGATAAACGGTCACTTCCCTCAAAAATATCATTCCAGGAATCCTCATCAATTTCATCTGTCAAAATAAATTCTTTTTGGTAACTGGCTTTCAACATGGTCGGAAGCATCGTTTGATAGCAGTGAATGAGAAAAGAGAATACTTCTTCAGAAATTTTCATTCCTAACTGTAATAATTCTTCATTTAAAACAGGTTCTAAGTCCAGTGGGCGAATAATTTCTTTGAGTTCTCCTTCGTAGCTAGACGAATCAACAATATCGACGATAAAACCTTGAATACTTCTAGGACCAAAAGGAACTTCTACTCTCATCCCTTTTTCAAGTTTCTTCTCCAAGGAAAGAGGAATAACATAATCAAATGGTCTATTCGTTTGCATTGCAGGTACATCTACAATGACTTTTGCAATTTGCCTCAAGCTATTTCCTCCTATTCTTAGTGATCACTATTCATTTTACTAAACAACGACTCCATTGTCTTGTTTATTTTAAAAATGAAATGAAAAAGACTACTGTATTGGGAATCCAAAAACAGCAGTCTCTATTCAAATTATATTTCTAATCTTTTTATTTCTTTGGAGTGTCTGTTCCGATGATTAATTCACCGTTTGCGATTTCTTCCAGTGCTCGTCCTACATTTTTATAAGAATGATACTCTTCCAGTAGTGGTTCTGCTTTAGCATGAAGTTCATGCGCACGCTTTGCAGCAATCGTAACCATTGAGTATTTTGAGTCCACTTGTTCTAATAATTTATCAATTGAAGGGTAAAGCATCATAATGGGTTACTCCTTTTCATCTGTTAGTTGATTTTCTAAGAATCTAGAAACCTTTAAATGTTCACTTTGTATAATTGCCAAAATGTTTTTCACTGCATTTTGAACGGTATCGTTTTCGACTGCATAGTCATAGTAACGGATTAAGTTCAATTCTTCAACTGCCTTTTCCATTCGCTGCTGAATAATTGGAGATTCATCCGTTCCTCTATTTAAAATACGTGATTCTAGTTCAGTTAAATCTGGTGGTGTCAGGAAAATAAATATTCCTTCTGGCATCCGCTCTTTTACCTGCATGGCACCTTGAACTTCAATTTCAAGAAAAATATCATTTCCTTCGTTTAGAGTTTTCTTCACATAATCAATGGGTGTTCCATAGTAATTACCAACATACTCGGTATATTCCAATAATTGATTATTTTTGATCATAGACTCAAATTCTTCTCTACTTTTAAAAAAATAATCCTCGCTGTCTACTTCCCCAACTCTTTGTTTTCGAGTGGTAGCAGATATAGAATACATGAAGTCTCTTTCTCCTTGAGAAAAAATTGCTTGTCTCACTGTACCCTTTCCTACACCAGAGGGTCCTGACAATACAATCAACAATCCCTTTTCAGTCATTTATTTATCCACCATCCATTTTAAATACTTGCAGTCCAATTATTTGAAGATGACTACTTTATTATTTCTCACTAGTGTAACACAAACATTAGCTAGAGAAAACATTCTATACACTTTTAAATTATTTTCTAATAAATGTACAAAAATTAGTTATGAAAAAGCCAGGAAATTTAATTCCTGACTTTCTCCTTCGTTCATTTCTATTTGTTTCCCATGTCTTTTACTTTCATCATACGAACAATAGAAGCACGTTCATTTTCTTCAAGCTTCATTTGAATGTAACGAATGGTTTCTTGTAACTGTGGAATCATACGATACTCCAATGCATTTACACGTCTTCTGGTTTTTTCAATCTCATCTGCCATTAGTTGACAGGTTTTCTCGATTTCACTTAATTTCAGAAGTTTAGGAAGAATAGTTTCGATTTTTTCAATAGCTTTATCTAGTTCACTGCTGGAATTTAAATATCCATATTGAATATCCGTAGATTTTTCCTTCTCTTGAACCGTAAAGTCCATTTGAGGAACCATCACACTCATGATATTCTTTTCATAAATATTTAATTCAACAGAAGTTTCTGTCCCAACAAATAATTCTTCGATAAAAGCTTCATTTATTAAGGATTTTGCTACTACGAATTCTTGCATCGCACTGGTTAACTCTGCTTCAACTTCGTCTCGCAAAACATTATTCTCCTTAATCAATACAATGAATTGTCTCATGAGTTCATCTTGCTTATCCTTCAAAAGTTTGTGTCCACGCGTGGATAAATTTAGACGATCTTTTAATTTAGCTAATTCCATCCGAGTTGGTTTGACATTTAATCTTGCCACGGGATCACTCTCCTTCCGGCATAAACTCTTCGATCATTTCATTCTTAATTCGTTTTAATTCAGTCTTCGGCAAGATCGATAACAGTTCCCAACCTAAATCAAGTGATTCTTGAATGGTACGGTTGTTATAAAATCCTTGGTTTACATATTCTTTTTCAAATCTGTCTGTAAATTCTAAATACAATTTATCAGTGTTCGATAAGGCAGACTCTCCTAAGATAACTGCTAGTTCTTTTGCTTCTTTTCCTTCAGCATACGCTGCAAAGAGTTGGTTCATCGTTGGTGCATGGTCTTTACGTGTTTTACCTTCACCGGTACCTTTATCTTTCAAACGTGACAAAGATGGTAACACATCAATTGGTGGCTTAATATTAGCGTTATTCAATTCACGAGAAAGGATGATTTGTCCTTCTGTGATGTAACCTGTTAAGTCAGGAATTGGATGCGTGATATCATCTTCCGGCATAGATAAAATAGGTATCTGAGTAACTGATCCTTTTTTACCAATTAATCTTCCGGCACGTTCATACAAAGTAGATAAGTTTGTATAAAGGTAACCAGGATATCCACGACGACCTGGTACTTCACGACGAGCTGCAGAGATTTCACGTAAAGCCTCACAGTAGTTCGTCATATCCGTCATAATTACTAATACGTGCATATCTTTTTCAAATGCAAGGTATTCAGCAGTAGTCAAGGCCATCTTAGGAGTAGCAATCCGTTCGATAGCTGGATCATCCGCTAAGTTGATAAACATAACCGAACGATCAATCGCTCCTGTTTTACGGAAGTCTTCCATGAAATATTCTGCTTCTTCAAAGGTAATCCCCATTGCTGCAAATACAACCGCAAATTTCTCGTCACTGTTTAAAACAGTCGCTTGTCTTGCGATTTGAGCAGCTAGTTCTTTATGTGGAAGACCTGATCCAGAGAACACAGGTAATTTTTGGCCACGAACCAATGTATTTAAGTGGTCAATAGCAGAAATCCCTGTTTGGATAAACTCATCAGGATAGTCTCTTGCAACTGGATTAATCGCTTGTCCATTGATATCCAAAGATTTTTCAGGAATAATTTCTGGACCATTATCAATCGGACGGCCCATTCCATCAAACACTCTACCAACCATATCTTCCGAAACATCAATAGAAAGTGGTTTACCACGGAAACGAACTTTTGTATCCTTGATATTAATCCCACTTGGTCCTTCAAAAATCTGGACCATTGCTTTATCTTCTGACACTTCCAATACTTGTCCGGTACGAATTTCTCCATCTTGCATTTGAATTTCAACTAATTCATCAAACTTAATGCCTTCGATCTGTTCTACTACCATTAGGGGTCCGACGACTTCTGTAACTGTTTTGTATTCTTTAAGCATTTCTCGTCATTCCTCCTTCAGCTAAAATAGTACGAACCGTTTCTTTCATATCTATTTCTATTTGTTTCATATCAGCTAATTTATCTTCAGGAATAAACTTACTTCTGGCAATACGGTCACGAACATCTACCGTACCATCCATAATTTCTTGGAAATAAGCACCCAATCTCATTGCTTCACGGGCTTCATCTTCAAACCCTAGAATCAGTTGGAGCATTTGGTATTGTTTTTCACGTGAAGTATACGTATCTACATCATCAAAAGCATTTTGTTGTAAATAATCTTCACGAATAGATTCAGCAATTGCCATGGTTAGTCGATCTCGCTCGGATAGAGATTCAATCCCTACTAATCGCACAATCTCTTCTAATTCAGACTCTTCTTGTAGCAAGTCCATTGCATGTTGAACTCTTTCAGCCCAATTTGAATTCATCTTTTCATCCATATATATTCCAACTTCATCATCATACAATGAATAAGAAGTTAGCCAGTTTACAGATGGGAAGTGACGTCTTTGTGCTAAAGAAGAATCCAGTGCCCAATAAACTTTTACAACACGTAATGTATTTTGAGTAACCGGCTCTGAAGTATCTCCTCCTGGAGGTGATACAGCTCCTATTGCTGAAATACTTCCTTCTCTTCCTACTGTTCCTAATGAAAGAGTACGACCTGCACGCTCATAATACTCAGCAATACGGCTTCCTAGATAAGCAGGATACCCTTCATCACCAGGCATTTCTTCTAAACGTCCAGACATTTCACGTAGAGCTTCTGCCCAACGAGAAGTAGAGTCTGCCATTACTGCCACATTGTATCCCATATCACGGAAATACTCAGCAATCGTAATTCCTGTGTAAATAGAAGCTTCACGTGCTGCTACGGGCATGTTTGATGTGTTTGCAATTAGGATTGTACGTTCCATCAAAGATTCTCCTGTATTAGGGTCAACTAATTCTGGAAATTCATTTAAAACGTCTGTCATTTCATTTCCACGTTCTCCACAACCTACGTAGACAACTAAATCCACATCACTAAATTTAGCGATTTGGTGTTGAACAACCGTCTTTCCTGCTCCAAATGGTCCAGGAACAGCGGCTGAACCACCTTTTGTAATCGGGAAGAATGTATCAATAACACGTTGTCCAGTAATCATAGGAACGTTTGGGTTCAATTTCTTTTGAACCGGACGTCCCTTTCTAACTGGCCATGTTTGCATCATTGTAAATTCTTTTAGACCTTCTTCAGTTTCTAAAGTATACACGGTATCTTCCAGAGTATACGTTCCACTTTGAATCGTCTTAATCGTTCCCTCTACACCATAAGGAATCATGATGCGATGTTCAATTACTTTAGTTTCTGGCACAGTCCCAACAATATCACCGGCTATTACTTTTTGCCTAACCTCTACGGTAGCTGTAAATTCCCACGTTTTTTTGCGGTCCAAAGAGTCAACATGAACTCCACGTACCAAATAATTACTGTCTGTTGCTTCTTTAAATGTATTTAAAGGTCGTTGAATTCCGTCGAACATCTGTGAAACAACACCTGGGCCTAATTCAACCGAAAGTGCTTCCCCAGTGGTAACGACAGGTTCACCTGGTCCAACTCCTGAAG
Organism: Jeotgalibaca sp. MA1X17-3; assembly: GCF_021513155.1. Taxonomy (NCBI): domain Bacteria; kingdom Bacillati; phylum Bacillota; class Bacilli; order Lactobacillales; family Carnobacteriaceae; genus Jeotgalibaca; species Jeotgalibaca sp. MA1X17-3. The sequence continues at coordinate 1,616,107 of NZ_CP090983.1, forward strand.
TCTCTTCGTAGACCTGAATGGAGGCAATATCATTACGCATTTCAATAATTTCGCCGATTAGACCTAAATCTCCAACCCGACAGATATCTTGAATGTTTGCTTCCTCCATACCTTTTGCCATGACTAAAGGACCGGAAACTTTTATTATTTTACCATTTTTCAAACAAGTTCCCTCCTAATTATAAAATATTTTGCCCAACCGCTTTTTCAACATTATCCTGAATCCGTTGTTTTCCTATCCCTAATGAACCACTGTAATTGGGAATGAGAATAATCGCTGGAGTCAAGATTGCATCATACCTTTTAATGGTATCTGGAATTTTTTCTGCCAGTGCTTCTGTCAGATAAATAATCCCGTAATTTTGTACGGCCAAACGGTCAATGGTTTCTCTAGCTTGTGCTGCACTACTACTAGCAAAAACTGAAAAACCTAAAATTTTAAATGGGAGGATGGAATCTTTATCGCCGACAACTGCTATATTATGAGCCATAAACGTGTCGCACCCTCTTTCTTAATTCTTCTTCTGCAATACCATTATCTTTTCCTACTAATAACAGACGTAAATTAGTTACTTCTATTTCCTTCGCATAAATATACCCTAGCAAAGCTAGTGGTCCAAAAGGCTGATAGATCCCTTCAGAAACAATATTATGAGTAATGGTATCTACCAACATATCTAGTTTTAACGTATTAATCGTATTATCCTCTTCAATGACTGTCTCAAGCAAATCACCATAGGATTTTTCCGCATATAATTTTTTCAAGACCGTTACAGGTCCATTTACCGACTCATCAATGATTTCCTGTTTTGGAATAGTTCCTGACGAGGATAACATCGTATGCAAGTGGCTTCTTGGTTTTTTCTGATTTAAACTTCTTACAAGAGAAGAAAGGTTATATAAATCAATTTTTGTATCCACAATATTTGTAATTGCTTCAAAATTTTCTTTACTTGCAATGGCACGTAAATGACGGAAATAATAAGTATCCATAAATACAGTTACTGTTTCTATCAGACCTGACTCAGAATAATCATTTTTCGCTTGTTGAACTGCTTCAACCATAATTGGATTAGCTTCATCACTTTCACCGGTATCAACCAAGTTTTTTAGAGAATCTAAAGATAACTTGCCGATTGGAATTAAAAGTTCTTCTAAATCTTGTTCCAAAAAGTACTGTTTTAAAAATACTTTTAAATTATGGTAAGAGTATTGTAACGTAAACAATTCAATCAACTCTGGATCAGGGGCAATGGAAAACAGTTCTTGGTAAACATCCCCAAGATGTCGCATAAGAATGTCGTTGAAGTTTTTTGTCTGAAGGATTTCTTCTTCATCAAAGTCGTAGTCCGTTCCCTTCAACACATCAAGCGCTGTTTTCAAGTCGCTAGCTTTTAACATTCTTTCGATCTCATCTGTTTTCAGTAATCGGAGCTCATAGGTCCGGATTAATGTATTGATACCTTTATAATCAGTATCTTTCATTCATGCTTCACCCCTTCTTCATTTTTTTTGAAATGCCAAGGAGGCTAATTTCGGCGAAAAATCTTTTTTAATTTCCGCTATCATTTGATCAAAGAAAAAGTTGTAGTCTATTCCACCTTTTTCTACAATAAAGCCTGCTCTATTTGGGATAGCTGAAGAAGATATTTTCAAACCTGGATAGTCTTTCTTCAGTTGTTCTACAAATTCCTCAGTAAATTGTCCACGTGTTTTTTCACCAGGAACTAATTGAAGAGTGTTGGAATCGAATTGATTTAGTACATTTTCAACAAATTTCCGGAATGTTTCCGTGTCCCAAACAGTCATCTTTTTAGCTGCTTCTGCATAAATTTCATTTAATATAATTTGCTTTTCAGCTAAAATACGATTTCTTTTATCATTAATGAGCGATTGTTCTTTACGATCAAGCTCATTTTTAACTTTTGTTTGAATGGATGACTTACGAGTTTTTTGACTTTCTACTAATCGTTGAAGGTCATCTTCCATTTTTTAGCCAATTCACGTTCTTTTTCAACAACGTTTTTCTGACCTTGCTCTTTTGTTCGTTCCATTATTTGATTCGACAATACTTCTAATTCTTTCATCTACACTTCATCCTCCTCGTACGTGATTAGCTATTTAGAACTAATAAGAAGGAAATAACAAAGCCAAGGATAGCGTACGTTTCTACCATCGCAGAATAAATGATCCCTTTTGTATTGTGTTCCTCTCTTTTAGCCAAAATTTGTATTGCCGCTGTTGAAACGCGTCCTTGTGCAATACCGGAAGTTAAACCAGTGAAAGCAATTGGTAATCCAGCCATCAACATGTAGATTCCCTCTTGCAAAGGCATATCTGGAGTCATATTTAAGTAAATCAAGAAACCAATAACAAATCCGTATAAACCTTGTGTACCTGGTAGCAATTCTAGAATTAAAGATTTACCAAATTTTTCTGGTTGTTCTTTAATTAGAGCAGCTGCCGCTTCACCGGTCATACCTACACCTTTTGCAGACCCCATACCTGAAAAGATAACTGCCAAACCAATTCCAAGTGCCGCAAAAATAAATCCACCGTCATTTTCCATTAAAAATTGTAACCAAGTAAGTTTTTCCATAAGTAAATTCCTCCATTATTCTGTTTCTAAATTATTTTTTAAATCAATATATTCTTCTGATGTTTTTAGTGGGTTGAGTGCTTTTCCGCCACCATCATAAAACTTACCAAAGAACTCTACAAAGATTAGTCGAGCTCCGTGTACATAGGCACTTAAAGCAGAAAGTCCAAAGTTAACTGCATGAAGGATTAAAAACAGTACGATTCCTACTGTAAATCTTGCACCTGTTGGTAAAAATCCTACGATCATATTAAAAGCCAAAGCGATACTCCCACCTGACACACCTAGCGCCATTAAACGAGTGTAACTCACTACATCACCAATATAACCAGTAATTCCGTAGAGGTTGTATAAACCAGCTCCAGCTCCTAATGCTTTATTATCAGATCCTAATGAAGAAGCGACAATAATTGAGACAGCTCCCAATATAGCAACAACTGCTCCAGCTGTATTTAAGACAGGGCTTGGTATAACTAAATTCCCTAGTACGATTAGAATGATACCCACAAAAATGGCAATCCAACCAATACCATCTGAAATAGCTCCATATATATCTTTAACCCTTAATTGAAGGTAGGTTTTGACGCTAAGACCAACCAACATTTGAATGACACCAAAGATTACCGACATCAAGAGAATCGTATTTACATCCTCCGTAGTAGATAAAAGAACAATTGGCAAAGCAGCACCAAAGAACGATCCATATATTAATCCCCAACCCATTGTTGCATAAGAAAGAAGATTAAAGAAACGCATATTCTTTTTCATACCTTTATCTAAATGGAAGAACTTCAATGCAACCATCGTTGCTGCCCACATCAATAATCCATACCCTAAATCAGCCAGCATCATTCCAAAGAAGATGAGGTAAAAAGGTGTTAAAAATGGTGTAGGATCAATCTCATTGTATTTAGGCAAACTATACATCGCCGTAATATTTTCAAAAGGAGAAACAAAACGATTGTTTTTTAAAACAATAGGTACCTTGTCTATTTCCTCTTCTTTCACATCTTCAGTTAAAATCGCATAATCTTCTTGCGATAAATGTTCTGCCATTTCTTCTTGGAAATATTGGAGTTTAGAATCTTCCATCCAACCTTCCAAAATAAATAGATGTCTTTCATCTAACAAAAGTAGTTGACCATATAATCGCTGTAGCTTTGCATAAATGGTCTCATTGATTAGCATGAGTTCCCATTCTGTTTTTTTCATATCAGCTAACTTCGTTTTGATTTCACTAAGTTCTTGCTTCATGACGTCTCTATCTTTTCTAATCCTCACCAATTCTTCTTCTGGTGGAGAATCAAATAAATAGCTGAGTTTAAAGAAATAATTTTCTTCAAGGAAGTCTTTTACTTCTTCTTCTACTTGACGATCAAAATATATGGAAACTCCATATTCTTCTCTTGCTTGATAAACTTCTTCCACAAAGATAAGAGGATTTTCATTTAGAGCTCTTATGTAGTCATCCGACTTTGTTTGAGGAATCGTTCCTGTTAAAGACAAAACAAATTTATTGTCCGACAAAGTTTCAGGATTAAAAGATAATTTCTTCCATTTCAAAAGAAATGTTTCATCCTCATTATGTTTCTTAATAGTTTCTTCTATCTTTTTTATTCTTTTTCTCAATACATCTACTTCTTGAAGAATTTTTTCTTGATTTAGTTGACTAGCTTCTCCCTCTATTGACTGAATAGTCATTTTCTTTCGAGGTTCTCGCATTTTTTCTAGCATCGTTGGTTGAGGAAGGTATGATTTCAAAAAAATTAGTGCATCTTTGTAATCTTCCTGTTTTCCTTCTAACACTTTAATACTATTATTGAGAACATCTCTCTTAGGGGAATCCGCTGGCGCCGATTGCTCATACTCTTCAGTCATATCAATTAATTCTACACTCTGCATTCCTTGGATCGCTTGCATGATAGAATCTTTTTGATCCTGTAACGAGATGAGTTTTATCTTTTTCATTTTAGCTATTGCCATACTGTTTCATCACCTCTTCAATCACAATATTGACAAGCTTATCCTTACTGCTTTTGTATTGTTTTTTTATTGAGTCAATTTCTTGTGTTGTTTCTTGGTCTAATTTTTCTTTTATACCGATTAACTTTTTACGGTTACTCTCAAGTTGTTCTTCATGGTAATCATTTATATCTTTATCAATGTCTTGTTTCATTTCCCGAACTTTAGAATCAGCATTTTTTTCCATTTCGGAAATTTTTTGTTTGAAGGAAATTTCCAATTCCTCAGCTCGTTTTTCTATATTTCTGACCTCATCGATTGTATTCATATTCATCACCTCCAAAAAAAAATAAGATAGTAAATTTTTCCAATGAATTCATTATAACCTCAAATTGAGTTGGCTTCAAACCCTTTGGATATTAATTATAAATAATTTATAAGTACTTATAATAGGAAGAAACATTACAAAAATATGTTAAAAATATTTTCCACTTGCTTTTTAGAACAGATGTTCTATAATAAGGATACACAAACAAACGTTCGGAGGAAAACTAATGGAAACCTATGATACCTCTTATTCCTTGTTCCCTGCTAAAGTTGATTCAAGAGCCTCTAAAAATAATAGTGATCACTCAAAAAAAGAACTCTTTGATAGAACGATGCCTTTACACCAAGTTATTCTCTTTGCTAATCAAGCAGCAATCAGAAAAGAAATCGTTTGCATCCAGATAGAGAAAGAAGTGAGTAAACGAAGGTTCGTACGTTTCAACATGGAAGGTGTTTTTCGAAAAAGTGTCAACCAAAACAGACAAATTATTTTTGAGTCTAGTGACAAAAAAACACTACATCTTCTTCCAATTGAATGCATTCTCTCCATTCAACTTACCTCTTCATAATAGCATGATACGAATCTAATTACTAAAATAAAAAACTATATGACCTTTTATACTACTTTTTAATAGAAATGCATTCTGAAATAATATGAATTCATTATAAATAGAGACTCCATTAAAAGTTTTTTAACTTTCTAAGTGGAGTCTCTATTTTCAAAAATCCTATAAAATTGGTGAGAGCATTCTAGAAAAGTATTGTTTGAATTTTTTCCAATTAGATTGTTTTTCAAAATATTCTAGCGTAACTTCTTTACATCTCTCTTGATCTTTTTGAAAATTACTAATCAATTCTTGAGCAATGATTGGGTCATAGATAAAAGCATTCATTTCAAAATTTAATTTAAAGCTGCGAACGTCCATATTGGCTGTTCCAACAGAAGTTACTTCCTCATCAACCACCAAAACTTTTGAGTGAAGAAAACCATTCTGATAAATAAAGACATTCGCTCCATACTTCATGATATCATTCGCAAAGAATTCAGTCGCTCGATAAACAAACGGGTGATCTGGCTTAGAAGGAATCATAATATTTACTTCTATACCTGATAGCGCTGCTATCTTCAATGATTCATGCACACTTTCATCTGGAATAAAGTAAGGAGTTTGAATATAAATAGATTTTTTCGCCTGACTAATCATTTTGATAAAGCCCATTTTAATGGCTTGAATATCATTATCAGGTCCACTAGCTACAATTTGCATAGCGGTATTTCCTACTTGTGGAGAAATTGGAAAATAAATATCTTCATATTCTTTTTTGTGTTTCTCATCAGAAACCGCATTCCAGTCCATTAAGAATCTACTTTGTAGAGTTAAGACAGCATTTCCTTCAATACGAATATGTGTATCTCTCCAATATCCTAACGGACCTTTTCCTAAGTACTCATTTCCGATATTAAATCCACCTAAATACCCTACTTTACCATCTACCACTAATATTTTTCTGTGATTCCGATAGTTCATTCGTAGATTTACAAATGGAATTCGAGAACCAAAGAATACTAGTGTTTTCCCACCTAGTTTTTCTAGATTCTTAAAAAAGTTTCGTTCAATACCTCGACATCCCAATGCATCAAACACAACTAAAACTTCTACTCCAGCTGCTGCTCGTTCTTCTAATGCTGCTAATACTCTTTTTCCTAAAGAATCAGATCGAAACGTATAATACAAGAGATGAACATGCTTTTTAGCTTTACTAATATCTTCAATGAATCGATTGAATTTTGTCTTTCCATCAGAAATAACTTCCACTTTATTACCACGCGTTAAAATGGATTCATTACTTTCTAAAAATAATAGCACGGTGTTAATAGAATACTCATCCTCTGATTCGTTTCCTGTAGCTTCATTTTCTTCTAGTAACTCGATTTGAACTTCCGCTAACTGAGACATCCCTAAACTTTTTTGAGTTTTTAAATCATATATTTGATTTTCGTTCATCTTCTTACCTATAAACAAATAAATAATAAATCCAAATCCCGGTAACAGAATCAATGTAAGTAACCACGCCCAGGTGACCCCTACGTCTCGATTATCATGAAAAACTGTGTATATTGCACCAACAGTATTAATAATAAAGAAGAGCAAGATAAGAAATTGCCATATATTCATGAGACACTCTCCGATTGAGTTTTAGTATATTTTTTATAAGAAGAAGGGGTGAGACAAAAGTCACACCCCTTCTTGTTTTTTCAATCAACTACGTACATTTTAGTCGTTTAACAAACGTGACTTTTCTTTTCTACTAAGAAATGATGTATCTCTTGGAATAAAGAGTTTAGGAGCGAATTTAGCCAAAAGAAGTAGCACAACTGCTGTACCTACAACGGACAATAAAAATGATAGTCCATACATGCTAAAAAGATTACTTTCACTTGATGACACTTCCGTTGTGAAAAATAGTGATCCTACAATTACCCATACGAAATACAAAAGCATACCAATAAAAGAAGCAGTTACAATGTTTAACGCTGCATTAGAATATCGTTTGTTGTTCAATGTTCTTTGGGTATACTTTGCAAACAATCCTGTAATCCCAATAAAAGCTAATGGGCCGAACTGAGTCACAATATTCTCTGACAAATCTGGACTTCCTTCTTTGAATAAAAGAAATAAAATCCCTGCTAAACCTCCAGCAATTAAGCCTTGCAAAAGTCCTCTGCGTAAACTGATAAAAATTAAAGGTAGTCCTGCTAAAACGAGACTGTATTCTCCAATTGTTACTGGAAAAAAAGAAATTACTGTTGCTACTACTGCAAAAACAACTACTTCCATCCAGCCTCTTAAACTATTTGAACCCATTTACAAAATCGCTCCCTTAATCAGGTTTTAAATCTATTTATTATTTTTTTCCGTAACTAGATGCTTCCATAATGATTGGAAGAATAACTGGTCTACGTTTCGTTTTTTCAAAGAGATATCGGCTTAACGTTTCTCTTATTTCTTGTTTTAATTTAGACCATTCAAAATCTTTATCTTCTAAATTATCTTGGACTACTTTCGTTACTAATTTTTGACTTTCCTCAATCAAATCCTCACTTGCTTTCATATACACAAAACCACGTGAAATGATTTCTGGACCGGACAAGATTTTACTTTGACGTCTAGATATTGTTACGACAGCTATAAATATACCGTCTTCTGAAAGAAGTTTCCGATCTCGTAACACAATACTACCAATATCACCGACACCAATTCCATCAATCAACACATTCCCAGCAGGTACCTGACCCGATACACGCATGCGATCTTTGCTATATTCAATTACATCTCCTTTACCAGGAATGAATATATTTTTGTAAGGAATCCCTACTTGATTAGCTAAATCAGCATGAGCCGCTAGTAGACGATATTCTCCTTGAACAGGAATAAAGTATTTTGGTTTTAAAAGATTAATCATTAACTTTAAATCATTCGGAGTAGCATGTCCCGACGATTGGAATGTATCTGATATTTCTTTTACTGTTGCGCCTGCGCGGTATAGCATATTTTTAGTTTTTGCTACGGTCGTTTCCATCATTGTAGAAGGTGTAGTCGTAATATATACCAAGTCACCTTCCTTAATATTTACTTGACGATGTTTTTGAGTAGACATACGCTGTAAGGATTCGATCGGCTCTCCACTCAGTCCTGTTTCTAAAATAACTAGTTCATCATCACGATAACGCTCTAATTCTTTTTCCGTTACAATCACGTCTTTAGAAGGAAGAACTAATTTCCCTAATTTGATTGCTGTATCTACAATTTGAACTAGTTTGGGACCCGTTAAAAATACTTTTCTTTTTGTTTGGTGAGCTGCATCAAATGCTTGTTGAATCCGCATAATATTACTAGCTACGGCAGAAATAATTACTCGCCCATTTGCGTTATGAAGTGTGTCAATCATTTCCTCTGCAACTTTCAAATCACTTACATTTTCAACATCAGATTCCGCATCACTTGAATCGCTTAACAATGCCAAAACATTTCCGCTTCCAATTTCTGCGATTTTAGCAAAATCGGTTTGATACATGGAAGTAGCACTTTGATCAAATTTAAAATCGCCCGTGTAAATGATTGCCCCATCTGTTGTTTGAATACTGATTCCTACAGAGTCCGGGATGGAGTGAGTCGTACGGAAAAACTTCACTACGACATTTTCAAATTCAATTTCTGCTTTTTCGTTAATAACATGATAGTTATCATATCCTGGATGTAATCCAGTATTTTCTACTGATAATTTTGCAAGTTCAATCGTAAGTTCCGTACCAAAAACAGGTGCATCAATATTTTCTAAAAAGTATGGCAATGCTCCAACAGCATCTTCATGACCATGTGTTAGAAAAATCCCTGCAATTCGATTCTTATTCTGTTCTAAATAAGTAAAATCAGGAATCACAACATCTATACCCAGCATTTCACTTTCTGGATACTGTAATCCACAATCTAAAACAAAAATTAACTCATCTACTTCCACGACATACATATTTTTGCCGCTTTCCCTTACTCCCCCTAAGGGAATAATTTTAATATTACTCATTCTTCCACCTCTTCTATTCTTCACAATTTTCTTAAGAACAAAATAATTTCCTTTTTTTGAATAAAAAGAAAAAATTTCATCATCGAATCTATTATCTACCGGAAAGACTCATTCATGCTGAATAATTACCTTTACATGCTACGGATAGAAATATGAAGGTATTTATCTGCATTTTTGGTAGTCATTTTTCCTTTCAAATTCCCATATATCAACAAAAAGAAGGGAACAACCTCCTGTTCTATTGCTACTATGAATTCTTATAAATACTAAACCGAATTTTCTTCTTTCCCTATTATACCGTATAGTAGAAAATTGTGTACCGAAAAGGGTAAAAAAGAAAAGATAACTGTAAAAGAATGTTTAACTACATAAAAAATTAGATGTTTTAAAAAAACTATTCAACTATTTTTTTCTAAAATTGTCTCTGCAATTTGGATAGAGTTCCAAGCTGCTCCCTTTACAAGGTTATCCGATACAACCCACATATGGAACCCACGAGAATGATCCGGATCTTTTCTAACCCTACCTACAAAGACACCTTTTTTCCCTTCTGTCTCTAATGCTGTTGGATAATCTTGTTGAGCTGGATCATCTTGAAGGATCACTCCTGGTGCATTTCTTAACACATCTTTCATATCTGCCACACTTACACCTTCTTGATCTACTTCTACATAGATAGATTCCGAATGTCCATACTTAACGGGAATCCGTACGCAGGTTGCTGATATATTTAATTCAGGCATCTGCATAATCTTTTTCGTTTCATTGATCATTTTCCACTCTTCTAATGTATATCCTTCTTCACCAAATACATCAATTTGTGGAATTGTATTTCCAGCAATCATGGAGTGCTTTTCTTTAGGATCTACTGGAACAGAACTTTTTAGTTGTTGTTCTAGCTTTTCCAATGCTTGCAGACCTGCTCCACTAACAGCTTGATATGTTGAAACGATAATACGAGATAATCCATACTGTCTACGAATGGGTTCTAAGGCTACTACCATCTGGATTGTAGAACAATTCGGGTTAGCAATGAGGCCCTCATTTTGGGCTAGTGCACCTGGATTTACTTCTGGAACGACCAATGGCGTTTTCTCATCCATTCGATAGGCACTTGTATTATCAATAACGATTGCCCCACTTTTTATGGCAAATGAGGCATATTTTTTTGTAATAGACCCTCCTGCACTAAAAAAAACGAAGTCCATTCCTGTAAAACTATTTTCAGTGGTTTCTTCAATCACTATTTTCTGATTTTGAAAAATAATTTCTTTACCAGCTGAACGGGCAGATGCTAGTAATTTTAATTCTTCTACAGGGATTTTTGAATCTTCTAAAAATTCAATCATCTTTTGCCCAACGGCTCCAGATGCTCCCACAATAGCTACCTTATATCTTTTCATCCTGAACATCCCTTTCGCTACACGTTCTATTCATTACTTCTAGTTATCTATATTATTTGAGTAGATTCATTTTAACATAGAATGAGAGGATATTTAATCTTTCTAGCTATTTTTTCATAATATGAAAAAAATGGCAGATACACTTGGTATCTACCATCTTTCTATTATTTATTTTGAATTTTCTGTTTTTTCTACTTTACTTAACAAAGCTTTACGAGAAAGATTAATTCTTCCTTGCTTATCAATCTCTAAAACTTTCACTTGAACTTTATCTCCGACAGCTACTACATCTTCGACTTCACGTACGCGCTCATTTGCAAGTTCAGATATATGAACCAAACCATCTTTTCCTTTAGTAATTTCTACAAAGGCACCAAATTTTTCAACACGTTTTACAGTTCCTTCATAAACTTCACCAGCTTTTACATCATGAGTCAACTCTTCAATAATCTTTTTGGCTTTTTCAATCATTGTTTTATCAGAGGAAGCAATGCTGACATTTCCATCTTGATCAATGTCGATTTTCACGCCAGTTTCTTCAATGATTCCATTGATGGTGTCTCCGCCTTTACCAATGACTACTTTAATTTTTTCAGGTTTAATTTTAATCATTTCAATCTTAGGTGCATATGCAGAAAGTTCTGTTTTGGGTTCTGAAAGAACAGAATTCAAGTGCTCTAAAATTTCTAAACGTGCTTTACGTGCTTGGATAAGGGCTTCTTCCAAAATTTCTTTTGTAATTCCCTGGATTTTGATATCCATTTGTAAAGCCGTAATTCCTTCACTTGTACCTGCAACTTTAAAGTCCATGTCTCCCAAATGATCTTCCATACCTTGGATATCCGTTAGAATTGCATAATCTTCGCCATCTTTTACAAGCCCCATCGCGATACCTGCTACGTGAGCCTTAATAGGTACCCCTGCGTCCATTAGTGCCAAACTACCCGCACATATGCTTGCCTGTGAAGAAGAGCCGTTAGACTCCAATACATCGGCTACAAGACGAATGGTGTATGGGAATGTCTCTTCATCTGGAATAACTTGTTTCAATGCACGTTCACCTAATGCACCATGACCAATTTCACGTCTTCCTGGGGACATTGCACGTCCTGTACTTCCAACTGAGTATTGTGGGAAATTATAATGGTGGATGAATCGTTTTCCTTCTTCTAATCCTAATCCATCTAAGATTTGGTGTTCCCCTAGAGGAGCTAGTGTACAAGCTGAAATAGCTTGTGTTTGTCCTCTTGTAAATAAACCAGATCCATGAACACGAGGAAGTAAGCCAACTTGAGAATCTAGTGAACGGATTTCATCTACTTTACGGAAATCAGGACGAATTTTATCTTCTGTAATCAAACGACGAACTTGATTTTTCTCAATATCTTCTGTAATTTGTTTTACTTCTTTGATAATTTTCACGAAATCTTCTGATTCCATATATTTTTCAGTGAAGAAATCTAAAATTTCTGTTTTAACTGCATCGATATGATCATTTCGTTCTTTTTTATCTTTTGTTAAAATAGCCGTTTTCATTTTTTCACTAAAATTCTCTTCAGCAATGGAAACTAATTCTGCATCATTGGAAAGTAAAGTTACTTCCATTTTTTCTTTACCAATTTCAGCAATAATTTTTTCTTGGAAAGCACATAATTCTTTAACGGCATCATGTCCAAACATCAATGCTGCTAACATGTCCTCTTCTCCAACAACTTGGGCGCTACTTTCTACCATATTGATAGCATCTTTTGTTCCAGCAACCGTTAATTCAATATCAGACTTTTCTTTTTGTTCAGGAGTTGGATTCAAAATGAATTCTCCATCTACTCGTCCTACATGAACACCAGCAATTGGGCCAGCGAATGGGATATCTGAAACAGAAATAGATAAGGAAGATCCTAGCATTGCTGACATTTCAGGAGTACATTCTTGATCGACAGACATCACTACGTTTGTAACTTGTACTTCATTACGAAATCCATCAGCAAACATTGGGCGAATCGGACGGTCAATTAAACGTGCGGTTAATGTTGCATGTTCACTTGGGCGACCTTCTCTTTTAATAAATCCACCTGGGATTTTCCCTACTGCATACATTTTTTCTTCATAATTAATAGTTAGTGGGAAGAAATTAGTATCCTTTGGTTCTTTACTTCCAACAGCCGCACTAAGAACAACGGTGTCACCATATCTAACTAAAACAGCACCATTAGCTTGTTTAGCCATTTGGCCTATTTCTACTTGCAATGGACGTCCTGCCCAATCCATTTGGAATACTTTTTTCTCTGTCATTCTTTCATTCTCCTTTATTATATGCTTCCTATCGCTGACTACTAAACAAATGTCAAATCACTTTCTAATGACCTCACATTTGTATAGTAGTGCCAAGCTTCAGGAGCCTTTCTCTATTATAGAGGAAACCACATGTCTTTTACATATATATTTATTAATTCATCTGAAACTCACTTAGAATGTCTTCACAAATGGAACACACACTCATTTCTTGAATAAATTGATATAAAAAAGAGGAACTGAGATTACTCTCAGCTCCTCCAAATACAATTTTATCGATTAACGACGTAGACCTAATTTTTGAATCAAATCGCGGTAACGAACGACGTCTTTGTTACGCAAATATGCTAACAAGTTACGACGGTGACCTACTTTTTTCATCAAACCACGGTAAGAGTGGTGATCCTTTTTGTGTGTACGTGCGTGTTCATTCAAGTGATTGATTTCTTCCGTTAGTACAGCAATTTGTACTTCTGGAGAACCAGTGTCTCCTTCATGAATAGCATACTCTGTAATAATTTCGTTTTTACGTTCTTTTGACATTGCCATTCTTCTTCACCTCTTCTTTATAATTCCTAGCTCTTAGTGAAACGTTGGTGATTCGTCAAACCAAGAGAAAGGTAGTGTCTCTAACACAGGAATAAGATTACTATATATTTTTTAAAAAAGCAAGAATTATATTCTTATTTTTAAATAAATATAGTAATAAAAATAGAAAAGCTATTTAGATAGCTTTTATAAACCTTTATATTCTGCTTTCAATTCTAGAACTAAATCTCTAATTTCAGCTGCTTTTTCAAAGTTTAAATCTTTTGCAGCTTGACGCATCTCTAGGTTCATTTGATCAAGTGAGGCTCTTCTTTGTTCCATTGTCATATGTTTATAAACTTCAGAAAGTTTTGCGTCTTCTGGAATACCTTCTGCTGCATGAGTAATTCGAATTAAATCACGAACTTCTTTGATAATGGTTTTAGGTGTTATCCCATGTTTTTCATTATACTCTTCCTGGATGCTTCGTCTACGGTCTGTTTCTCCAATTGCTTTTTCCATGGAATCAGTTATACGATCCGCATACATAATCACTCTTCCATGCTCATTTCGAGCTGCTCGCCCAATCGTCTGGATTAAAGAGCGTTCACTTCTCAGGAACCCTTCTTTATCTGCGTCTAAAATAGCTACTAGAGAAACTTCTGGTACATCTAGCCCTTCTCTTAAAAGGTTAATTCCTATTAAAACATCAAATTCACCTAATCGTAAATCTCTTATAATTTCTGTTCTCTCTAGCGTCTTAATATCACTATGAAGGTACTTAACTTTGATTCCAACTTCTCTTAAGTAGTCTGTTAAATCTTCTGACATTTTTTTCGTTAACGTTGTTATAAATACTCGTTCATTTTTCTCGGTGCGAATATTAATCTCACTAATTAAGTCATCAATCTGACCCTTAATCGGACGAACTTCTAAAATTGGATCCAATAGCCCGGTTGGACGAATAATCTGTTGAGCCATTCGTGTGCTATCCTCATACTCATAAGGACCTGGAGTGGCAGAAATATAAATAATTTGATTTACACGCTCTTCAAATTCATCCAATCGCAAAGGCCGGTTGTCCAAAGCAGATGGCAATCGGAATCCATATTCAATCAGACGTTCTTTACGAGCACGGTCTCCATTATGCATTCCTCTAATCTGAGACATGGTGATGTGTGACTCATCAATAACGGTTAAATAATCATCAGGGAAAAAATCCAACAACGTATAAGGTGATTCACCTGGACTTCGACCATCCATATGCCGGGAATAGTTTTCAATCCCATTACAATAACCCATCTCTAGCAACATTTCCATATCATAGTTTGTTCGCTGTTCTAATCGTTGTGCTTCAATCAACTTATCTTCACTTCGAAGGAGAGTTAACTGTTTTTTTAACTCTTCACGAATTGTGTCAACCGCATGTAAAGTTTGTTCTTCGTTTGCAATAAAGTGAGTAGCTGGGAAAATAGGGAAATGTTCCACGTCATTTTTAATTTCACCTGTTAAAACATCTACTTCGCGGATTCGTTCAATCTCATCGCCAAAAAATTCGACTCGAATCGCTTCACTATCACGGGACGCTAAAAATATTTCTACTACATCGCCACGTACCCGAAATCTTCCTCGTTGAAAATCAATATCATTTCTCTCAAATTGCATATCGACTAGTTTGCGTAGTAAGTCGTTCCGTTCCATTTTCATATTCTGACGAATCGATAAAACGTGGTCTTTATAATCTACCGGGTTAACTAATCCATAGATACACGACACAGATGCAACTACAATTACATCGCGACGTTCTAGTAAGGCACTCGTTGCCGAGTGTCTCAATTTATCAATTTCATCATTAACACTAGATTCTTTTTCAATATAGGTATCACTGGATGGTACATAAGCTTCTGGCTGATAATAGTCATAGTAGCTCACAAAATATTCCACAGCATTGTTAGGGAAAAATTCTTTTAGTTCACCATACAATTGACCAGCTAGCGTTTTATTGTGGGCAACTACAAGAGTTGGTTTATTTACCTCTTGAATAACATTTGCAATTGTAAAGGTTTTTCCGGTACCTGTTGCTCCAAGAAGTGTCTGTGCTCTTGTTTTCTCATTTAATCCTTCTACTAAGTCTTGAATCGCGACTGGTTGATCTCCGTCGGGTTTATATTGCGAAATTAATTCAAATTGATTTTCCATCATTGGTTTTCTCCTTATATATAACACCAGTCATAAAATCGGGGTTTACGAATATTTTCTCTTCCTCTTTTCATATTTTAACACCCCATTCTAGTTAAACCAAATAACTAGAATCCTACTTATTTTGAAAAGAGTTCTCTGCTTTAACAGTTTATATTGCATAAAAGCTTAGATGTCTGTATAATATTTGATGTTGGCAATAAATGACTGACATTTAGAAGAAATACTGAAAGAGGGGTGAACCCAATGCCAAATATCGATTCAGCAATTAAACGTGTTCGTACAAGCGAAAAAACAAACCTATTGAATAACGCTCAAAAGAGCGCTATGCGTACTGCAATCAAAAAGTTTGAAGACGCAGTAGCAGAAGGTGCAGATAATAGCGTAGAGTTATTCAAAGCAGCTTCAAAAGCTATTGACACAGCAGCATCTAAAGGATTAATCCACAACAACAAAGCATCTCGTGATAAATCTCGTCTAGCTAAGAAATTAGTTAAATAATTCTGGCTAGTAAAAAAGTACTCCTTTCTTTTGAAAGGAGTACTTTTTTAGATTTCTGCATACTTTAACATAAACATCTCAAATTGAACTTCTCTCAAACCAGCACCTGTTTTTAGATTCCGTTCTGTTTCGACAAGGCCTGTATAAGCATTTTGAAGAATGGTTTCGGATAAATTCCTTACTTGTTGGTTTGCTAACTTTACTCTATAAGGATGGACCTTGAGAACTTTTGCCATATCTGGTTGCTGGTAACCCAATTTAGCAAGTACCTTTACTTGTAAAAGCAAACGGAATTGTCCTAACAATATCGCATTTATTTTAATAGGCTCTTCTTTTTGAAGGAGCAAATCTCGATAAATATCTATCGCACGTTCCGTATCTTTTTTTAGTACATAGGTTACTAACTCAAAAATATTTTGTTCTAATGTGTGTGCTACTAAATCCTGAACCATTTTTCTCGTGATATTTTTATCTTCAAGAGCTGCTAAAAACAGTTTCTCTAATTCTTGCATCCCTCTAGAGAGATTATCTTCGATTTTCTCAAAAAAGAATTGCAAGGTGTTTCTTTCCATTTGGTATCCTTGGTTTTTGATAAAGCCATTTAAAAACTTACGCGTTTCATTCGAGTCTAACGCCGATACGTCTACTGTCATCGCTTTCTTCTTAAGTGTCTTACTAATTTTTTTTCGGTTGTCTAACTTCTCATAAGGAGCAAAAAAAACAAGTATAGTTGATTCAGAAGGATGATTTAAGTACCCTTCTAACCATTCCAAATCATGATCCAGATTACTTTTATTTTTTTCTCCAGTAAGAAAATAGGGATTCTCCACAATTACTAATCTACGTTCTCCAAAAAAAGGCATAGACTCTGCATCTTCTAAAGCACTGCCTAAAGGAACCTCTTCCATATTGTAAATTCCTACATTCAACTCTTTATCTGCTTCTTCCATGGAAAAGTTCAGTAACGTTTCTCTTGCTTCTTGGTTAAAGTAACTTTCTTTTCCAAGGAAAAGATAAACAGGGCTGAATTCACCCTTTTTCATTTTTGCTATTTCTGTTGCATAATTCCTCATTTATCATCATGCCAATCCCCTAAATTTTCTAATCACTTCTTGCTTATGCTCTTTATTGTAACACATGTAACCAGTTTTTTTGATTGCCTTTATAAACAAAATGAATGGCTCCTTGTTGGTCTGTGCGAAATATATGTGTATCTCTTTCTACTAACCTTTCTAACACATCAGGATGAGGATGCCCATATCGATTATTTTTACCTGATGAAATAATTGCAGTGGATGGATTTAATTGTTTCAAAAATTTTTCTGTAGTGGAAGTATTGCTGCCGTGGTGTCCAATTTTAAGTACATCACAAGATAGATTAGGATACATCCGTAGAAGAGTCTCTTCTCCTTTCGCCTCTAAATCACCAGTAAATAGCCAAACCAAGCCTCCTATTTTTGATAACAAAACAACCGAATCATTATTCTCCCCTTTTCCAACTTTATTTGGCCAAAGAACTTCGAAATTTAATACCCCATGAATAATTTTATCAGTAGTCCCTACAGGATGTAAATTGGTCTTTAAATTCTTTCCCTCTAATAAAAAACGATCTAAAATCCCTTCATTTTCTGAACCAGAAGGAAAATAAAGATGATTAATTTGAATTTCCTGAGAAAGAAACGGTAAAGATCCTGTATGATCAAAATCATTATGCGTTAAGATGACTGCATCTAGTTCACGAATCCCCAATGCTTTCAATGCAGACACTAATTTTTTGTCATGTGATAAAAGAAAATCTTTTTTGTCATCTTCAGATTCACCAAAGATTACTCTCCCACCCGTATCAATTAAAACCGTTTTTTGGTGAAAAGGAGGAATAAATAAAACAGCATCCCCTTGGCCAACATCCAGAGTGACAATTTTTCCAACAGGATTTAACGTTGTTATAAAGTGAAAAATAAAAAAAGAAACAAATCCAAGCGCAATCGGAACAAACAAACTTTTCTTCTGCTCAAAAAGAATCAAAAAAACAACAATTAATATACAAACTACTAGATAATAAAAAAAGCTTTTTCTACCGGTAACAAACAAAGACCATTGAACTTCCGCTAGTTTTTCACTAAACCGTTCTGTAATTTCTAGTACTTTTTGAAGAGGAATACTTATCCAAAAGAGGACTCCAGAAGAAAAGGGAACAATTGCAAGCAGGGTTACTAACCAAAAAACTGGGAAAAGATATCCAGAAAAGAAATAAGAAAATAAAATATTTACAAACATACTCAATCCATTGATTTCAAAAAAGTGATAACTAAGAAAAGGGAAAGAAACAATCGTCATAATACATGCAAGAATCCCCACTTGAAGAAGCTTGAACGTATGAATTTCCTTTAGTCGAGGGGCAATCATATATAGCACTCCAGATAAAGCGTAACTTAATTGAAATGAGATACTGAAGAGAAGATAAGGATTGAACCAGATTGTGAATAACATCGTGAATGCAAAGGCATCTTTAGGATCAATCTTTCTTTTGAATATTTCACCCACTAAGAGAATGCTATTGATACAGATGGCTCTAAAAATACCGACACTTCCTCCTGTTAAAAAACCATACAAAATAACCCCTAACAGGAGGAAAGGATTGATTGTCTCTCGTGTAATTCCTAAAAAGAGAAGCATTCGTTTCAAATAGGTTATCAAAAATTGAATATGCATTCCTGAAATTGAAAAAAGATGAATCACTCCAATTTTTCGATAAGAATCCATCACTTCTGTTTCTATTCCATTTACTTGGTTGAATAGCATGGCTTGTATATATTGAAGTAGTTTTCCATTTGGAATTTTATTATGTAGTAATTGCAAAAAATTCATGCGTATTTCAGATGTTTTATTTAAAAACATATCATGGTTTTCGATAGACTTGATTTCTTTTACTTGGACACTCCAGTGGATTCCTTTATAAAATAAATAATCTTGATAATCAAACTGATACAGATTTCTAGCTTTCTCTGGTACCTTTAACACTACATTTGCATGAAGAATACTACTCTTTTTCAGTTGTAAAAACTGCTTTTCTTCTTGAGGGGAACGAATCGGATAATAGAAAACAATTTTTTCATAGGTAAAGTTCCCCGTTTGTACTTTCCCAGCACCTGATAAAAGATTTTCATTAATTTTTAAATGATTGGGATCAATTATTATTTCCATGGAAGGAGTGTCCATAGACAACTGGGTGTAGTTGTTTCCTATGTAACTCTTCGTCAGGAACCCTGTTATAACCATAATTACTATGGAAAAAAAGAGTAATGATTTCTTTTTAAATCGTATGATTCGAATCATAAAAATTATAAATAACCCCCAAGCATATAAATTCTTTGGGGAAAGAATTAATAGTACGAGGGGGATCGTACTTAAAACAGATAGAAGATAATACCCTTTATTCTCTCCTAACAGTTTTATTAGTACTTGCCTATTTTTCGCCTTTTTCATGGCTTTCCTCCATTACTTTATCAATGGGATAAAGGAGGGATTTCCGTTAATGACTTAAAATATTCAGGATTCAACATCACTTGTTCGTATGGAATTTGCATCGTATCTAATAACTGGATAGCATATGG
Organism: Jeotgalibaca sp. MA1X17-3; assembly: GCF_021513155.1. Classification (NCBI taxonomy): domain Bacteria; kingdom Bacillati; phylum Bacillota; class Bacilli; order Lactobacillales; family Carnobacteriaceae; genus Jeotgalibaca; species Jeotgalibaca sp. MA1X17-3. The sequence goes on from NZ_CP090983.1 coordinate 1,636,116, forward strand.
ATCGTTTCGATAATCTTCTAAATAATAGATTTTTTTAATTCCTGCTTGGAGAATCATTTTCATACAGGGTAAACACGGAAAATGAGTAACATATATTTCTGAACCTTGTGTTTGGATTCCAAATTTTGCACACTGAAGAATGGCGTTCATTTCTGCATGAATCGTCCGAACACAATGCCCATCAACAACGTAACATCCTTCATCAATACAGTGAACATCTCCAGATACGGAACCATTATATCCACCTGCAATAATTCTTTTATCTCGCACAATCGTTGCGCCCACATCTAATCGGCTGCACGTACTTCGTAAACTTAATAGCACGGCTTGTGCCATAAAATATTGATTCCATGGAATTCTTTCCTGCATGTAGCTTTCATCTCCTTTTAATCCATCATACACTATTCATCCAATTTTTCCATTTGTTTTTTGATGGAGTATTTGAGTAGAAACATAATCTTAGTAATGTTTCTATACATAAATCCTGCTTCTTCATTATCAAGGAGATACCGTTACCTTATCCTTTATTGTTTCAAAAGTTTTCTCACCAATCCCGCTGACTTCCATCAATTCTTCGATACTTTTAAATAAACCATTCTCTTCTCGATAACTAATGATTTTTTCTGCTTTCATCTCTCCTATTCCATTTAGTTGCTGAAGATCTGCTGAAGGCGCTGTATTGATATTAATTAAATTTTCTTTATTCGTTTCCATCACAGGAGTTTGTACGACTAGTGTTTCTTCATCAATCATTTGATCCTTTTGATGAAATACATGAATCACCATTTGATCTTGCACCAACTGAGCAAGGTTTAAACTACCAATATCTGCATCAGAAGATAATCCTCCTGCCATAAAAATAACATCATTGATACGCATATCCTGATCTACTTCATAAATTCCGGGAAATTGAACTTCTCCTTTTATATCTACCATCCATTTTTTAGTAGTCTCTTCAGTCTCCACCATATCTGATACTGAAACTAGTTCGGAGGACGAAGGAACTAAGCTTCCAACTAATAGATTAGGATCTATCTCATGATTATTCGCACTCAAATAAGTACCCATCATCCATTTCCCTAAAATAAATATGATAACGAAAAATTGAACAATGATTATCCCCAATCTAATTAACTGTTTATGTTCAGATATTCTACTTCGCCACTCACCCATCATTCTCTCTCCTCTCACTGTATAAATCCGCAAGAAGATCAATTTTACATTTTTTATTCTAAATATATTTCAGCTTTTATTTATAGCGATAGTTTATATACTTTTCACAAAAAAACACACGTAAACAGGTTTTGCACCTACTTACATGTGTTCATCATCACTCATATCTTGATATTTCTTTATAATTGCTTGGTTGACTACTGAAGGAACAAATTCAGAGATATCTCCACCAAACATAGCAACTTCTTTAATTAGACTGGAACTGAGAAAACGATATTTTTCAGAAGCCATTAAAATCACTGTTTCTATTTTCGGGTTCTGCGAGCGATTCATCATTGCGATGCTTTCTTCATATTCGTAATCCTTCATATTCCGGATTCCTCTTAACATTGCGCTCACATGTAGTTCTTCAGCCATATCGACTGTAAGTCCTCCCGTATGGCGAACTACTTTTGTTCCAGGAACATCTTTTAAAACTTCTTTTGCTAAAGCAATCCGTTCCTCACCATTAAACAATGACTTTTTTGTTGTATTGGTTGAAACGGCAACAATCACTTCATCGAATATATTTGTGGCCCGTTCAATTGTATCCAGATGACCATTCGTTAGTGGGTCAAAACTTCCTGGAAATAAAGCGATCTTCTTCAAATTTGGTCACTTCCTCTACCTACTTCAAATATTTCCACTGCCATTGTTCCATATTCTGATCTTCTTATTTTTTGAAAATCCATAATTTCTTCTGGAAGTGTATGTGTTTTATCCATTTCACACACAATGGTTGTCTCATCATTGATCAATTTTTCTTGTATGAGCATGAGAATATCTTTTTCCATCTTTTCACCTTGATACGGTGGATCTAAAAAAACTAGTCGAAATTGTATGTCAGGATGACTCTGAGATATTTTTTTTAGATTATGATGGGAATCACCCGGAAATAATGTAAAGTCTTCTTCTTTTTTAGTCATTTGAATATTCTCACGAATCACTTGCAATGCTTTTCTATTTTTTTCGGAAAGAAAAGCGTGCTCTACTCCTCGTGAAACTGCTTCGATAGCTAATGATCCGCTGCCAGAATACATATCTAAGCAATATCCCCCATCAAAAAAAGGCCCAATGATATTAAACATAGATTCTTTTACCTTATCTGTAGTCGGTCGGGTACGATCTCCAGGTACTGCTTTTAATTTTCTACCTTTAAATTCTCCAGCAATTACACGCAATTACGTTCACCTCTTCGTTCTAAAATGAATATGTTTTTTCTGCATAAGGTTCATAAGATGACAGACCATCTTTTGTTTCTGTTTTATTTTTTTCAGGAAGAGCATTTTCAAAAGTCATATCAATGTCTCTTCGCTTGGATACTTCTACTTTACGCACATAGTGGAGTTTACTCAATTGTTCCACTTTCTTTTCTACGTCTACTTGATCTACATACATCACTATATATTTCATTCGATTAGAAACGTAATGGATATATCCAAATCTTTTTAAGTTTTTTAATTGACGAAGAGAATAGACCCATATTGCAATTCCTTGTCTTTCTTTTAATTTAAAGTTCAATGTCTTTCCTCTTTTCTAAATGAATTTCACACGCTGATGGTAATCCTATAACTGAAAGAGAGAATGGATCTCCTGCAGAAACCAATATATTTTCTGATATAGAAGAAGCTATTTTTTTTGCAATCAAATCTAATTGACTTTGTAAGACTCGTTCAGCAACTCTATATTGATATACATCTTCATCAATATCTACGATCCGTTTCGCTTTGTATACTTCTTGTCTAAATTCACAATAATCTGGAGCGTATTCACCGTATTCTTCAATAGATTCAAACTTTTCTTTTGCTTTTTTAAAGATATTTATTTTCTTTTGCGCACTTGAAGAAATGGCAAGAGATTCTTTTGAACGTTCATATTCTTTCATTGCTTTACTTGTCTTAATTTTTTCAATCAATTGTGTGCATTGCTTTTCTATTTCAAATAATTCTTCATTAATAATCAACTTCACTCTCGCTCCATTTCATCCAGTGTACATTAAAAAATGAACCCTCTATAATTTTAATTAAAAAGAATTACAAAATCATCTTCCATTGCCTTTATACTTAATTCTTTCCACGCCTCATTTAATAGTAATTCACGGTTATGTGAATCTCTCATAAAGATACCAAATTGTATAGGAGTATCAAAGACTCCATGCCCATTCACATATTCTACCTCTTTTGCTTTATCGTGTCTGTCTAGTTCTTCAATAGATTGAATGGATTCACTCATCTCTTTTTCAGAAGAAAAATAATTTTCCATATTGATTTGGGGCGTACTTTCATCTGGTTGTTCCATTTGGGCTACTTGAGACAATGATGCTGCTCCACTTTGCTGTCTCATTATTGAAAACAAAGCCAGTAGTTGTTCTTCCTTCTCAGACAAGACTAATTTATTTTTTTCGTTTGTTAGGGGATAAATAAAAGAAGGATCTTCTTCTTCAGACATTATTGAATAATAATTAGTTTGTAACAGTGCTTCTGCAGAAAGATACCTCAATCCATAAACGTTATCTCTTTCTGGATGAAAGAATAACATGACAAAACTGTTATTTTCAAAATAAATCAATGGAAATACTTCTAAATCATCTTTCGTTAAGGATAACTCATACTCAATCCCCTCTGACTGAAAAGAAAAATAATCAGTTAACTCCGTTTCATCATAAATATTTTCCTGAGTCATACCGATTCGGATTGGACCCGTATTTACATCTTCCCCCATCACAAAAATACTTCGAACGATTCCATTTTTTACTTCTATCTGTACATATTCTTCTGGGTGAACAGCAAAGGTCCACCATTCAGCTCCAAAGTTGCTTGGACCTGTCCGTAAAGGGGGACCGTGTCGTTCTACATAATCCTCTATCGGAAGGCCAATGTAGTGTTCGAATCCTGTTACAGGCAAAGGATGAACATCATCCTCTTCTTTCTGAGTCATTTCTGTACTAAGTTGCTTTGTTTCTTGTAATGGATTCTTCAATACTTCATCATATACAATGGGGAAATAGTATAGAACAAATAAAAAGAAAATGGATAGAACAAAAACAATTTTCTTCACATGAACAATCCTTCTCTCTTTTTTTGGCGAAAAAGGAAGCATACATTCGCTTCCTTTTATTGTTTCTTATCTAATTTTTTAGTTTTCTTATCATTAATATAGATGTTGTTAATAATTGCGATCGCAATCGAAGATACAAGCATGCTAGAGCCACCGTAGCTAACAAAAGGGAACGTTACCCCCGTTAGTGGCAAAACGCCAACAGCACCACCTACGTTAATCGTTCCTTGTATAAAGAACATACTCGCTACTCCAATACAAACGAGTTGACCAAAAGGATCGCGAATCCGCATACTCATACGGAAAATTCGGTAGACTAAGAAAAAGAAAACGGCAAGTACTCCCACAACAAAAAACAAACCTAATTCTTCGCCCATAATCGGAATAATAAAATCTGTATGTGACTCTGGTAAATAACCAGTTTTTTGAACACTTTCTCCAATTCCAACACCAAAAAATCCGCCTCTTGAAAGAGCATAGAATGAATTGACTAGTTGATAGGAAGATTTTTGAACATCACTAAATGGATCTAAGAAAGCAGTAAACCGTTCAACCATATAAGTAGGTAGAAAAGGAATATTTCCCCATAGTTTAAATACACCTACAATGATGGAATAAAACAAACCCATACCACCTAATGCCAGAAGTCCATATTTAAACGATAAGCCACTTAAAAAAAGCATAATAAAACAAATGAAACCTACAATAATGACCGTTCCCATATCTGGCTGTAATATGACCAATCCTAGAAAAACGATTGTAATCAGAACAGGTTTTTTTAAAATATTCCACAAATGAGAAAATAGTTGTTTTATTCTACCATTTTTCCCACTCGTTTGATCAAAACACTCATCGATTGTTGCTAATTTTGTTTGTGTATTAGAAAAGAATGCACTCAAATATAGAATAAGAGCCATTTTTAAAAATTCAGTAGGCTGCAGTCCGAAGGTTCCAATATTTAACCATCCACTTGCACCATTCGTTGTATTTTCTCCGCCTGTGGCAATTCTAACAATGATTAAATACAAGAGCATAGAGAAAACAACCGTTAGACTGAATAGAATCATTTTTTTTGATTTCAATAATCGATTATTAATAACCGATATAAATGCTACAATACCAAATCCTAATACTGAAAAGATGAGCTGTCTAATAAAGAAACGCTCTGAATCACTATAGACAGTCATCGCGAAGTAGCTACTTGAACTATAAACCATAAAAATTCCAATACCCGTTAGGATGAGATACGGAATAATTAATTTCCAATCGCTCATCTTTATTTTTTCTATAATTGTATTTTTTATCAATTTCACTGTTTCCATGGTTCTTTTATTCCCCCTTTGCTTGGGGTGCATTGGTCTGTTGATAATATGAAGAATACATGTCATTCAATGAATACTCTAGTTCACTAATTATTTGATATCCTTCATCCTTTTCTAAAACACCCAATTTTATCGCAAATTCAATTTGTTTTGAAAGACCAAAAAGTTGCGTATCAACAACTTCATCAAATGCCGGACAAGTTGCAAAACAAAGATGTTCTTTTTGACTATCAATTAATGTATATATTTTTTGTGTATCTTCTTTTAAAATTTTCATTACTATATCTTTACTGACCATTTCCATCTAGATTTCCTCCTCGAATAACTTCTGGAAGTCCTGTTCATTATAGCATAGAAAATCATGGCTTTGATAGATGGTTTTATCATTTATAATCACGTTCATTACGTATTTTAAACAAAATAAAAAAGCATATCCAGTTAATTGGATATGCTTTTCGGAAATTCTATTTTACTTTAAGAATGTGGAAGGTTTATTCTTCTACTTTCTTACTACGTTTTGCTGCTTTTTCTCGTTCGCTCTTATCAAGAATTTGTTTACGCAAACGAACATTCAAAGGTGTTATCTCACAATATTCATCGTCTGCCAAAAATTGTAAGGATTCTTCTAATGTTAATTGACGTGGACGTTTAATAACATTTGTCTGGTCTTTATTAGCAGACCGAACGTTTGTCATTTGTTTTGCTCGAGTAATATTAACAGCAATATCATTATCTCGTGCATTTTCTCCCACAATCATTCCTTCATAAATATCTACACCAGGTTCAATGAAGATAGTTCCACGATCTTCTATTCCCATAATTCCGTAAGTAGTTGTTTTTCCTGTTTCTGTCGAAACAAGTGCTCCATGACGACGTCCACCAATTTTACCTTTTAGTTCTGGTAAATAAGCTTCAAAAGTATGAGACATGATTCCATATCCACGAGTGATCGATAGGAATTCAGTAGAATATCCAATTAAACCACGAGAAGGAATAAGGAAAATTAAGCGAACTTGACCATTTCCACTATTATGCATATCTTGCATTTCTGCTTTTCGTTGACTAATTGATTCAATAACAGAACCCATATACTCTTCAGGGGTATCAATTTGAACTCTTTCAAACGGTTCACAGCGTACTCCATCAAAACTCTTGATAATTACTTCTGGACGAGAAGTTTGTAATTCATAACCTTCACGACGCATATTTTCAATCAAGATAGAAAGGTGAAGTTCTCCACGACCAGACACAATCCATGCATCTGGAGAAGAGGTATTATCAACACGAAGAGAAACATCTGTGTGCAACTCTTTAGCTAAACGTTCTTCTAGCTTACGAGACGTTACATATTTTCCTTCTCTTCCAGCAAATGGAGAGTTGTTTGTTAGGAACGTCATTTGTAAAGTTGGCTCATCAATATGCAGAATGGGAAGTGCTTCTTGATGATTAATTGGTGTAATTGTTTCTCCAACGAAAATATCTTCCATTCCAGAAACAGCTATTAAATCACCAGCAACCGCCTCATCAATTTCTACACGTGCAAGTCCAAAGAATCCTAGCAACTTGGTGATACGGAAGTTTTTAACTGTACCATCCAGTTTCAATAATGAAACTTGGTCTCCTACTTTTATCGTTCCACGGAATACGCGTCCAATTCCAATACGTCCTACGAAATCATTGTAGTCAAGTAATGCAACTTGAAATTGTAAAGGCTCATCAGAATTATCAATAGGTGCTGGAATTTTCTTTAGAATCGTATCAAAAACAAAGTCCATTGTTTCTGCTTGATTAGCAGGATCATCAGACAAACTAGATGTTCCATTAATTGCGGAAGCATATACAACTGGGAATTCAATTGCTCATCATCTGCACCTAATTCGATAAATAGTTCTAGAACTTCATCTACAACCTCTTCAGGGCGTGCAGTTGGTTTATCAATTTTGTTTACTACTACGATTGGGGTAAGTTTTTGTTCCAAAGCTTTTTTCAATACAAAACGAGTTTGTGGCATAGTACCTTCATAGGCATCTACTACCAATACAACTCCGTCAACCATCTTCATGATTCGCTCTACTTCGCCACCGAAGTCCGCGTGTCCTGGAGTATCCATAATGTTGATACGAGTTCCTTTGTAATCAACAGCAGTATTTTTTGCTAGGATTGTTATTCCACGTTCTTTTTCGATGTCGTTTGAGTCCATAGCACGTTCTGCTAAGCTCACTCGAGCGTTCAATGTGTCTGATTGTTTTAATAGTTCATCAACCAATGTGGTTTTACCATGGTCAACGTGGGCGATAATTGCTACGTTTCTAATATCATTTCTTACTTTCATCTTGTTCCTCCAAATGTTTATTGCTATAAAGAAAGGCCCTTACTTCATTTAGTTAAAGGGCCAATCGAGTGATTTTGTGATTAATTGCTAGTGCAATATTTAAACTCTTTACTCTATCCATTTTCAACTTTTAAATTTTAACATACATCATTCAATTTGGAAAGGAAAAAGCTTGTAATAAAAAAATATTGTTTTTAATTGACGAATTTATCTACAATTTGTTTGTGCGCAGTTTGATTAGCTATTACGATGGGGTTCTTTTCCATTAATTTAATTGGACTACCATCTGGTCTTGAAAATTCTAACCCTAATTCTTTTGCTAACATGTAACCTGCAGCAATATCCCACGTGGCTAACGGGGTTGTTATATAGGCAGATACGCGATTTTTTAGGACTTGAATCATTTCTAAACCAGCTGAACCTATCAAACGGATTCCCAAAGCGTCATCCATTAATTCTTTTACACCCGACGGAACATTCATAACCATTTTAGTATTAATCGCCAAGAGCCCTTCTTCTACTTTATGGTCTGAAGCCTTCTCTAATCGCTGATCGTTGCAATATACCCCTTCACCTTTAACACCAGAGTAACACTCTTCATGAAGAACATCATCAATAACCGCTAAGACCCCTTCACCATCTTTAAAAAGGGCAATCATCGAACAAAAATTACTTTCTTGTTTTACATAATTGAGAGTTCCGTCAATTGGATCGATAATCCAAATATATCCATCCAGACTATCGATTTCATCATAAGTTCCCTCTTCCCCAAATATTTTATGTTCTGGAAAATGTTCTCTGATTTTCTTTACATAGAAGGCCTCAATCCCCTTATCCATATCCGTAACTAAATCGCTAGCATTCGTTTTTTCTGAAACGTTTATTGATTCATCCCCCAAGGATTCACGTAACATGAAGCCTGCTTCTTTTACCCATTCGTTTACCAATACACTCATTTCTTTATATTCGCTCATCTCTTCCCCTTCTTCCTTATTATTTTGTATATTCCATTCGAACAATTTTTTTTTCTGTTGTTTTTGCTACTTGTAATACTCGGTATAAAGAATAGCCTGATCTCTTTTCAAAGATTGCACTATATCTTTTTTCTTCTCCTTTAGAAGGAATTACTTTTTTAAAATTTCGATAGGCTATCAAAAAAACTTCTTTTTCGACTCCTTGCTCGTACGCTAACTCCACCGCATTCCAAAGAGAAACTACCATTTTCATTTCATCATGACTCCAAGTGAGTTCAATCGGGTATTCGTAGTTATGCATGCTTCACTCTCCCATTTCATTCCCTATCTATAGAATAGAAAAAAGAGGCCATGAAAACAAGTTTCATGACCTCCCCTCTGTCAGTATACCGACATTTTTTAGTTTATACTGGTTTAGATATGAATAGGCATACCTAATGCTAACTCCGCTGTATCCATAACTGCTTCAGCTAGAGATGGATGAGAGTGAATAGTCAAAGCAATATCTTCGGCATTCATGCCAGCTTCTAAAGCTAAGCCCAACTCTGCAATAACATCACTTGCATTAACTCCAGCAACCTGAGCACCTACGATAACATTATCTTCCTTAGTGGTAACTAAGCGTACAAAGCCTTCTGTTTGGTCCAGAGACAACGCACGTCCATTACCAGAAAGTGGGAATTTAGATGCTTTAACATCCAATCCTTTTTCTTTTGCTTCTTTTTCGGTTAAACCGACAGTAGCAAGTTCAGGATCTGTAAAGGCAACCCAAGGCATACCAACATAGTCAATTGCTACTGGTTGGCCAGCAATTGCTTCAGCAGCAACTTTTGCTTCATAGCTTGCTTTATGAGCTAAAGCAGCTCCAGGTGTAATATCACCAATTGCATAGATATTGTCAACGTTTGTACGGCCTTGATTATCAACCTTAACAATACCACGATCAGTCATATCTACGCCTACAACGTCCAGACCCATATCATCTGTGTTAGGACGGCGACCTACAGTAACCATTACGTAATCTGCTTCGATTTTTTCTTCTTTACCATTTGCTTCATAAGTAACGGTTACGCTATCTCCATTATCAACAGCTTCTTTAGCCATTGCATCGGTTACAACTTTCACGCCTTTTTTCTTGAAGCTATCTTCTACAAGTTTTACCATATCTTTTTCATATAAAGGTAGAATTTGTGGTGATCCTTCTAAAATCGTAACTTCAGAACCTAAATTAGCATATGCTGCACCTAGTTCTGTACCAATTACACCGCCACCAATAATAACGAATTTCTTAGGAACTTCAGTCAAGTTCAGACCACCTGTGGAATCTAACACACGTTTTCCAAATTTGAATCCTTTGATTTCAATTGGTCGACTTCCTGTTGCAACAATCGCATTTTTGTATGTATACGTTTGTGCAGCATCATCACTGAATACGCGAAGTGTATGGTCATCATTGAAAAATGCTGTTCCACGGATGATTTCTACTTTATTTTTTTCAGTAGATATTCTACTCCGCCAGTTAATGTTTTAACAACTTTGTTATCTTTCCAATCTTGGGTTTTTGCAAAATCTAACGTAACGTTTTCAGCAGTAACACCAAATGTATCAGAATTCAAAGCTTGTTGGTAACGATGTCCAGCAGAAATCAATGCTTTAGAAGGAATACATCCTACGTTCAAGCAAACTCCACCAATAAACTCTCGTTCAACAATCGCTACTTTTTGGCCTAGTTGTGCAGCCCGGATGGCAGCTACATAGCCACCAGGTCCGGATCCAACAACAACTGTATCTAAATCTATTGCGAAATCACCTACTACCATTTTTAAATCATCCTTCCATCAATAAAAGTTCTGGATCAGCTAACAAACGTTTGATGTTGTTCATAGCTTTTTGAGCAGTTGCTCCATCTACGATACGGTGATCGAAACTCAAGGATAGTTTCATCATACGCCCTACAGCTAGTTCGCCTTCATCATTTACAACTGGTTGTTGTTTGATGGTTCCTACTCCAAGAATAGCAACTTCAGGGTAGTTGATAACTGGTGTGAACCAGCCGCCACCTACTGAACCAATATTACTGATTGTAATCGATCCATTTCTCATATCAGCTGCAGCTAATTTACCTTCAATTGCTTGGGCAGCTTTCGTATTGATTTCATCGGCAATATCAAACATACCTTTAGAATCAGCATTTTTTACGTTTGGTACATAGAGACCGTGATCTGTATCTGTTGCAATTCCAATATTGTAGTAGTTTTTATAAACAATCTCATTAGTAGCATCATCAATAGAACCATTAATAACTGGGAATTTGCGTGCTGTCGCAACTAATGCTTTTACTACATATGGTAGGAAAGTTAGTTTTGTATCTCGTTCAGCTGCAACTTCTTTAAATTTCTTACGGTGATCCCATAGTTTAGAAACTTCTACGTCATCATGTAACGTTACATGTGGAGCAGTATGTTTACTAGTTACCATTGCTTTTGCAATTGCTTTACGGGTAGCTGTCATTTTTTCTCTAGTTTCCATTTCTCCAAAGTTAGAAGTAAATGGTTGTGCAGGTACTGCAGGTTTCGCTGCTGGCTGTACATCTGATGCTACAGTTGCAGTTTCTTGTGTAGCCGCTGCTTGTGTTGCTTGTGTAGGTGCTGCTTGTCCATCAAAGTTGTCGATATCTGCTTTCAAGACTCTACCGTTTTTAGCAGTACCAGTGACTTGAGTGATATCTACACCTTTTTCACGTGCGTATTTACGAACAGATGGCATAGCCAAAACACGTTTATTTGAATCTACAGGAGCATCTACAGTTGCTTTTGTACCAGAAGATACAGGTGCGCTAACTGGAGAAGTTGATTCAACTGGTTTATCAGCAGGTGCTGAAGATGTTGCACCATTATGTCCAGGTGCATCGATTTCTACTAACACATCACCAATTGTTGCTACTGTACCGACTGGTGCTACGATTTTTGTAATGGTTCCTGATACTGGTGATGGGATTTCTTCAACAGATTTATCATTTTGAATTTCTACTAATGTATCATCTTCGTTGATTGTATCGCCAACATTTACAGGCCATGAAGAAATTTCTCCCTCCATAATTCCTTCACCAAGTGCAGGTAGCTTGAATTGGAAAACTGATCCAGTAGAAGCTTCTGTACTTGCAGTTGTTGGACTTTCAGAAGTAGCAACTGGTGCTTCTTCCTCATCATCATTATGTCCAGGTGAATCAATTTCTACTAATACATCGCCAATAGTTGCTACTGTACCGACTGGTGCTACAATTTTTGTAATTGTTCCTGATACTGGTGATGGGATTTCTTCAACAGATTTATCATTTTGAATTTCTACTAATGTATCATCTTCGTTGATTGTATCGCCAACTTTTACGGGCCATGAAGAAATTTCTCCTTCCATGATCCCTTCACCGAGTGCAGGCAATTTAAATTTAAAAGCCATTTTTTAACTTCCCTTCATCGAGTTCTTACGTTCTCTGTTATTTACATATAGAAATATACATCGTTCCAATTAGAAGTTGTATGTTTCTCTTACTTTCTCTTCAATGTCATTAGCATTTGGCAACCATGAGTTTTCTGCTTGTCCAAATGGGAAAACAGTATCAGGAGCTGCAACGCGTCCGATAGGAGCCTCCAAAGAAAGGATAGAGCGTTCTGAAATTTCAGACATAACCATTGCTCCAACACCTGCTTGACGCTGTGCTTCTTGAACAACAACTACGCGACCTGTTTTCTCAACAGATGCAATAATAGTTTCAATGTCTAATGGGGAAACCGTACGTAAATCTACTATTTCTACAGAAATTCCGTCTTTTTCAAGATTCTCTGCAGCTTTAATTGCTTCACGAACCATTGCGCCGTATGTAATTACAGAAACATCAGTACCTTCTTTTGTGATTGCTGCTTTTCCTAGTGGAACTGTGTACGCTTCATCAGGAACTTCATCACGGAAAGAACGGTATAGTTTCATATGTTCTAAATAAATAACCGGGTCATTATCACGAATAGCAGAGATCAAAAGACCTTTTGCATCGTATGGATTGGATGGGATAACTACTTTAATACCAGGTGATTGTGCCATCAATCCTTCTAAGTTATCAGAGTGTAATTCTGGTGTGTGAACTCCTCCACCAAATGGAGAACGAATCACAACAGGAATATTTCGTGTGCTACCCATACGGTAACGAGTACGAGCCATTTGTCCTACAACAGAGTCCATTACTTCAAATATGAAGCCAAAGAATTGAATTTCAGGAACCGGACGGAATCCTTCCATTGCTAAGCCAAAAGCCAAACCGCCTATACCGGATTCTGCTAAAGGAGTATCAAATACACGGTCTTCACCGAAACGCTCTTGGAGTCCTTGAGTAGCTCGGAATACACCTCCGTTTTTACCAACGTCCTCACCAAAAATCAGGACATTTGGATCACTTTCAAGTTCGTGTGCAAGTGCATCTGTGATTGCTTGAATCATTGTTTTTTGAGCCATGATTATTTATTCTCCTTTGCTTCGAAAGTTTTAATTTGTTCTGCGATTGTTTGGTTTGGTTCTTCAAACATATTTTTCAAGAAATCAGAAACTTTTTGTTTTGGAGCTTTGTCAGCTTCCTTAACTGCTTCTTTAACCTCTTCTTTTGTTGCTTCAATTACTTCATTTTCTTTTTCTTCAGACCATAATCCTTTTTCAGTTAGATATTTACGCATACGGATTAGTGGATCTTTTGCTTGCCATCCTTCTAATTCTGCGTTATCACGGTAGCTAGTTGGATCATCACCAGATAAGGTATGTGGTCCGAAACGGTAACAAATTGTTTCAATTAGTACAGGACCATTTCCAGCCAATGCATACTCACGTGCTTTTTTAGTAATTGCATAAACAGCTAAAATATCCATTCCATCTACTTGAATTCCTGGGATACCTGCTGCAACTGCTTTTTGAGCCAATGTAGGTGCTGCTGTTTGTACGTGGCGTGGAGTTGAAATTGCCCAACCATTATTTTGTACAATGAAAACCGCAGGTGCTTTGTATGCTCCAGCAAAGTTAATTCCTTCATAGAAATCTCCTTGTGAAGTTCCACCGTCACCTGTATAAGTAACTGCAATGTTTTTGTTTCCACGTTTTTTAAGTCCCAAAGCAACTCCAGCAGTTTGTACGTACTGTGCTCCGATGATAATTTGTGGAGGCAATGCTTTCAAATCTTCAGGGTAGTTATTTCCTTCTGCATGTCCACGTGACCATAAGAAAGCTTGAGTAAGTGGTAGACCATGTTTGATTAGTTGAGGAACATCACGATATCCAGGAAGAAGTACATCTTCTTTCTCAATTGCAGCGATACTTCCTAATTGACTTGCTTCTTGTCCAGCTGTTGGAGCGTAGAAGCCTAGTCTTCCTTGACGATTCAATGCAGTAGAACGTTCGTGAAGAATACGGGACCAAACCATATCACTCATAAATTGTACTAACTCTTCGTCCGTTACATCTGGCATTAAATCTGGGTTAACAACTACTCCATTTTCATCCAGAATTTGAACCATTCGAAAATCTGTATTCGAAGGATTCAGTAATGCGTCAAGATCAAACTTTGTTTTCTTTGTAGCCATGCTAACACATTCCTCTCTTTTCCTTTTAGGATTTCATTTTGTCAAAGATTTTCATACAGTTTTTTCAAGCTGTATTATTCTTCTTAATATCACCATTTAAATGTACCACGGTCCCATACCAATTGCAACAGAATGGTTTTACTTTTTATTTTTCTGTTTGATGTGTAAGGGATGAAATCGGTTTTATCATCTTCTTTGTGTATAAAATAACGAACAATGAAAGTCACTTTCTAGACTCCATTAAATTTAGACAACTCACGGAAAATCTCTTTTTCAGACTCTCTGTTCTATTTCAACTTTCAAACTGTTACAAAATAATCTTTAAAAAGCTTGTAAATTTAACAAAATATTCCTGTAACAGTTTTTTTCACTTATTTTTAAGTATAACTTCCTTTCTTTTATTTGATTAATCTATGATCATTATATAATAATCATTCTATTAAAAATAGATTGTTTGTGTTTCTAATCACATTTACAGATTAGAAAATTCTAATTTAAACTAGTTTATTCATTTTGTAGTTTTATCTTTATTTAAAAAACTGAAAAAAAGAACTGAAAACTGACAATGCAGTTCTCAATCCTCTTAAATAGTACAGTTTTTATGTGTTTCTATTGATTTATAGAAGTTATTTTTAAACAACACCTTGGCTTATCATCGCTTCTGCTACTGTTAAGAAAGAGTGGATGTTTACACCTGCTAAATAATTTCTACCTAGATCATATTCTACACAAGTGTCTTCTACTTGCTTGAAAATATTAATCATAATTTTTTTCAGTTCTACATCTACTTGTTCAAAGCTCCAATGGCTGTGTTGAGCATTTTGTGCCATTTCCAATGTACTGGTAGCTACTCCACCTGCATTTGCAGCTTTAGATGGTCCATAAAGAAGATTATTTTCTTGGTATAATTCAATTGCTTCTATTGAACTGGGCATATTTGCTCCCTCACTTACACAATACACTCCATTTTTTATTAGCGTAGCTGCCTGATAGCGATCAATTTCATTTTGTGTGGCACAAGGCAGAGCAATGTCATAGGCTGTTTCTAAATCCCATACACTACCTTCTTGATAGGTTGATAACTCTTTTTCCTTTGCATATTCTGTAAGACGCCCCCGTCTCACTTCTTTTATTTCTTTCAATAACAATAGATCAATACCATTTGAATCATATATGTATCCATTGGAATCGGAAACAGCCACTACTGTAGCTCCATACTCCTGTGCTTTCATTGCAGCATAGATTGCTACATTTCCACTTCCAGAAATAACAACCTGCTGTCCCTGAAAAGATTTTCCATTTGCTTGTAACATTTCTTCTGTGTAATAAATCAATCCATACCCAGTTGCTTCCGTTCTTGCTAAGCTTCCATTTAATAGAATGGGTTTTCCGGTTAAAACTCCTGAGTGTGCGCCATTCAAACGTTTGTATTGTCCATAGAGATATCCAATTTCTCTTTTCCCTACTCCAATATCTCCTGCTGGAATATCTGTCGCTGGTCCAATATACTTTTGAAGTTCGGTCATATAGGATTGGCAAAAACGCATGATTTCTGTTTCTGATTTCCCTTTAGGATCAAAATCTGCTCCACCTTTCCCACCACCAATCGGTAATCCAGTTAAACTATTTTTAAAGGTCTGCTCAAAACCTAAGAATTTTAAAATACTTTCATTGACTGTAGGATGAAAACGGAGTCCACCTTTATACGGGCCCATCGCTGAATTAAATTGAACACGAAACCCTTTATTTACTTGAACGTTTTGTTGATCATCTAGCCAAGGAACACGAAAAGAAAAAATTCTCTCTGGTTCTACTATTTGTTCTAATAGATTCCACTTGATGATTTCCGGATTTTTCTCTATTGCGGGCTGAATCGTATTAAAGAATTCTTTTATTGCTTGTAGAAATTCTTTTTGATGTGAATCTCTTTTTTCTAATTTTTGATAGACACTCTCAATATATTCAATTGATGACATCATCTGATCCCTTCTTTCCATTCAATCATCGATTTTTAATCTTTTTACCATTTTACAGTTCTTTTTGATAAATAACAACGACTTTTCTTTTCGCTTTTTATCTAGGAATGTAGTATTATGAATAAATGAAAAAAACAGTTGTCATTGTATTCATAATAAAAATGAAAAGGAGAATTGATAGATATGATTAAAATGGACGATGTTGTCCGCGAGGGTCACTCCGCATTACGCACAAAAGCGGAAGAAATTAGCTTTCCATTAACGGAAGAGAATCAAAAGCTTGCTGCAGACATGATGGAATTTTTAGAAAATAGTCAAGATGATGAACTTGCAGAAAAATATGAGTTGCGTGCCGGTGTTGGTTTGGCTGCTCCTCAGTTGGCTCTTTCAAAACGAATGATTGCTTTACTAATCCCTGGAGAATATGAAGATGATCCTCCTGCTTTGAAGCAAGTCATGATTAATCCTAAAGTGATTAGCCATTCTGTTGAAAGTGCTTGTCTAAAAGATGGGGAAGGTTGCTTATCCGTAGACCGAGAAATTCCTGGATTTGTTGTACGTCACAGCCGAATTACCGTTACTTACTTTGACGTAAATGGAACGTCCTATAAAAAACGTTTTAAAGGTTATCCTGCAATTGTTTTACAACATGAAATTGATCACTTGAACGGAGTAATGTTTTACGATTACATCAACGAAAAAGATCCTTTTGCTTTAAAAGACGAAGTTACCATTATAGAATAATCTTTATTCTCTTGTTTCCTTTTAGGGCAAGAGAATTTTCTTATTTACAAAAAGAACGTATGTTCCTATAATGGAGAGAAGGAGGAATGACTATGTTCTATATTGATTATTCAAATGAACCATCGCGCGATATTCTTTGTATTGATATCAAATCCTTTTTTTCTTCTGTAGAGGCGGTCAAACGAAACATTCATCCATTAGACGCTTATATAGCAGTAATTAGTCGTCAGGAAAATGCAGGCGGTCTTATTTTAGCTGCTTCTCCACTTGTTAAAAAAAATTATGGAATTAAAACAGGATCCAGGCGATACGAAATTCCTCCTTCCACAAACATCCATGCTGTTTCTCCTCATATGTCTCAATATTTAGAAATGAATCAAAAGATTAATCATTTGTACCGGAATTTTGTAACCGATGATGATTTACATATCTATAGTATTGATGAATCATTCTTAGACGTTAGTTACTCTCATGGTTTATATGGAAGCACTTTTCAGATTGCTGAAAAAATTCAAAAAGCAATCCATGATCAATTCGGTTTAGTTGCTACAATTGGAATTGGAGAAAATCCTCTTTTGACCAAATTAGCTCTTGACCATGAAGCAAAAAATAAGGAACCATATATTGCAGAGTGGCGGTACAAAGATGTCATCGAAAAAGTTTGGACAATACCAAAACTGTCAGGAATGTGGGGAATAGGAAGTCGTTTAGAAAAAAGTTTATTTGAGTTAGGAATTTCTTCTGTTTATTCACTCTCTCAAGCGGACTTGCCTACTTTGCGGAAACGATACGGAGTAATCGGTGAACAACTTTTCTTCCATTCACATGGAATCGATAGGAGTAGACTATCTACACGATTCCTTCCTTCTTCTAAGGCGTTCAGTAAGAGTCAAGTTTTACACCGAGTATACGTAGATGCTTACGAGTTAGAAGTAGTAATCAGAGAGATGGCCGATCAAGTCGCTGCTCGTCTTCGTAGTCATAACCTAGAAACTAATGTCATTCATCTCAGCATTGGATTTTCTAAAGAAATAATGCAAAAAGGGTTCTCTCATCAAATAAAAGTTTACCCCACTTCCAATAGTAAACTTATTGTAGAGACTTGTTTATCTATCTTTAGAACCTACTATCAGGGCGAACCGGTCCAAACGATTGGAATTAGTTGCGGGAAAATTGCTCCAAAATCACTTTTACAATTTAATCTTTTCGAACCTCCTGAATCTACACTTGTACAGGAAGAGTTGGAGCTTACTATCGACCGAATTAGAAAACGATATGGCTATCCTTCCCTTGTCCATGCAAGTAGCCTTACTAAGGGAGGAACTGCAATCAAAAGAGCTACTTTGGTTGGTGGTCATGAAGGTGGTCAAGATTCATAACAAAAAAAGCTTATACAACAAGAATTAATTCCTGTGTATAAGCTTTAAACGATGATGGAGACAATGGGGCTTAGGGTACTGTTTTCTAGTGCTTTTCATTGGTTGATAAAGCCACCTATATATAGAAGAAATACGTTTCTAATATCCTGTAGATATCTAGTAATTTATCATAAACGTATTCAATAACGTATTCATTTTATATTCCACGCCAAGGATTGAGAGTAAATCTTCTATGCAAAATAGATTAGTTCGGTTGAATGGATAGTTTTTATAAACTGCTATTATTTACTTTCTAATTTTCAAAATGTTAATAATCAAACAACTTTTTACATCCAATTTAACCACATCATAGAAGAATTAGGTCTGCGTAAAATTCCGCAACCTCTCTTAACCACATCCATATCATTTAAACATATTATCATAGTACAGCCGAAAATTAGGCTCTACTATTTAGCTCATTTCTCAAATCATATAAAGTAAGAAGTTTTTCTATTATTTAGCTATGTTTTAAAGTATACCTGTTATAACGATTCGTTAGGTCATTAAAAAATATCTGTTTTTCCTGCGGTACTGTTTCTGTACGTTAGCCCTTACCTTCATACCTTCCATTTTGGAGGGTATGAATATTAACCTTTAATACATTTAGGAGGAAAAGACACGTTCCCACTTTATGACCTGGTAAACTACCACCCTATAAAAATAGATCTCCCCAATTTTGGAGAGATGTTTATACTCACTGCGGAAAATTCCGCAACGATAAATAATATAGATGTCCTCAATTTTGAGAAAATGTTTATAGGACAGCCATATTTTTAACCGCCCTCTCTTAGGAGATAAGCTGCGTACCCAAATTGAGGACAGAGGGTAGCCATATTTCCAATAATCCTCTCTTTACAAGAATAGTATAATCATTTCTATTAATTCATTACAATCTTTTCTATTCAATCTTCAAAAATACTATTTTAATAAATACCATCTTAATTTAAATTAAGAGAAAAAAGCCGTTAATTCGTCAAAATTCATATCTATTCTTTAAAAAACTAGCTAAATACTCAATAATGGTAAAAAACACTATTATTTAATAGATTTTGAATTAATGTTCTAAGATATGGGAAATTTTTCCCACATCTCTATTTATAGTCTTTTATTAATTAAGTTGACTTACCTGGTGTGTCCAAAATTGGACACACCTTTTAGATTCTATATCAAAAATCAATCGGTCGAAAATTCGGCTCATTACCTGCAGTCGTGTTTCACGACGTTAGATAAGGGGTAGCAAAACGCGACACCCTGTAACGCACTGATTCAGTGCGTCAGCTTATCTTCTTGTTAAAAAGGACATAACGATTCGTTCCCCCTTTAGCATGACCTCGCAAATCGCTAGGTCATCTAATGGATACAGATCCATCTATTGATTAGACGTGTCTACCCTCTTGAAGGTTAAGGACAAAAAAGTCTACCACTAATTATAGAAATAAGCATAAAAATACCTGAATGGCTTTATTCATTCTTTAGCGGTACTTCTCTTTTTGCTATGTTTATACAAGTTGATTCTAAGGTAAGTTACGGATAACTATACATGAATCATTCTAGAACAGCCTTAGAATGCGTTTCTACAATATAGTTTTACGTATTAAAAAAGCTACCTTATAAAAAGGTAACTTCATTAATCAAACATTCTCTTATTCTCTAAATAAAGTTTTATATCTTTTGAGTTGCGCTTATTCTTTTCAAAGTTTTCATTTAACTGAGTAAGTTTATCTTTTCCTTTATGTTGTGAAGAAATAACTAAGTGGTACGGATCAATAAAAAGAACTGAATGTCTATGAATATTATTTAAACCATCAACTTGATATAAATAAAATACTCTAAATGCAGTTGTTCCGCCTAATGAATCTGTAAAATTTACCTTAAACACAAAATCAGTATACATAGGATCAATTTCACTTTCTACATAACTGCTTATTATTTCTCTAAGTCGTTTATTTCCTTCTACACCATGAACAAGATAATATGGTTTTTGGTTTAAACAGTTTAAATCGTTTTTTATTTCATCTAACCTTATTTCTTCTTCTCCACCTAAACTTTTTTGTGGCAAAAAATTAGTAAATTTTAAATCTTCGTCACAAATAGAACCTCTTGACTCTTCTGCGTACCATTCAAAAAATCTATCTTTTGGTTTTTCAAAATTATTTGTTTTAAATCTATTTTCTAAAGGCTTGAGAATAGGCTTTATATCTCGTTTAGTTGGTTTAAGAAACGAATCTTTATCAAATGAGAAATTCATATTACAAATATTCTTTTCTATACTCTTCGATAATTAAATCTTTATCCATAATTTGTGATTCTTTATTGTCTGATTCGTATCTTGAATACGGTTCTCTCCATGCTTCATCAAGATGACTTCTCTCTACAAGTCCAAAATCACTTATTTCATTTAGTTGTTTAAAAATTTCATTGATATAAGAGAGGACTTCTTTTTCTTTATTATCTTTAGGAGTATACTCTTTAGCCTCATATTGATTAAACTTATTTTCTGCGTAAACACTAGAGACCACAGGACCATACTTCCATGCCTCAAAATCCTCCTTAAACAAATATTTAGGGTAGACTTCTGCTTGTTCAATTTTGTTATTATCATCTAAATCTTTTTTTATTGATCCATAAGTTGCTCCGTAATAAGCAAAAAGAAAGTATAATCCTTTTTGTAATTTAATAGGAGAAAGACTTCTTTCTAAACTAAATAAATGCTTTATTAAATCCTCTATATTGGTGAAAATATAATCGCTTTTTATGGTTACTTCCATTTTAAAAGCCCCTTTTTGTTTATTTCTCTTAACTTAACTATATGTTTTGCCATCTCTTCTGTCAAGTTACATTACTTAACGCCATAAATGGGTTAAAGCCTATTAGAACACCTACTTAAAGTGATGTGAGGTTGATTATAAGGTAGGCTGTCGTTGAACAAATGGCTTTATCAAGGTTTAACTCATGCGACACTTTAAGTATCTTAAAACGCTTATTTACGCCCTTCTACACCTTCCATATAAATAAAAAGCCCCTAACCAATTACGGTTAAGGGCTACTTCGTGTTATTCATCAAACTTAATACTTTTTCTTTTCTCTTCTCATACCATTCTACTTTTTTTATATCTTCTATTGAATAGTAATCTTATCAATTTTATTTCTAATACGTTCTTTTTTATCTTGGCGTGTTTCTTTTTTACCATATTCAAACTTTGCTAACAAGGATCCCATATAAACATCTTCATCAACTTGATTATCTTTTGTATGTTGATTGTTCAATCTAACTTCTATTAATTCTTTAGCCATTTGTCTCACCACCTTTTAATTTAAATATCATCCATTTCCATGAGCATCA
The DNA here is from genome assembly GCF_021513155.1 of Jeotgalibaca sp. MA1X17-3. Lineage (NCBI taxonomy): Bacteria > Bacillati > Bacillota > Bacilli > Lactobacillales > Carnobacteriaceae > Jeotgalibaca > Jeotgalibaca sp. MA1X17-3. The sequence goes on from NZ_CP090983.1 coordinate 1,658,109, forward strand.
TTTTTAATTTTAGCCTTTGTCTTTTTCTTTCGGTAATGCTTTTATTTTTATCTTCTTTTCTGGAAGATTTAGCATTTATAGAAGTTTGATCGTTAGCTGGTATACTAACTGCCGATACATCATATACCTTTTTTATGCGCTTAATGATTCGTGTACGTTTTTCTTTGTCATACTCTTCTTCGGCAACTGTAAATGCCCAAGACATTTTAGTAACTAATCCACTTTTTATATCTTCATGAAGTTCCCTACCAGCACTACTTTTACTTAAGTCGGCTTTTATAAGTAAACCATAATCATTAGGTACAACAGATAAGGTATCATTTGATTTTCGAGCTACAACTCGCCCTGTGTGATCGTACTGCATGATAATATCAGACATATCAGCGCCATTAAAAGAGTTACGCTCAATCTTTTCATAAAATTTCACGCCATCTATTTCATATAGTTCATACGGTTCAAAAGTGGTTGCATATCCTTCAACTAAAAAATCTTTATTTGGTTCTAATGTTGTTTGTATCGAGGATACATTTCTGTATTCTTTTTTATTTTCTACTATCAGTTTTATCACTCCTTAAATATTTATTAATATCTGAAATAAGATTGTTTTATGAACATCAATTAGAATTACGTTTATTTAAGAGGTCTTCGAAACCGTCATCTTCTTCTACCCCTGTTTTATCAATCAAATCAGCTAGCTGCTTAATGATGTCACTTTTTTTAAAAATATATAATTGTAATCTTATGCTTGGAGCGTTTCCGAACCCCTCTAGTTACCTTTAGATAACTTTTCCAATAATCGAGTTAATCGTTGTATTTCCTCGTTAATATTCTTTTATAAGGATAAATCAATCTAAATATCTGTAACTATTGTCATGTATCAAACCTTTTTTGCATTCTACTTATTTAGGGGTAGGGGGCTTGTAAAAATGACTTGTGCGTTCTTCTAAGCTCCCCCCACCGGTCCCAGAGCTTTCACGTTTCAAAATAAATATGGGGGCTATCCCCTTACTGCCAAGTAAATAGTCCTCCCACTTGGTTACCATGCTTATCAAACTCTAAAGTTTTTTTCGTTTTGTTTTGTTCTGCTTCTACTCGCTCAGCTTGTTCTCGCTTAGCGTTCTCTTTGTTTCGCATATCTGATTGTAAACTGTAGTACTTAATGAAAGGATGTAAATTATTTCTAGCATGAAAGAGTTCTTGTTTCTTATCCTCTAGTTCCTGTTCTGCTTCCTCTACTATTCGCATTACCATGCCATCATATGCCCTGTACTCGCTACTTGCTTGCTCTCCTAACTCATATAACTTATTCAGCTTCTTAACCTTGTACGCTTCAATATTCATTGGTGCAAAGAGTTCCAACTCGTCCAGTTGTTCTTGTAGTTCTCGCTTATTCTTCAATAGTTTTTTACGTTCTGTTTCATTGGTTAAAATATCTACATCTGTGACAAGGTTCTGCATTTCCTTTTTAATGAGTGGAATTTGTTGCAAGGCTTCTGCTTTCTTCTCCTGTAATTGCTTGACTTCTGCTACTACCTTTTCTACTTCTTCAGCAAATTTATAAGAGTTCTTTTGTCCTTTTAGTGTTAGTTCTTTCTCAAAGTATTGTTTAGTCATTGAATCCCTACCCGAAAACTAGACACTCAAAAAAAGAGTGTTCTCGTTTTCGGGTTATTTTTTATCTGTTTTTTCGTTATACTCTAATGGAACAGTTTGGAATCGGAGGTCACCACATGAGCAAAAAAATATATACGGAACAAGAAATTGAAATACTGGAGAGAAATCTAAATATAAAAAGTGTTTCTTCTAAAAGTATTACCTACTCATCAGCATTCAAAATCAAAGCCATAGAACAAAGTAAAACGGGCATGACCTCAACGGTCATTTTTGAAGAGGCGGGGCTTCCAGCATCGCTAATCGGGGAGGGAAAGGCTCATCAGTCGTTGGGACGTTGGAAGAAAAGCATGGCGAAGCAAGGTCAGGATGGCTTTCTTCAAGAGACGCGTGGTAAGGGGCCGGGGCCAATCGGGAGCCAAGGGGTATCCCTGGAAGATAAATTAGCAAAAGCTAACGCTCGCATCGCCTATCTTGAAGGAAACCTCACACTAGTAAAAAAATTAGAGCTTCACGAAAGGAGCGTGAAAAACGGGACAAAGGCCGTCCTAAAGACCAATGAGCGGTATACACTGATCAATCACATCATTCGTGAGTATCAACTCAAAAACATGGTGAAACATCTTTGCGAAATTGCCGAAGTCAGTCGGAGTGGATATTACTATTGGCTAAAAACTGAAGTAAATCGCATGGAGAAGTACGAAAACGATTGGGCTGACTACAAACTACTTTATCACGTATTTCTTGATAAGAAAAAATGCGGAATCGAAGAGATTAAAATGACTCTGGAAAATGAGTATAACCTGGTAATGAATCACAAGAAAATCCGGAGGATTCTACGCATGAACGGCATTATTTCTCCAATCAGAAAAGCAAAACCTTACCGAAAAATCATGAAAGCTACGCAGGAGCACAAAACCAAGAAAAACTTGGTGAATCGGCATTTTGACTGCGGAACTCCATATAAAGTGCTCCTGACAGATATCACCTATCTTCCATACGGGAACGGTCAAACAGCCTATCTTTCCGCTGTCAAAGACGGTGCAACGGGAGAAATCGTTGCCCATCACTTTTCTACAAGCTTGAAAATGGGGTTGGTATATCAGACGTTGGAAAAACTGCCCAAAGTGATCCAACAAGATATTCTAGAAACAGAACGATACTTTCACTCGGACCAAGGTGTCCATTATACACACCCAACCTTTCAGAAAAAGGTTGAAGAAATGGGCTTGACGCAGTCCATGTCCCGGAGGGGCAACTGCTGGGATAACGCTCCTATGGAATCCTTTTTTGGTCATATGAAGGATATCGTCCTATCTGAAAAACAAGAGACACTTCAGGACCTGTGGTATGCCGTAGAAGAATATATTGAATTTTACAATCATCGCCGCTACCAAAAAAATTAAAGAAGATGACCCCGATTGCTTATCGAGACCATCTTCTATGGGCAGTATGAACCTGTTTTTTTAGGTGTCTAGTTTAGAGGTAGGGATTCACATGTTAGTTTTCTCCCTTTTTTTCTTTTATTTTTTTTAAGTCATAAACTTTAATCATGTTATTTAAATAGGTACGCCCTGCACCATTTTCTCTATACTTCCCATATAGCTTTAGTCTTAATTCATAGGGTTCATTCAGAATGATTTTCTTAACATCCTCTTTATAAACACTAACGTATAAATGTCCTGCTTTTCCTAGATCAAGTATATATATATCTTCGTTTTTTCCACTGTGCTTATGTTCTATAAACTGCCCCTGCATAATGAAAGCTATTCGTGTGTTTTCCTCAATTTTTCGTTCCATACTATTCCACCTTTAGTTCTTTTATTTCTAAATAATATTTTACTTCCTGCAATAACAATCTAATGCAGCACCCCTCTTATGGTTCTATTCCATAAGCCCTAAACTTCTACATAATGTTTTTAAGCATTGCTCTTCACTAATTCTTATGAAGGCTATAGTCACTCCTAACTCTTTTACTACCGCATTCTGATTTAGATTCTCGAAGTAACGTTTCTTTATAATCGTTTGCATAGTTGGTTGTAATTGATTGATAGATTCCTCGATAGCTTCCTTATGTCGTTCATACATAAGAATTTCTTTATCATCCACAATCTTTATTCCTACTGTCTCCACAGGGTTACTTATGAATGAACCTTTGCCACCACCTACATTTTCATCCTGTTTTCTCACATCTGGATAGAAGAAAGTTTCTTTTCTCTTCGCTATTGTTCTATCAAATGAAGGATATTCTTTTAACAATGATCTCAAGTAGCTTCGTGTATATTTTTTCATCTTTGCCTCCAATTATTATCTATATTTCTTTAAAGATTCTTACTCAACTGTAAACCTGTAACACATCATCTATTGGTGTAGATTCTCTTATTGCCTATCTTAGGTTTGTTATGCTACCTCACTCCTTACCGTCCAAAGTAGGAGAATGAGTTTGTTTTGTTAAGTGCCACTTTCTTCTTTGCCGGGGAGAGGGCGCTTTTATTTTTAATTCTATCTTTATCAATTTTTCCTTTTTTTATTTAATAATGATCTCCTTATTTTTTCTGGAAAATTAAGTAACTGATCTGTTACCTCTTTTTTATAAATATTGTATCCAGCTGCTTCTTCAATCTCTAAAATTTCGCTTATTATAAAATCATCCAACAACTGGTCTTTATCCTCTGGTTTACCCTTTGTGCTATCAAAACGTAAAGAGTAGTATTCCTTCATAGTGTCAGTAAGAGTTCCCCAAAAGCGGTTAAAATGCTTCTGTTTGAATTCTAATTCCTCTACCCTTCTATCTAATGTATAAAGGTATTCAACATGATTAACTACTTCTGTTTCAACTCTAAAAGCAATGGTTTGCGTTTCATCAAAACGTTCTCCTATACGAGTATAAAAATTCTGATCATAAAAATGTACTCCTGCTAGTTCTTTCCTTAATTTTGTATCTTTAATACACTTAGATAAGTTAAAGTAATGAATGATTTGCCCCTTATCTATTGGTCTTTTTTCTACAACCGCCACCCTTACACCCTCTATCTTTTAAAAGTGAAATTACATCTCATTCAAATGATTTTCAATTCTGTTAATATCTATCAAAGAAGAAAATCTTTGATATTTATTTCGCCATACATACTTAGCTACCCTATTTAAAAGAAATTAGGTCTCTTATCCGTTATACCATCAAAGTCTATAACAGATAGGTTTTGTGATAGCCTGGATGAAATTCTAGGATCATACGCTTTTTTAAAGTCATCATAGGATAAATTAGAAGTGAGAATGGTGCTTTTTATACCGTCTCTAGCGTTTATGACCTTGAATAGGGTTTTAACTGTATGGTCGCTTGCACCTCGTGAGGTGTCCATTTTGCCTATATCTGTACCAATATCATCTATGTATAGAACATCTACCTCTTTCATTAGTTTGAGATAGTAGGCATCTGTTTTCTTGTCAGTTGCTTTATTGTTATACGATTCAATAATTAATTCTAGTAAGGTTGTAAAATCTACAAACATACAAGATAGCTGTCTTGAATATTGTTCTGATTTAGTACTGATATTACTTGCTGAAGCATGTGCTAACATACTTTTCCCTGTACCAGGGTTACCGGAGAAGAAAGAATTTTTTATTTCTCCTTCTGAAATTTGTCTCGTAAGAGTTGAAACGCTTGCTTTTACATCTCGTTCTCTTTGTGTAGGTGTCTGATAGTCTTTAAACCCTTTATCAACAAATGCCTTACTTCCGTATATAGAATATCTCTTAAAGAAAGCTCTTTTTTCATCAGCATTAAAATGATGTGCCTTTTCTGATAGTAATTCTGTCATATCTTCATTCTTTTCTGCTCCTACACAACATGGACAGGTCAGTTCCTTTGTTTCGAGATTTAAAAACTTTTTATAGCTTCCTGCATGAACGTCCGTATTGTTACAGACTTCTTCTGTTAAGAGATATAAATCTCTTATAGGTTCTCCATTAAAAATATCTTTTTGAATTTTTTTTATATAATTTGTCATGGTTGAATCCTCCTAAAAGAAATCATCAAAATCTTCTGGTTTGTATTTCGCTACTTCTTTTGCTAATCGTTCTTTACTTCTTCTTACAAACTCTTTTGTTTCCTCGTCTTCTTCTGGAGTAGTTTTATTCAGTTGGTTATAAGAGTTATTTCCTTTTCTACTCTGATAGTTCTTTTCTGCTGCATCCACATCTTTTACGGTCTTATGTCCTTTGTTATTCCAATTAATGAGTACTTTTTCAGCATAAGACCATTTTCTTACATTATTGATAGCAGATAGTTCTAATGCTTTAATAATCAATTCATCTGCTTCTTGTTCTGATGATCCTTCTTGTATGAAATCTTTTGAGATAGCTTCTATCTTGTCTCGTACAATAGGTGATAAAGTTCCAAAACCATTATTTTCATAGAATGATAAAGGATTAGGTTTGTTGTCGTTGTTGTTTGTTTTGGATGATTCTTTTAATTCATTGTTTTCTGAATTCTGATTTAGACTAACCTCATCTAACCTATCCTTACCTAACCTATCCTTACCTAACCTAACCTTACCTATGCCGTCCTTTGGTTGTCCTTTGGTTGTCCATTGGTTGTCCTCGATGTTTTTTACATCTGAACGTTGCTTTCTAACCTTAATTTCTATGTCTGGTAGCATTTGTATAAGTAAATCTTTATAAATAGTATCAACTTTTCTATCTGCTCTTATCTTATTGTGTTCAGTCCAATCAGTAATGAAAGAAACTAGATCCTCATTAAGTACAACTATAAAATCTTTAGCAGCTAGAACTCTTAAATCATCTTCTGTAGCACCAGTTATTCTTAGTACCGTAAAAGCTTCTACAACACCATCATCATCTGCTTCTAAACCTAAATGAAAATATAAGTTTTGTGTGCTTGAGGGCATCCTTAGAAAACGAGCGCTTTTTGTTATTTTTTTACTAAACATCCTTCTTTGTGCCACTTTTAATCACCTCTATTAATTTTTAAAGATTTTTTTCTCGGTTATGAAGGAGGTAGCAATTCGTTACCCCCTTTACATATTTGTTTGACCTGAGGGGGCGATACACCGCATTAGGTCGTTTAGTAGCACATACCCTTAATGAGATTGTGCTTACTATTTATCAGATATACTTCACTGTTTTTCATTAACAAGTATCAGTATTCTAATTAATTAGTCGAACTCGGCTTAACTAATGTATCAATAAGCTGTTCTCTTAATTTCTCTGCTTTAATTATATTTTTTCTTAACATATGATGAATATTTGCCATGTGATCACTTGTTCTATTAAATTCATGTGCAAGCCACATAGGGGCATTTTCTTTTTGCATAGTGGTTTTCACCAGGTCCTCGTGATTCTCATCTAAAATAAATACCAATGTATCTATAAACCCATCTACCACATTCAATTCCTCAGCTATATCTTTTGCGTTTTTGATTTTCATTTCGTTTGTCATTTTAATTTCTCCCATTCATATATATTTTTTTGTTTTTTGTGCTTTTTTTGTGCTAAAATTGAAGTAGATATTTTTCTAAAGAATTTTTGCCCTTAGCTAACAATTCCTGTTGTTGCTAGGGCTTTTTTTGCGTTTTCCATGCTTATTCCTCCAAACTCTGATAAATCTTCTTTCCTATCCATTTAGTTAACAGAACGGATATCCCACCTGCTAGATAGATTAGTGTATACTCCATGTTCGTCACCTCCTTCTTTATATACATCTCGTTAAAATTAACGGTATGTTTTTCTTTACCCTTAATCCTTGGCGTGGATTTTTAGTTTTTTTGTGTATCAAGAAAATCTGCAACATCTTTCAAATCGAACATTATTTCTTTTCCTTTTGTAAAACTCTTTAACCCTTTCATTTTCCATTCTCTTATTACATCTACCCCACATTTAAAGTACTCGCATAACTGCTGCTGATTTAGATATCTTGTATTAAGAGTTACATTCTTAGTAGCTTCTTCTACCGCATACCTTGATAAGGTCAAAAAATCGTTATATACGGCCTTTTCTATGTCTGGTGGTAAATACACCGTTAAGCGTGGTGAAATGTCTAGCTCCTTTGTTTTTTCCATGTTTACACCTCATTTCCTCTTTATGTTTCTTATCCATTTAGACTCACCATTTTTAAAATGTTTTTTTATTTCCTTTACCATTTTTCAGTTTTCAACTTTAGGTACTTCTTGGCTAAAAAAAATAGTATCAATTGTTATATTGGGAAATTCCTCAGAAAAAAACTCTTTAAGGAAAATTTTTTCTTTATCAGTAAAATTTACATAACCTTTTTCTTTCCTAAAGTAAGCTTGCAATGATATATCTAGCATCACAGCTATATCAGTTTGAGTCATTCCCTTAAAACGTCTTAATTTTGCAACATTACTCATTTCTCAACTACCTCCCTTTTCAACTTTAGGTACTTCGTGTTTATAATATACCATTATCTTTAATTTTTTACAAGCAATACTTTCAACTTTAGGTACAAAGTGATATAATCTTTTTAAACACAGGAGGTGACTGCTTTGGAAATAAATAAAAATGCTTTAGGTAAAAGGATTAAAAATATTAGAGTAAATGAAAAAGATACACTAGAATCATTTGCTCAAAAAATAAACTCAAAAACTCAAGGAGCAATCAGGTCTGGAAAAAGTAACGTATCCAGATGGGAAAAAGGTGAAAATATACCAAATGATCTTACCCTGAAAACTATTGCTGAAATTGGAAATATGTCTGTTGATGAACTTTCATACGGAAGTACTGAAGATATAATAAATACCGGTATTACTGACTCATTAAAAAAAATGAATAAAGAACTTAAACAAACTGAAGAAAAAGAAGTATTTAATCAAATAAAAAGAGAAATCGACTTTTTCCCTTATAAATATACTGAATACGAAGAAATATATAATCTTTCAAAAGAAAGGCTATTAGATTATGTAGTAGGAAAAAGACAAGATGATAAAACTGTGATTCTTCAAATTATTGAAAGCATTGAAGAACTGTCAAATGATTTTTTAAAATCGAACTACTTTAAAAAAATTAATATAGACTCGGAAGAATTGACTTATAATTACTTTTTCTTATGTTTTCAAACGGATTCGCAAGTTCAATTTGAGTTGATTGATGGCATGAATGAACAAATTTATCATGAAACATTAGAAATATTGAATGAATCAATAGATGCACTTAACAATTTATATAACGCTCATTTCAAGCTACGATTTGATTCTAATGATTTAGAAATAGAGTCTAAGAAACTTATGCTTAGTCTCATAATAAAACGCTTTTACAATGAGTTACCCCTCCATCTTCAAACTAGCACTAATCGTGAATTTGTTGAAAAATATGTTCTTCAAAACGCTAAAGATATACTACCTAGTAATATAGTCATGATGAAAAAAGATAGTTTTAATACTTTAGAAGTTGAAAATATAGATGAACTTAGCACTAAGGCAAATAATTTTAGTATAGAAGTGGACCTAAATGAATTGATAGAAATTCTTGAAGGTAAAAAGCCTTTTTATATTACTTATATGGATCATGATAGTTTCCTATTAAAGAAAAAAAGAATCAAATAAATCTTATTCATCCTTTACCCTTAATCCTTGGCGTGGAATAAGAAAGGATAGATCCCATGATTAAAGAATACTTAAAAAAAGATGGCTCTAAGGCGTTTATGTTCACTGCTTACTTAGGTGTTGACCCTCTAACTGGTAAGCAAAGAAGGACTACAAGAAGAGGGTTTAGCACAAGGAAAGAAGCTTCTCTTGCAAAGTCTAGACTATTGGTAGATGTTGAAGAGAACGGTATCCAAAAACAAAATAAAACTACCTTTCAAGAGCTTTATGTTCTTTGGTATGAATCTGCATATAAAGACACCGTAAAAGAATCTACCAGGGTTAAAACAAAAGAATTGTTTGACTTGCACATCTTACCTGCTTTTGGAACATCTAAAATAGATAAAATCAGTATTAAAGCGTGTCAGTTAGTTGTTAATCAATGGTGTAAACGTTTTGTGAAGTATCGTTCTATGAAGGCGTACACCTCTAAAGTATTAGACTATGCGGTCACGTTGGAGATGATACGAGATAATCCTATGAAAAAGATTGTAATGCCTAAGAAGATAGAGGAAGTAGACGAGGAAGTAATAGAAAACTATTATACGAAAGAAGAATTACAAACGTTTTTGATCTGCTGCAAAGAAGATTTAGCTTCTGAATGGTTTACCTTCTTTCGACTACTTGCCTTCTCTGGACTTCGTAAGAGTGAGGCTTTTGCTCTTACATGGAAAGATATAGACTTTAAAGGGAAAACGGTCAGCATTTCTAAGGCGTTAGCACGTGGGGAACAAAACAGGCTTATCATCCAGTCACCTAAGAATAAAAGTAGTGTTAGAACGATTTCAATGGATGCAACCACCCTGGCCATCTTGAAAGAATGGCGTAAAGAACAAGCTATCACCATGCTAAAGTATGGCCACAATACAATGAATGATACTCAATTAGTTTTCTCTACTTCTACAAACAAGTTTATAGATCCAAATGCTAGTTTCAGACACATTGAAAAAGTAATTCAATTAAATGGTTTATCTAAAATTACTACTCATGGTTTACGACATACTCACTGTAGTCTACTCTTTGAATCGGATGCTCCTATTCAGGTAGTAAAAGAACGACTTGGCCACTCTGATATTCAAACTACTATGAATATTTATACGCATGTCACAGAAAAATCAAAGGAAGATACGGCTGAAAAGTTCGCTCAATATGTCAATTTTTAACAAAGCGTATTCAATAACGTATTCAAAACAAAAAAGAAGTCTTGAAGCATTACAGGGAACACCGCCCTATCAACGTTTCAAGACTTCACTATTAATTTATGATGGAGACAATGGGTATCTTGTTTTGAAAGTGGATAGAGTTCACTATGTGTTATAAGCCTTGCTGTATCAAGAAAATTAACTTTTAATGTTTCACTACTAATCAATCAGTTTAAAGTAAAAGATGTTCAATTAGATGTTCAATTAAAATAATAAGTGGGCGCATATAATATATTTTTTTAACGGTGGAAATGTTCAAATACACTTACATAGTATTTACTTTCATAACTTAATTCTTCCAGTAATTCATAAAAGAGATCATCTTCATTTAAATGCGAAACTATTTTCATAATTTTTTCTTTAAAATCAGATTGGCTAACCCTCTGTTCAAAATGAATCAATCTAGAATATTCTTTCATTAAATCATCTAATAAATGCCATTGCTCTGTGGTAATATCAAATTCAAAAAATAAGCGGTCTACTGGCGTGTTACTGTATAATAGTTGTACTTGGTGCTTCAGTTGTTTAATCTCATTTTCTACGTTCATAAGCAATCTCCCAAAACATTTATTTAACTCATTCTATAAATTATACCAAACCTATATTGAATGGATAGCTAATATTTTTGATTTAAAATAGAAAATCACAATTGACGGAAGTAGAAGCTATTTTGTGTTCACTTTTTAAAGTAGAATGAAGTAGTGTGATAAAATAGGCGGCAAATTGAACGACTGTGAACATTTAGGAATGTTCTGATGTATTTATATACAATTCATGTAGAAGCCCTTAAATCGCTTGTATGGTCGTTATTTAACGATTACACTAAAAAGCCACCGTTTCGGATAGCTCGTTTGTCTTCTTCTAATCGGTTGCACTAGTCCTTGTATGCCATAATTTTGCTCTGGAATTACCTTTACATAAGATAAGCCTGTGTATGTGTCTACCTTTCGAGAAAGCACTTCAAGGTGTGAGGGAGCATTTCCCTAAATACCAAAAACGTATAGCTCGTCTTTCTCACTTAGGTAAGGTTGTACGGCTTTAACAAACTCACTCATATCTTTCTCTACTTGCTTATCATACTCTTTGATTTCATCAAAAAAGGAGCGTCAATGTGATCTCTTACCTTCCCTCTATCAATCGTACCTTATGAGCCTCTGCCTTTTTTAAAAGAGGATTGGTAAAGGTGTAACTCACTAGAAAGCACCTTGTTCTTTCAGTTGCTTCAACCTCACTATTTAACTACTTTATTTCTTCTACTTTAAAATTAGATTGGCAATTTCATAAAGTATTAGCTATTTCATTTCTGTTATTATTCTAGCCCTCCTTCTACGCCTTTGTGTTACAATTCTACATCGTTACCCTCATAGCGTTGTCTACTGCTTCATTTAACGCTTGGTTATCAGTCAATCGTACCAGTTTTGCTAGCCCCTCGTATGGCTCTTTATATCCTGCTGTTTTCCATATTTAACATTCTTCTTTTCTGATTGGATTATTACACCGTTTGTGTAGCTCTTAGAATACCAGTAGAGAAAGGCAAGTTTTTTTGTCTGTAAACGTATGCCACTAGTTTATCTTTTCGCGTTGTTCCGTACTTCTTTCTCTAAAGAAAGAGATTGGTTATTGCGTTCTTGAAGAAATACATTTTCCTCCTCATACGGTGGATAAGTTTACGCACATACCCCTGTAATAACCGTATATAAGGCAACCCTAAAGCTTTCAGCTTCAATTACATATACTTTGTTCATTAAACCTTAAAAGCTCTCTAATCACGTTTATTTCGTCTTTTTAAAATGAAACGATTGATATTCTAAACATTTCCACCTTACCCCGCTTATACTTTGGTTTATATTTTGTAGCGGTTGTTTCTTATCTCTCATTTTAGGATATATACAGAAAACGATTCTAACGAAAGTTATGGATAACTATACATGAATTAATTTGAAATGACCTTAGAATGCGTTTCTACGATAGCGTAAAATAAAAAAACTGCCTAAATTAAAGGCAGCCATTTGTTAATCAAACATTCTATTATTCTCTAAGTATATTTTTATATCTTTTTTGTTATGTTTATTTTTTTCAAAATTTTCATTTAGTTGAGTAAGTTTGTCTTTACCTTTATGTGATGAAGATATTACTAAGTGATAAGGATCAATAAAAAGAATAGAATGTTTATATTTATTTTCTAGTCCATCAACTTCATATAGATAGAATACTCTAAAGGCGGTAGTTCTCCCAAGTAAATCTGTAAAATTAATCTTGTATATAAAATCTAAATAATTTTGGTCGATACCACTTTCAACATAACTACTTATCAACGTTCTAAGTCTTTCATTATTCTTTACGTTAGTAACATGATTATAAGGTTTCATTCTCAAACAATGTAAATCATTTTTTAATTCATCTAATCTTAGTTCTTCTTCTCCATTCAAACTAGTGTCTGGCAAGTAATTTGTAAATTTTAACTCTTCATTCATAATGGAGCTTTTTGATTCTTCTGAATACCACTCGAAAAATCTTTCTTTCGGTTCTTCAAACTTCTTCGTTTTAAACCTATTTTTTATTGGCTTAAGAATAGGTTTTATATCACGACTACGTGGCTTAAGAAATTCTTCTTTACTAAATGAAAAAGTCATATTATAAGTATTCGTTTCTATATTCTTCAATAATGATTTCATTATTCATAGTCTGTGATTCAGTTTGTCTTGCTTTATACTTTGAATACGGTTCTTTCCAAGCCATATCAAGATGACTTCTTTCCACAAGTCCAAAATCGCTTATCTCATTCAACTGTTGAAAAATCTCATTGATATAGGAAAGGACTTCTTCCTCTTTATTATCTTTAGGAGTATATGCTTTACCCTCATAGGTATTTTGTTTGTTCTCTTTGTATACGCTTGAAATAACTGGACCATACTTCCATGCTTCAAAACAATCATTAAATAGATACTTCGGATAGCTTTCTGTTTGTTCTATTTTATTTTCATTCGCTATATCTGTTTGAACTGATCCATACGTTGCACCATAGTATGCGAAAAGAAAATACAACGCTTTTTGTAATTTGATTGGAGAAAGTTTACCTTCTAACCTAAAAAGATGTTTTACTAAGTCATTCACATCATCAAAAAAATATTGTTTGTTCGTGGTTGCTTCACTCATTTTGTAAGCCTCCTGCTTCGTTCTACCTTAGCCATAACTATACTAAGTTGACTTAACTCCTGTCAAGTTAATTTGCTTCACATTTCTGCATACCTAGTAAGATAAAATATATTTCCTTATGCTTACTGTTTATATAAAAAGTACCTCCAACCTTTTACGGTTAAGAGGCACTATAATATATATGCTTATGATTGGTTCTAATTAATATACCACTTGCTCGGAAAGAATTTGCTCCACTTTACTTTTGAGCTGTTCTTTTCGTGCTTGTCGTATTTCATACTTACTAAAATTGAACTTGTTGAAGATATTACGCTTGTACGTTTCTTCGTCCATTTGTCCGCCTTTTGTGTGCTGTCTACTCAATCTCACTTCTATAATCTCTTTAGCCATCTAAACACCTCCTTTCATCACATTATCATTAAAAGTTTTCACGTCTTTTCAGAAAATCATCAAAGCCATCATCTTCTTCTACGTGATTTTTATCTGCTAAATCTGTTAGTTGTCGTATGATCCCCATGTGATTTTTAATCATAGAATTATAGACTTCTACCTCTGGACTGCGTTTTTTTCCCCATTGATTCGCTCCATTTTGATATGTGCTAGTCGTTCCATGCTCGGCAATGTGTTTCTCTAACTTATTCAATATAACAGTATGGAAAGAAGCACTATCAATAAGCGATTGAACAACGCCCTTCTTATCTTTTGGTATCTTTTCAAAAAACTTATTTAATCTTTTCATTTCTGCGTTTATCTTCTTTTGTGTGTCTAAATCGTTCTTAATCTCTGTAACTTTTGCCACTAGAACACCTCCTCTCCTTATCCACCTACACCCGCTCTCAGCATTTAGAATCCATTCTCTTAAGCTCCCCCACCGGCACCCAATGTATTCGTATTTACGTAGCTTATGGGGCTATATTGTAATCAACTTTATTATATATATAAATCTTTTTCTTACACTTTTTTTATTTATTAAATAATTATTTTTTTATTTATTTTTATTTATTATAGTTGCTTGTGTAGTTCATACCTGCCACCTAATGTGTGAACGATCATATGATTACAATTTATTCACGATGTAAAATTTTACCTGAAGCATTTTTCAATTCAGTAAAGACGGTCTTCTTCGATTGCTTTGCTTCTACCTCTGCCTTCTTTTTTCTTCTTCAGCTCTTATGCGACTACGTTCATTCCCTGCCAACTTATCAATGGTTGTTCTAATCGAGTTGTAAGGGTGTAAGGAGTTCCTATGTGAAAGCAATTCATGTTCTTTATCCTCCATCTCCTGCCTTGCTTCATCAACCAATACACTTACCATATTGTAATAAGCTCGGTATTCTTTCTCTGCCTCTAGTCCTAACGCTTGATGACTAGCAAGCTTTCTTTCTGAGTACCGTTCGATATTCATATTCGCAAAGAGTTCTAACTCGTTTAGTTCTTCCTGCAATGCTTTCTTTTTATCCAATACCTTCTTACGCTCCTTGTCATTCGTAATGATTTCTACATCGGTAACAAGATTATTCAACGCTTCTTTAATCGCTGGCATCTTAGCTTGAGCCTCTTCCTTTTTTGCTTTCAACTGTGAAACTTCTTGTCTGATTCCCTTAATAATTTCTGCCATTTGGTGTGTTTTCGTCTGCCCTGTAAAATCTAATTCTTTTTCATAGTAGTTTGTCATGTTTATTAATCCCCTTTTTTTTATGTTTTTGTTTTTATTTTTTTCTACTTTACCCTATACATTTGGAAAGTTTCCCTCTCGGAAAGATAATTCTTAGCCAACATTCAATCATTAAGCCATCTCTAGTCTTTCCACATGAAAATCATTGAAGCATGTATATTCTTCTCGGAAACTCTTTTTTAATTTCCCTTCAACTGATACATAGATCTCACATTGTTCATTAATTTTGATTTTTTCATAGAATGGTTTCTCTTTCACGATGGAAACAGTCCTCCAGCCATAATCTTCATCTCTAAATATAAAGCGTGCTACCCTATTCCCACTAAATGTTTTATGAACAAATTTCCCTCTTAATAAAATCAAATTTCTATTCTCCATATCTTTTTCTCCCCCTTTGTTTTTTTGTTAGTTCTCGAAAGTTCTTGAAAAGTTCCCCAATAGTTCTCGAAAATCAGCCACTTTTTACGCTACAAACCCTTATACATCAACTACTTAATTGAAAAGTTCTCGAGTTCCTGAATAAAGCCACTTTTTTTATATATATATATAAATCTAATTAATTAAATCTTTTTCATAAAGAAGTGATGTATTTGGAGAACTCGAGAACTTATGTCTACAAACCCCTATATATCAACGTTCTAAAGTTCTTGAAGGCTCTTTTTTCGAGAACCTTTCGAGAACTACGAGAACTTTTCGAGAACTTCTAACTTACTAATTCGATTCTTGTATTTATGAAGCAAGTGTATGACTTATCTTTTTCGGGTTTTTCTAAACTTTTATTCTTGTCAAATTGATTAGGAAGATATGGCTCTTTGAAGAAGTTTCCAATCTTTGCCTTCTTCTTATCCCAATCTTCATCTAGGATTCTTTCAAAAGCATTTATAAAATTTCTTGAAGTCATATACTTGTATTTGTTCTCATCACAAAAATCTAAATAGTATTGATATAGTAGATAGACTGGTATTCGTGTACTCTCGAAGTGGTCGAAAACAGACACTTTGAAATATCTGACTGGATCATTGTCAATTCGATACTGATTCATAAGTAATTCTGAAGATTTTGGTTCGATAAACTTTTCAAAATCCATATTAATGGCTTTCTGAAGTACATACTCCAGTACGCTTTTTCGTTTTATATAATCATTCTTGATATTCCAGTTATCAGAGTCGCCTTTGAAGGTCTGTTTGAACTGGACAATCAAGAAACGTCTGTATGTTCCTTCTGTTGTATTATGAACTCTAGGAAGTCCATTCGTGGATTGGATAACGGTCATATTAAATTCAGTAGAATAAGCTGGCTTGTTCTTTTGTTCGATTCGTACAGCGTCTCCTGTGATTACACTATTGAAATTACTTGAATCATCAATGTAAACGTGAGCGGGTACATCATCGCCTATGCAACATACCTTTTCTTCTAACATAGGAAGGGCAAAACGTTCTGAAAATTGATTAACTTTTAAAGTAGCTACGTTCTTCTTGCCTACTAAGTTAGTTATCAACGCTTGAAACGTTCCCTTTCCTGTTGAGCCTTCGCCATACAGCCATATTGATTTTTTTCTTGTGAAATTACCATTCATAGAAGCACTCATTACCTGCCATAAAAGAGTGTTTAAATCATCTTCTCCGGTCGATAGGTCTTTGAGCCAATCCTCTACGTTCCAACCGTCATACGCCTCTAATTTAGCATTTTCATTATAGTTAGTAGCTATCTTTGAAGTAAAAACATAATCTGGACTGAATGGCTCTAGTTTCTTTTCTTTTAGATTAAATACGCCATTGTTGACTGGTATCAAGTACCTTGAATTAGTTTTTTCTTTCACGATTGACAAGTTAGTAATTTTATAAATCACATCTTCGGCTTGTCTCTCTGTCAATGTATCTTCAAGGTAGAATACACATCTCTTTATTAATGTTTCATTCTGCGTATAGACACCCTCGAACGGTAAATACAATGCTAAACGTGTACCTTCTTCTAGATTAAATAAACAAAAACGAAGATAACTTTTTAAAATTTTAGCAACCTCCAACTGTTCAAGTCTAGGTTTTATAGTTTGTTCGTTTTTACCCTTCCCTACGGTTTCTTCTCTAGCCTCTCTTTCTCTTATACCTAACTCGGTTAATTTTCCCTCCAAGTCTTTATAAGAAGTCGGTTGCTTTATTTTCTTCTTGCTCGTTTCTTCCTTCTGAGCTTTCTCGTACTGTTCCATTTCTGCTTTCAACTCTGCTGGAATTTCCCTCACTAATCAGCCCCTCCTTTCTGTTGTTCTCTTCTTAATATGCTTTGAAATATTTTATTGACTTCATCGTCATGCAAAGGTGGTCTAACAAAATTTTGATTCACGATATGAATGAACTCATACGTTAAATTAACGTCCATATTTTGAGCCAATGGCGTTCCTATAATGTTTGTTAGCCAATCATTCCTACCGCCTTCTTCTACCCCTTGTATGACCTTTTCTAAGTAGATAGCTGTGTACTTCTTTTCGCCATCGTTACTGCTGTAATTTTGCCCCTGTCTACTGTTTTTATACTTTGGCTGCTCGTTGGTCGTTAGTGCTTTCAGAAGGACTGGAGGCACTTCCTTTATGTCATTGAGTGAGCCAACTTTTAACTCATACATTCCTATTGATCCATCTTTTCGTTGGATTTTACTCTTTGGAGCAACCACAAAGTTTTTAATAATATCGACTGATGGTCTAAACCCTATTTTCTGTTTAATCTCAACTCCTGCTGGAGCTTTAAAAAATACATGGTATCCACCGTTTACAGTTTTAACAACCGTTACATCTTTGGGAAGTGGTTCATAGCCACATAAGTTATCAAATGACTTAATTCCTTGATGGTCTGATTGGTGGTTATCTACATCAACTACAAAGATAGGACTGTCTACAAATGATATTCCTATGTTTGCGTGTTTGTTTTCTGTAAACATTTTAAATATTGTTTCGTGGTCGGTTGTAGCGTCCTTAAATCCTTGCGTATTCTTCAATGGTATTTTTGAAAGTGGAGCTAAAGGAAATACCTTAAATCCATAACTAGCATATTCAAGGGCTTCATTTAGAAGTGATTCCATCTAAACCCCACCTTCTTGCATAAGTTTTAATAGTGTAAAGCTTATTTTTTCTGTTAGGTCATCGGCTTTTTCAATTTGTTCACTTAATAATTTATGTAATGTTTGTATGTGTATAGAATCTCGGTCAAATTCTCTTCTAAAAATCATACTGTATTCTTTTTCTGTTATGTGATAGCGTCTCATTTTCGAGTGATTATCCTCTAAAACAAAAGCCATCATTTTTATATTCTTTTGCACATTTTCCAATTCTTCGATTAAACTTCTAACCTCTATACAATCAATATACGTATGAATCAACATGCGACACCTTCTTTTTCGTTGGTAATTGTCGCTTGTTCTCTTTCGTCATAATCATCAGCCAACTTCTTGAAGCTCTGCACTAGATCATCAAGTATTCTCATTAATTCGTTTTCCATTATAATTTTCTCCTCTATATATCATTTTTTGTGATATAATTAGGTATATGATTTTTCCTAAATATATCTGCGCCTTTGGAAGTTCGAGCTTCCTTAGGCGTTTTTTTGTTGTCGTACATCTGCAATAATCTCTAAAATAAGTTTTGCCATTGATCTAATTACTACGATCGTAATCATGCCTATAACAATCCCACCGTAATATGCTTCTTCTAAACCACTCACATTTCCACCCCCTTATAAATTACATTCGAGATACTTTCTTAAAATCTCCTGTAATCTAAAAGTTTGTTTCGTTTCTTCTATATGTAAATCAATAACTTGTTCAATTTCTGAATGTGAAAAGAATGATTGATTTTTAGAGTTGTATATTTCAAAATAAATACTTGCTTCATTTAGCTTATTTAAGGTTTCTAGCCTTGAATCTTGATATTGGTATGTAATAGATCCAATCATTAATTACACCTCCTTTAATGCGCCCACATTAAATTTTATCTTTGGTGTTGTAGAATCCATTTGGAAACTTCTTCTTTTGAATATAGCTTCAATCCATCTAACGTAATGCTCGGCAACCCTTCTAATTCTAATTTCTTTAGAGTATTTACTGATATACCTAAGTAATTACTCATATGAATCTGTTTTAGAAATGGCTTATCTAGTCCAGCATTTTTTTTTGCCTGTTCGATACTCTCTTTTGTGAGTTCAAAAATGTATCTCTTTAAATCTGCGGTTTGTTCTTCATTTAATGTTACTTGTAAGTTATTCATTCTTACTCCTCCCACGTTTCATTTCTTTGTATTTCTTTGCTTTTTCATTAAAAAAATTTCTCCTATCGTTATATCTGGAAATGCTATTTTTACCATATCTCTAAAAACTATTTTCTCTTTATCAGAAAATGGTGTATATCCTTTCTCTTTTCGATAGTAAGCTTGTCTCGATATTCCAAAAATTTCAGCAATCTCTTTTTGTGTGTAGCCTAAATACTTTCTGTACTTTACTATTCCATTCATTTTTATACCTCCTTTTTCTTAGTATTTCTTTGTGATTAAAGTATACCGTAATGTTTTACAAATTACAAGTATAACTTTGCAATTCTTTGTGTTTTAGGTTAATATTGTATTTAATAAGAATATTTTCATTTAAAAGGAGGTTTTTTTTTGAATAACAGTCCAAAAGAAGTGGGATTAAGAATCCGCAGTATCAGAAAAAAATTAGGATTAAGTATGACAGAATTTGCTAAAAGGATTGATGACAAATCAAAAAGTGGAACTGTAAGTAACTGGGAGACAGGTAAAAACTTACCCAACAATGAACGATTGAAAAAGATTGCTGAATTAGGAGAAATAGAGATAAATGAATTAATTTACGGTTCGTTAGAAAACTATCTAATTAACACTACAAAAAAATATTTCGAACATTCCAAAGATATTGAATTACAAATTGAATCTGCAGAAAAAATTACAAATGAAGTTGTCCAACAATCTATGAAAAACCCTCTTATTAATACATTCTATGAAGATGGAAATCAAAAAATGTTGGATAGTTCAGTTAATGAAGAAATAGGCAAAGCACTCACAAGACATTTTTCCAAATCTGATTTTACAAATAAAGGATTTATTGTTTTTATACAAATGCAATTAGAAAAACTAAAAAATGAAAATAAACCTTATTTAGAAAATGGTGTGAATAGTGAATTATACAAAGAAATTACTGATATAATAGATAACTCCTCAAAAGAAATTAATAAATTAAAAGGTAAATACGATAATAATTAACTCCTATATGCGCCCACATAACAAGGAGAAAATAAAAATGGCAACGATAAAAAAGTACACAAAAAAAGACGGTTCTACTGCTTATATGTTTAATGCTTATTTAGGAGTAGATCCAACAACTGGAAAAAAGAAGTACACAACAAAAAGAGGCTTTCCTACTAGGAAGGAAGCCCAACTCACATTATCACGTTTACAAGTAGAAATAGAAGAACATGGCTTTAAGAAACAATCAGTAAATACTTTTGCTGAAATGTATGAACTATGGTTAGAATCAGTTTATATACATAAGGTAAAAGAATCTACTTTAGTAAAAACAAAAG
Source organism: Jeotgalibaca sp. MA1X17-3 (assembly GCF_021513155.1). Classification (NCBI taxonomy): domain Bacteria; kingdom Bacillati; phylum Bacillota; class Bacilli; order Lactobacillales; family Carnobacteriaceae; genus Jeotgalibaca; species Jeotgalibaca sp. MA1X17-3. Next base: position 1,678,949 of record NZ_CP090983.1, read on the forward strand.
AGTTATTTCAAAACCATATCTTACCTGCTTTTGGTTCTTATAGAATAGACAAAATTACGATTAAACAATGCCAACGTGTCGTAAATGATTGGAGCAAAACACTTCAAAAATACCGCACTATGAAGAATTACACTTCTAATGTCTTAGACTATGCGGTTACCATAGAAGCGCTTAGAGATAACCCTATGAAGAAAATAAGTGTACCGCGTTTAATGGAGAAAGTTCATGAAGATAAATTTGAAAATTTTTATAGTAAAGAAGAATTACAGCACTTCCTAAAATGTATTCATGATGAACTTTCCTTCAAATGGTACGCCCTCTTTCGCTTATTAGCCTTTACTGGCTTCCGCAAAGGGGAATCTTTAGCATTGGAATGGAAAGATGTAGACTTTAAAAAAAGACTGTGAGCGTGTCTAAGACTCTTACACGTGGGGAAAATAACAAGTTGATTATTCAACCACCAAAAACTAAAGCAGGAGTACGTATTATTTCTATTGATGAACATACGTTAAAAATATTGAAGCAATGGAAAAAACAACAATTAGAAGATTATTTTAAACTCGGCTTTAACACCAATAAAGGAAGCCAATTAATTTTTAGTACATTAGAGAATGAATATATTCAGCAAGCGGTTGTCAATAATGCTATTGTAAAAACAATAGAACGACACGGTTTGAAGAAAATTACTACTCATGGTTTACGCCATACTCATTGTAGTTTATTGTTTGAAGCAGGCGCTCCTATTCAAGTAGTAAAAGAAAGGCTCGGTCATTCTGATATTCAAACCACCATGAATATATACACTCATGTAACAGAAAGAGCCAAAGAAGATACCGCTAAAATGTTTGCTGAATATGTGAATTTTTAGAATTAGATGTTCAATTAGATGTTCACTACAAAAAAAGAAGCCTCAAAACGCTTAGGGAATACCGCCCTTATCACGTTTCAAGACTTATTTTAAAATATACAATGGAGACAATGGGGCTCGAACCCACGACCTTTTGACTGCCAGTCAAACACTCTCCCAACTGAGCTATGCCCCCATGCGTAAGATTCCTATCTGAATCTCTTTAACTATTAAACCACATGGGAGTTTTTTTTGCAAGAGTGTTTGTGAGGCTCTTTCATTCCTTTTTTTACTCTGAATCACTTTGGAATTGGCTATTATATAGTTCATAATAGAAACCATTTTGACTAATTAGATTATCGTGTGTTCCTTGTTCAATAATCTCTCCTTTGTCCATCACGAGAATTAAATCTGCATCTCGAATCGTTGAAAGACGGTGGGCAATCACGAAGCTTGTTCTCCCTTTCATGATTTTCTCCATTGCTTTCTGAATCAGAACCTCCAGACGAGTATCTACAGAACTAGTTGCTTCATCCAAAATAAGAATTTTAGGATCAGCAATAAAAGTTCGTGCAATTGTTAGAAGCTGTTTTTGGCCTAGAGAGATATTAGATGCTTCTTGATTGATTGTAGTCTCATACCCTTCACCTAATGTTTGGATAAAGTGATCCACATTAGCCGCTCTAGCCGCTTCCCTAACTTCTTCATCAGAAGCTTCTAAATTACCAAAACGAATATTTTCTTGAATCGTGTCTTGATACAACCAAGCGTCTTGCAAAACCATTCCAAACTGTGAACGATAATCGGCTCTAGTGAAGTTGCGAATATCATGTCCGTCTAATTTAATAGCACCTGACTCAACATCATAGAATCGCATCAGCAAATTAATCATAGTTGTTTTTCCTGCACCAGTTGGACCAACGATTGCTACCGTTTCTCCACTTTTTACGTGTACGTTAAAGTTTTTGATAAGTGGTTGGTTCTCACTATAGCTAAAACAAACATTTTCAAAAGTAACATCCCCGTGAATCTCTTTTGGTAAAGAAACTGCTTCTTGCTGGACAAGTTCTTCTTCATCTAGAAATTCAAATATTCGTTGAGTAGAGGCAGTTGCTGCTTGAATAACTGCCGATAATTGAGTAATAACCGAGATTGGTTGATTAATTTGCCAAACATATTGAGCTGCAGCTTGCACGTTCCCGAGAGTAATTTTTCCAGCTATCACTTCTAAAATACCAAGAACAGCTACTACAATATACCCTGCATTGGAAACTACTGCGGTTAATGGATTCATCATTCCCGAAATAAAAGCAGCTTTAAAACCACTCTCTCTTAAAGACTCATTGATGCTTTGGAACTCTTCCACGGAATCTTCTTCTTTACCGTATAGTTTAATCACTGAGAAACCTGTTAAACTTTCTTGTACAAAAGCATTCAACAGACCTAAGTATTTTGCTTGTCTTCTAAAATGCGGTTGGGAAATTTGAGATACTTTTCGAGAAATTAAGTACGCGATAGGTATCATAAAAATAGCAATAACAGCTAGTTTCCAACTGATAAAGATCAACATAAATAAAGCAAAAGAGATACCTAGGAATGCATTAATAATTTGAAGGAGAGATTGTTGCAAAGCATTCGATACAGAGTCTACATCATTCGTTACTCTGCTAAGAATATCTCCAAATGGATGACTATCAAAATAGGAGATAGGCACATGATTTAATTTATTGTCTAAATCTCTTCGCAAATCTCGCATTGAATTCTGAACAACGTTTGCCATCAGGATTTGTGAATAGTAAGTTGTAAATTGGAATATAAGAGCTCGGACAAAATAAATAACAAGTATTTTAAATAAATATTCATAATTGATCCCAGCTCCTGGTATGTTTTTCAACATATCTGCAACATTATTACCTAGTTCTGTAATAGCCAAACCAAGCACATACGGTTCAAGAACACTGACGATGCTCATCACAATAGTTAAGAAAAGTGCACTGAAAAATTGTATCTTATACACGTTCAGATACTTCCAAAGTCTGAGTAATTCATTTTTTTCTTTTATAATCTTCATGCTAACTCCTCCTCTCTCATTTGGGAAGAAGCAATGTCATAATAGATTTGACTAGTTTTTAAAAGTTCCTTATGGGTTCCTTCAGCAACCTTTTCTCCTTTATTCATTACAATAATTTTGTCTGCATGAAGGATGGTACTCACTCTTTGCGCAACAATAATTACCGTAGAATTTCCTGTTTCTTTTTTCAGGTGTGTTCGTAGTTTGATATCGGTTTGATAATCTAATGCTGAAAAACTATCATCAAATATATATACATCTGGTTTTCTTACAACAGCACGAGCGATTGAAAGACGCTGCTTTTGTCCACCAGAAAGATTGCTACCACCTTCTGAAAGATGCTCTTCAAATTTTTCTTCTTTTTGCTGAATAAAATCCCTTGCTTGAGAAATATCAGACGCTTTTTCCATTTCTTGAGAAGTAGCATTCCATTTACCATAACGGAGATTCTCCGCAATGGTACCCGTGAAAAGTAAAGAGGTTTGAGGGATGTAACCAATTTTTTTACGGAGTGCTTTTAGATTATAATCTCGTATATCATGTCCATCAATCATAATACGTCCTTTTGTTACATCATAAAAACGAGGAATCAGTTGCATCAGAGTTGATTTCCCACTCCCTGTACTACCAATAAAAGCAACGGTCTGCCCTGGATCAGCAGTAAACGAAATGTTCTCTATAACAGGAGTATCTTTGTTATCTGGATATGAAAAAGTGACATCTTCGAAACGGATATAACCATGTGTCTTTGTTTCTGTAATTCCTTTTTCGTTCGGTAAAATAGAACCTTTAGTTTCAAATACTTCTTTGATACGCGTAGCTGAAACGGCTGCACGAGGGTACATCATAAATACAATGGCAAAGTTCAAAAAAGAATATAGTGCAAAAAAACTGTACTCTATATAAGCAACAAGATTTCCTAGCTCTAATATCCCTGTTTCAATCTGTGAAGCTCCAAACCACATAATGGCAATAATCACTATATTTAATATGAGTGCAAAAAGTGGTTGTGTCCAAGCCATCAGATGGAATAATTTTTTGGATACTTTACTATACTGTTCATTAATTTCACCAAATCGCAGAACTTGAAAATTTTCTCTAACGAAAGCACGAATTACTCGTAGTCCGGAAAGAGACTCTCTGAGATTCATATTAATTTTATCTAAGTTTTGTTGTTGAGCTTCTGATAGAGGCTTAGATATTCTACCAATAACAATTACAGCCAAAATCATAGCTGGGAATGCTGGAATTAGAACACTAGAAAGAGATGGACTCGTTATAAAAATCATATAAAAACTTGCAAAAAGCATGAGAACCGTTGATAAGCCCATTCGTAATATCATCTGGCTAAATTGCATCAGTATAAAAGCGTCATTTGTTACTCGCGTTACTAAGGAAGAAACGCCCAATCGATCATATTCTTCATGTGAAAAACTTTGAATTTTACGATACATATCATTGCGCATATCGGCAGTCATCTTACTGGTAATGTGACTGGTAGAATAAGACACAATGGTTCTACCAACAAATCCTACTACAGCAAACATTGCCATAAATAAAGCTATTTCACTAATCATAGAACGACCCTCTCCGGCCACTGCTCCATTAATTAAACGAGCCAGCATCGTAGGCAATCCTAACTCTACAAAAATAAAACCAAACGAACCAATAATATTTAATAGTAATAACTTTTTATATCGAACGATATAACTCCATATTAAGGACATTTCATCATCTCCTTTTATCCTTTTATTTGTCTTGATTAGAATCATCAGTATAGTTTATCTAAAGTTCCTCGAAAGGTCTATAGACAAATACCGAAATGCTCACAATAATTTATTTTCCCTAACAGAAATAACTATTATTCCTTAATTTTTTTCAAGAATTAGATGTAGATAGAAATCTATGCGAAATAAAGCATACTGTGGTAAAATGATAATAGCAATTGTATAGAAAATACAATAATGGACCGGTAAGGAAATTTAATTGTTTTTTTCAATGCGAAATAAAAGAAAAAGCAGGAGTGATCACATATGTTATTTAAAGTTACATATCAACCAAATTTATTTGATGTCCCTACAAGAGAAACAACTCTTTCCTTGTATATGGAAGCAGAATCTGAAGTTGATGCACGTAAGATATTGGAAGACAACACCCCCTACAATATCGAATTTGTTCAACCGATTGAAGGAAAACATCTGGAATACGAAAAAAATAATCCCGAGTTTCAACTTACGGAGTTTTCTTAATGAAACCGAATATTCGTAATAACGAAGTAGGAGTATTCGCCCTTGGGGGTTTGGGGGAAATTGGTAAAAATATGTATGGAGTCCAATTCCAAGATGAAATTATCATTATGGACTCAGGAATCATGTTTCCTGAAGACGACTTACTTGGAATTGATTATGTCATTCCAGATTATTCATATTTAGTACAAAATAAAAGTAAAATTAAAGGGCTTTTTATTTCTCATGGTCATGAAGACCATATTGGAGGAGTACCTTTTCTATTGAAAGAACTGAATGTACCTGTTTATGCAGGTGAAATTGCACTCGCTCTGATTCGAAATAAGTTAGATGAACATGGTCTTTTGCGTGATGCAGTGCTTCATGAAATTAAAGACGATACGATTGTTAAATTCCGAAAAACAAGCGTTAGTTTTTTCCGTACTACCCATAGTATTCCTGATACAAGAGGAATTGTAGTTAAAACTCCTCCTGGAAATATTGTCTTTACAGGAGATTTCAAGTTTGACTTTACTCCTGCAGATGGATTACCTGCTGACTTACATAAAATGGCACAGTTAGGTGATGAAGGAATTCTTCTTTTAATGAGTGATAGTACAAATGCAGAAATTCCTCATTTCACTCAATCAGAACAAATTATCGGAAAATCACTTGCAAATATTATCCAAAAAGTAGAAGGTCGAATTATCTTCGCATCGTTTGCTTCGAATATTTCCAGATTACAACAAGTAGTTGAAGTTGCAATCAATACAGACAAAAAAGTGGCTGTATTTGGTAGAAGTATGGAAAACTCAATACGAACTGCCCGAGAACTAGGATATATCATAGCACCTGATGATTTATTTATAGACAGTCGTGAATTGAATAAGCATCCTGCTGATAAAGTTCTTATTTTATGTACGGGTTCACAAGGAGAGCCAATGGCTGCACTTAGCAGAATTGCAAATGGAACTCACCGCCAAATTACCATTCAACCTGGAGACACTGTTATTTTTTCTAGTTCACCTATTCCAGGAAATACTACTAGTGTAAATCGAGTTATCAATCAGCTGTTAGAGGCTGGAGCTGAAGTTATTCATGGAAAAGTGAATAATGTCCATACATCTGGTCATGGTGGTCAGCAAGAACAAAAATTAATGCTACGTTTAATGAAACCTAAATTCTTCATGCCCGTGCACGGTGAATTCCGTATGCTAAAAATTCATGCTGGTTTAGCAGAACAATGTGGAGTGCCTACTGAAAATAGTTTTATCATGGAAAATGGAGACATCCTTGCGTTGACAAGCGACACCGCTCGTCCCGCAGGTAAATTCCCTTCATCCGACGTTTATGTCGATGGCAAAGGAATCGGTGATATCGGAAATATCGTTTTACGTGATCGTCATGTTCTTTCTCAGGATGGCTTAGTTGTTGTAGTCCTCACAGTTGATTACAAACGAAAACAACTAGTAGCTGGTCCAGATATCTTATCTCGTGGTTTCATTTATATGCGAGAATCAGGAGATCTTATCAGTGAAGCACAAGGAATTATCAAAAAAGAAATAAATGCAACACTGCATTCTGAAGGAAAAATAACGGAAAAACAAATTAAAGATACTGTTTCTTCTGCTATCCAACCGTATCTGTTTGAAAAAACAGCACGGAAACCAATGATTGTACCCGTTGTTATGAGTGTTTAAACAAGATATAAATAAAAGAGGAAACTGCTTAGGCAGTTTCCTCTTTTATTTGGTTATCTATTTATCTTTATTTTCATGGAAAAAATATTCTGGCTCGCCTTGTTTTTCATCAAAGCCTACTTCTAAATCATATCCACTAAAGAACCACTCATCACCAGATTCAGCAAAGTACGGAATACCATTCACTTCAGTAATTCCCATAGGATCTGTTGGTTTATCAACATCTATAGCTAACGAGAACCCTTCATGAACCTGAGTATCCCCGTATACCTTTCCTAAAAAGCGGACCCCTTTTCCTTCAGAAATTCCTAATTCATTTTCAAACCACTTTTGAGCTTTCTCACTAATCATTATTTTCATGTATGTATTGTCGGAAATAACTCCGACTCCCCCTCTCTATATTGTTTCATAAAATAATCATAACATAGAGAAGTTTTCTAGGTTAACAATTTGTTTTAAATAACTGAAAATTAAATATTAGATTTTAATTTTTCTACTTATTCAACTAATTCATGCTTAAATGCATAAATTGTGGCTTGAGTTCGATCGCCTACTTCTAATTTATTTAGAATATTCGATACATGAGTCTTTACTGTTTTTAATGTTATAAAAAGCTTATCAGCGATATCTTGATTGGAGCACCCTTCTGCTATTAGCAACAGAACTTCCATCTCTCTTGCGGTTAAATCTTCGTGAAGGTAGTGCGGAATTCGTTTTGTTAGTTTTTGAAGCATTTTATCAGTAACTTCTGGCTCTAGTACTCGCTCTCCTTTATAAGTAGATCGAATGGCTTCAGCAATTTCGTGTGCTGATGATGTTTTTAACATGTAACCAGCTGCTCCTGCTTCTAATGCAGGATATACTTTCTCATCATCAAGAAAGCTTGTTACAATGATAATTTTAGCTTCTGGCCATTCTTTTAGAATTGCTTTTGTTGATTCGATTCCATCCATCACTTCCATTACTAAATCCATTAAAATAATATCTGGACGGAGTGAAAGTGCCATTTCACATCCTATTTTCCCATTTTCAGATTCACCAACTACTTCAATATCATTTTGAATAGATAAATAAGCAGAATATCCTAACCGAACCATTTCATGATCATCTACTATTAAAACACTTATCATTTTGACACCTCTTCCTTAACTTTCCATCGTATTAGGGATACGAATATCTATAATCGTACCCTGATTAGGAAAACTGATAATTTTTAACGTTCCACCTAAACTGGTCACTCTTTCTTGTATGTTCATTAAACCATAACTACCTGTTTTTTGGATGGATGTATCAAATCCAATCCCATCATCAAAAATACGTAGATTGATTTCTTTTGAATTTTGAGTGAGATAAACTTCTAAGTTTTTTGCTTTCGCATGACGTAGAGTATTGGATAGTAATTCTTGAATAATACGAAAAAGATGATCCTCAATTCCCGGTATCGTATCAATCGAAGATATTTCTCCTTTTAATTTAATTTGAATTTTAGTTCGTAATTCATTTAATAATTGCTCGATGCCTTTTTTCAAAGTTTTTCCTTCTAATTTTACCGGTCTTAAATGTAACAGTAACGCTCTCATCTCTGATTGAGACTCATTTACAATTGATTCAACCATCGCTAATTGCTTTTGAATATTCTCTGGTAATGTATCTGCTTTTTCATTTATTGCCGATAAAATCATCATTCCTGCAAATAGCTGCTGACTTACTGAATCATGTAACTCTCTTGCAATTCGATGTCTTTCTTGTGACAAAATTTCTTCTTTTGTCTCTTTTCGAGGGATACGAGGTAAACTACTCAATTCTTGTACTTCTCTAGAAAGTAAAACAAGTTTACTTCGAAGCAGATTAATCTCTTCTTTTATTATCTCAGAACCTTCTGCTAAAAATAAGTTGTTCGTAACAGAATTTTCAGACTCAACGATTGTATAGTTTCCTTTATTTAATAATTGTAGTCTTTCTACGATTTCTTTTTCCAATTTAACTAGAGAATGCTGCAGTACCCATGAAAAGGTAAGGCTAAGAAAAAAAATAACCGCACCTAAGAAGAGAAAAATTGGAACACTAAAATTTTCAATACTCAATAAATCCGGAAAAGATAAAAAAGAGCGTAAGGAAAATAACGTTGCAAGTACCGTTAATAAAAGAATAAGACCTAAAGTGAAAAAAAATCGAAAGAACGTCTTGATTTTCATAAATAGATCACCTCAACATCTCCAATTAACGTACTACAAACAATCTTTATCTTCCTAGAAGCACTATGATAATCCTCATCAACTATCGTAATTGTTTCATTAGATAGGTGGTAAACTTCTTGATTAAAAATCAGGTTACCTTTTAGAACAGAATGTTGAACGGATACTCCGACCCCTAACGGAATAATGACCTTCGTATGTCCCAATCCTTTTCGAATTAAAATTACATTTTGTTCATCGGGAAGTAGTGTATTTCCTAAATCAATGATAGTATCTCCCATTAAGATAGAAATATTGATATTATCCCACTCAAAAATATCACTGCCAATTTCTTTGTTTCCAAGCCACTGTTGCTTTCTTCGAACACCTACTTTGGAATCTGGCTCTCTACTTTCAACACCAACGTATCTTTTTTTCTTCCAAGGGATATCAATAAGTGAATCTAAATTTAAATCTTCTAAAATATTTCCACCTTGCATAATAAAATAAAACATAAGTAAGCCAACCATTACCCACGTAGTAAAGATGGATAAAACACTCAGAATAAGCATGAACCAACCAATTGAGAGATACAAATTCCTCTTTTTCGGTTTTGTTTTACTTAATACAATTAGGATAAATCCGATTAATGAAATCAATAATAAATCAAAGTTACGAAACAGTTGGTAGAGAGTAAAAAGGAATAACAAGCTTTCTAAAAACAAAAAAAGCTTTAAACCGATCTTATCCAAATTGCTCGCCTCCCATTCTATAGTTTTCTTTAAGTATACAGGAATCTTCTCTAAAAAAACGCAAGCTAAAGGCGGGTTGTAGATGCGACTTTAGTCTCATTGTTTTCTTTTCCATTTAAATATCTGAAAAAAAGACAAGAAATAGCCCTTTTGCTATTCCTTGTCTCTACACCTATATTATTTAAAACGTCCTACATTAGTAATTTTAACCATCATATCTCCACCCGGAGTTGCGATTGCTACTTCATCACCAATTTTTTTACCGATTAAAGCCTTTGCAATTGGAGAATCATTAGAAATTTTACCTTCTAAAGGATTAGCTTCTGCACTACCTACTATTGAATAGGTTTCTTCTTCGTCGTCAGGTAATTCTTTGAAGGTAACTGTTCTTCCTAAAGAAACAATGTCTTCAGCAATATCTGAATCATTAATAATCTCTGCAAAGCGAATCATCTTCTCAATTGTTGTAATACGACCTTCTACAAAAGCTTGTTCATCTTTAGCAGATTCATATTCTGAGTTTTCTGAAAGATCACCAAAACTTCTAGCAATTTTAATTCGTTCTACAATTTCTCTTCTTTTATTTACAATTAAATTTTCTAATTCTTCTTCTAATTTCTTTTTACCTTGTTGAGTCATTGGATATACTTTTTCAATCATTAAAATCAAACTCCCTTTTGTCATGTTCTATTCGTCACAAAAGAAAAATGGGTACGCTTTAGTCCTCTTATTACAGCTACTCATTTTGGTAGATGTGATAAAAGCAGGCATCCATTTTTAACGGATACCTGTCTCTAAAAGCTGTTTCGATTGTGTGTATCTATTCTTAATATCAGTGATAACAAAATAACATTATCTATAAGAAAAAGCAATATTTTTTTTGCTTTTATGATTGTTTTTGGACATTATCATCACTTGTTAAGATAGTGGCTATTTTTGTAGTCATCAAATCGATGGCTACTTGGTTTTTTCCACCTTCTGGGATAATAATATCAGCATATTTTTTTGTAGGTTCTAGAAATTGTTGATGCATCGGTTTAACTACAGAAAGATACTGTTCAATTACTTGGTCCAAAGTGCGTCCTCGTTCTTCAATATCTCGTTTGATGCGGCGAATAATTCGAATATCATCATCTGTATCGACATATACCTTGATGTCCATTAAATTTCTAAGTTCTTCATCCTCTAAAATAAGAATTCCTTCTACGATGATGACCTCTTTTGGTTCCCGATGGAACGTATCATCACTTCTAGTATGACGAGTATAATCATAAATTGGTTGATCTATACTTTTCCAAGAAATCAATTGTTTTAAGTCTGATATGAATCTTTGATTATCAAATGCAAAGGGATGATCATAATTGGTTTTTAATCGTTCCTCAAATGGGAGATGACTTTGATCTTTATAGTAGAAATCTTGTTCCAATAGTAAGATTGATAAATCAGAAAATTTATCAAAAATGGCTCGACTGACACTTGTTTTCCCACTGCCAGAACCACCCGTTACACCAATTACGATAGGTTGTTTCATTTATTTCTCCCTTTCTGTTTCTTCTGAGTTCTATTCCGAAGACTTTTCTTCAATATATTTATTTTGTAGTTCTAGATGTTCTTCAAATGTCTTTGAGAAGTATACATCACCTGTTGTTAAATCTGCAAGGAAATAATAGTATTCCGTTTCCTCTGGATTCAAAGTTGCCTGTATCGCTTCTTCACCAGGATTATCAAAAGGTCCAGGTCCCAATCCTTTATGAGCATAAAGATTATAAGGTGAATCAACTTCAGTATTTTTAATGGTAACGTATTCGAGGTGCTTATTTAGAGCGTAAAGAATACTAATATCAGATTGTAACGGCATATCATCTTTTAAACGATTAAAAAATACACCCGCTATTTTTTTACGATCTTCAAGATTAACTCCTTCTTTTTCTACTAAAGAAGCGATCGTCAGTAAAGAGTGAACCGTCAAATCTTTTTCTGCTATTGTATGATAATAGCCGCTCATAATCTCATCCGTTTTTCCTACCATCGTAGTTATCACTTCTTCGATTGTGTAGTGTGATAAATAGTCATAGGTTGCCGGGAATAGATATCCTTCTAATTTATACTTTATATCTTCATTTTTAATTGCATCTGTTAAAAGTTTTGGGTAGGTGGAAGACAATTGTTCAATGAATGCTTCATTCGTAGCAACTTTGATGAAATCTTTTTTAGAGTAATTAGATTTCCGAGAAAATTCTTCTGCTATTTCTTCTAATGTTGCGCCCTCTTTTACTAGAATTTTATAATCATCTGAAATAGGTGTATTGTTTCCACCCTTTTCTAAAACATCTATAATTTCTTCCAGCTCCATTGAAGGTGAAAATTCATAAAAACCCGCTTCGAATTCAGCTACATTTTTTGTTTTCAAGAAATAATTAAAAATGGTAGAATCTTTAACGATTGCCTCTTCCTCTAAAATTTCTCCAATCCCCTTTGTCGAAGTTCCAACAGGTACCTCTACTTCGATTCGTTCCCTATTGGCAGAGTCCAATGGTTGCAAGGAATCCATTACATAGTTATAACCAACAAATGCTACTATAAAGAGCAAAACGACACCTATAAAAATAATAGAAAAAACTATTTTTTTTACTAACGAGTTTTCTTTTTTACGTATATCTCGCTTATCCATTACATATTCTTTTGGATGTTCTTTAGGTATATGCTTTTCGGTCCTCTTCTTTACCTTTTTTGGTCCACCGGTATGTTTGTCTACCAAATGATAACCTCCTTATGCTATGAAGCTCTTTTACACATTTGTATTCATAACTTCAGTCATTATACATGAAAAATCAAATTAAATGAACATCTATAAGGAGATTCATGGTATTTGATCCTTCTTTCCATTAAAAAAACGCCCTCCATATAGGTCACTAAATATGACCTATACTTTAAGGGGCGAATCTTTATTTAAAAAAAGATTTTAGAAATTCAATCATTTAAACGAATTACATGTCTTCGTCTTCCATGAACGTGTTTAAAACTTCCTCAATCATATCCCATTCTTTTTCTGTTTCGATTGCTTGTAAATCGCCTTCTGTGCCATCTTCATTTTCAACATACGCGTATGCTTGTAGTTCAACCTCATCACCTTCAGGAGCTCCTGCAGGATAGATAAGAACATAAGATTTTCCAAAATCTTCTGAATCAAAAGTAAATAGAATCTCAAAAAGCTCTTCGTTTCCATCTTCATCTACAATTGTGATATGTTCGTGATTATGTTCATGTCCTTCTTCGTGTTCATGATTGTGATCATCGTGGTTATGTTCTGTCATCGTGATACCTCATTTCATTTTTTTCGATTAGTGATTCATTAGTATATCGCAATTTAAAAAGCAATTCCAATTATTGAGAATCGAGATAATTTTGCAACAAAATAACTGCTGCTAATTTATCAATAACTTTCTTTCTTTTTTTCCGCGATACATTTCCTTCACTAATTAACATTTTTTCTGCCTGAACAGTAGTCAAACGCTCATCAATATAAGCTACCGGGATTCCTAGTGTTTCAACAACTAGGTCTCCGTAAGCTTGTGAAGCTTTCGCACGAAAACCTATACTGTTATTCATATTTTTAGGGAGGCCAACTACAATCGTTTCAGGTTCATACTGGTCCGCTAATTCTTTTAAACGAACCATTCCAAACTCTCCAGCCTCTTCATCAATACGAATAATTTCTAAGCCTTGGGCAGTCCATCCCATTGGATCGCTAATAGCAACACCAACTGTTTTCGATCCAACATCTAACCCCATAATTCTCATGCGTCTTCTCTTTCCTTTTCAGACAAATAACTTTTTAGCAACTCTTCCATAATTTCATCACGTTCAAATCTTCTGATCAAATTACGAGCGTCTTTGTGACGCGGTATATAAGCTGGATCACCTGATAATAAGTAACCCACAATTTGGTTGACTGGATTATATCCTTTTTCTTCCAAAGCTTGATAGACCCCTGCTAGTATTTCCTTCATATTTTTTTCTTGGTGATTATCTAGATCGAATAACTTTGTTTCGTCTTTCGAGTTCATACTGACACCCCAATTTTTTTTATATAAGCTCATTTTACAAGACTTCTGACTAAACTACAACCCACAGAGACTATATTATGAAATCATTTCCATTTTTATACAGATTATTTATTATTTTTCTGATAACCAAATCGAAACTTGTTTTAGTGCATTCGGGATTCCAGCTGGATTTTTCCCGCCTGCTTGAGCCATATCAGGTCGTCCACCGCCACCACCACCTACAAGTGGAGCAATCTCTTTAATTAAATCTCCTGCTTTTAGACCTTCTTTAATCTTCTCTTTAGAAACGGCAGCTAATAGACTAACTTTTCCATCTAATTCAGAAGCAGCAACAAATACATCGGAATGAGCCTTTTGCTTCCACTGGTCAGCTAGTTGACGTAACGCATTCATATCTTGATTTTTTGTTTGATAAGTAATATAGGTAACGCCACCAGCTTCTGCTACATGATCAAAAATACTTTGAGATTCAAGTTGCATCCATTTTGCTTTTAAAGATTCTTTTTCTGATTCAGAATTCTTTAGTTCTTGTTTCAATTGTTGGATTCTAGGTGTTACTTCTTTCGTTTTCTGAACTTTTAATGTATGAGCTGCTTCAAGTAACTCATTTTCTTTCGTGCGGAAATATTCATAGGCTGCCTGCCCGGTTACTGCTTCAATTCGTCTTACTCCTGCTCCGATACCTGATTCAGATGTAATTTTAAACAGTCCAATATCTTGTGTATTTTGAACATGTACTCCTCCACAAAGCTCTAATGAATAATCACCTACCTGTACCAAGCGAACTTCTTTTCCGTATTTTTCACCGAACAAAGCCATGGCACCCATTTCTTTAGCTTTATCAATCGTTGTTTCGATGGTTTCTACTTGTAAAGCATCCCATATTTTTTGATTGACAACTCTTTCCATTTCTACCAACTCTTCTGAAGTTGCTTGTCCAAAATGAGTAAAATCAAATCGTAAATGTTCCGGTGTAACTAAGGAACCTGCTTGATTAGCATGAGTTCCTAAAACATCTTTCAAAGCTTGGTGTAACAAGTGAGTAGCCGTATGGTTTTTAGTAATATTCCGACGACGAGACTCCTCTACTAGTAACGTATATTCTTCATTCACTCGTATTTCTTTATATACTTCTACCTTATGTAAATTCTGACCATTCGGTGCTCGTTTCACATCCGTCACTTTAGCAACTACTTCACCATCTTCATTTTGAATGATTCCATGATCGGCTACTTGCCCACCCATTTCAGCATAGAAAGGTGTTTGTTGGAAAATCAATTGAGCAGTATCGCCTTTTTCTACAAGTTCTTTTAGTTCATCATCGGAAACAATTACTGACAATTCAGAATGTACTCTAGTATGAGTGAATCCAACAAAGTCACTTGGAACAACAATGTCTACAAGAACAGTAGATTGAACTGAAAATGAATCATCGACTTGACGAGCAGCACGTGCACGATTCCGTTGACTTTGCATTTCTTCATTAAAACCATCTTCATCTACAGTAAATCCTTTTTCTTCTGCATATTCTTCTGTTAGTTCCAATGGGAATCCATATGTATCATATAGTTTAAAGGCATCTTTTCCTTTTAAAATAGTCTCTTTTTCTGCAGACATTTTTTCAAAAACTTCTTGTAAAATTTCTTGCCCTTCGTGAATCGTTTCTTGGAAACGTTGTTCTTCGTTAGAGACTACCTTTATAATAAAATCTTGTTCCTTTTTAACTTCAGGATAGAATTCTTTCATAATATCTGCAACAACTGGAACTAGTTGATTTAAAAATAAACGCTTGATTCCTAATCTTTGTCCATGCATTACAGATCGTCTAATCAAACGGCGTAAGATGTATCCACGTCCTTCATTAGATGGCAAAGCACGGTCTCCAATTGCGAAACTCACAGCACGAATGTGATCTGCAATTACTTTAAAAGAAACATCAGTTAATTTATCTTGTCCATAAAGAGTACCGTCACTTAATGTTTCAATTTTTTTGATAATCGGCATAAATAAATCCGTTTCAAAATTGGTCGGTGCATCTTGCACAATACTAACAACACGTTCCAATCCCATTCCCGTATCAACGTTTTTATGTGGTAATGCTTCATAACTACCATCTGCCTGATGATTGTATTCAGAAAAAACTAGATTCCAAATTTCTAAATATCGTTCATTTTCTCCACCTGGATACATTTCAGGATCTTCATCAGGAAGATCTTGGAAGGATTTTCCCCGATCATAAAAGATTTCAGTGTCTGGTCCACAAGGTCCTGCACCAATATCCCAAAAATTATCTTCTACCGGAACAACATGGTCTTCTGTTAGTTTTACTTTATCTAACCAAATTCTTTTAGTAGATTCATCTTCTGGATAATAAGTGACGTACAATAACTCAGGATCAAAAGCCATCCATTTTGGACTTGTTAAAAATTCCCATGCCCAAGGAATTGCGTCTTCTTTAAAATAATCTCCAATAGAAAAATTACCTAACATTTCAAATAACGTATGATGTCGAGCAGTTACCCCTACATTTTCAATATCATTTGTACGAATACTTTTTTGTGCATTTGTAATTCGTGGGTTTTCAGGGATAATCGTTCCATCAAAATATTTCTTCAAAGTAGCTACGCCAGAGTTAATCCAAAGTAGTGTCGGATCATTTATAGGAACTAATGAAGCACTCGGCTCCACCTTATGTCCCTTTGATGCCCAAAATTCTAAAAACATTTGACGGATTTCATTACTCGTTAAATTCTTCATTGTTTACCTTCCTTATCCATTCGTTTTATAGTTTATCTATTGAGAAAATAAAAAAACACTCCCTTGCATTCAAGGACGTTGGAGCGCGGTACCACCTTGATTGCAATGGAATGTTATGCAGTATACATTCTTCATTACCTCTTCAAGCCTGTAACGCTGGCAGCGATGATGTTTCCATCATACATTAAAGAAAGCGAGCATCATCCGGTTTGTCTCCTCGCACCATTGGTAGACTCTCTTTTTTCCGGTTGATATGGTCTTTCTATATCGATACAAGTATAGCCAAAAATTGAAAACCAAGCAAGTTTAAATCTCACTTTTTTTAAAGAAGATATCCTTTTTTTACATTTCAATCCGAATCGAACGTCTGCTACAGTAATAGCCAGGAGGTAGTTCTAAATCTTCTTTTCCAAACAATGACGATTTGCTATTCACATAGTAACTAGAGTAAGGAAGCAGTTTTTCTAAAATATTTTGTGAGCGAGTGTTCATCCATCCACCTTTTATTAAACTACCATCTTCCACTAATTCAGGGCCCCATCCCATATTTCCTATCATTAAACCAAACATATTTTTTTGTTCCAATACACTTTCTCCTGGTTCAAACATTTTTCGTTGGATTTTATTCCCCCATTTGAATAAACGTCGTGTAGAACCTCCGCAACAATATTCCCACTCATCAGAAGAAAGAAAGCCCATTCCTGTCTTTTCTATTTGCTTTTTGACTTCTTGATAATGAACGGAAGTTGTTCCATAAACGGTATAGTGATCTAAATCATCATTTTGAACAAGGAAATATTGATCTGTCTCATATACATAAGCAGGAAAATCCACAAAAGATTGACTCAAGGTTGGTTCACTAGAAAATAAATGTTTCTCTATTTTATCTTTTATGGAAGAAAACCATTCTTGGTCACCATCAAACATTCCGGATACAATAGAATATTCTCCTTTTTTCAACATCCCTACATAGGAGGGTTGTACCTCTACAAAAAGGGAAGGAATGGAGACAGATCGTAAAGGGGATGTCTCCGAATTAACCAAGTTGTCTAAATCGTCTGGAAGATGTTTGCTTTGATCGGTAAATGTACCAATGTCTGTAAAATCCCATTCTTGTACCCAATGATGAAGACATTTTTCTAACGAAACATAAATTTCTCTTCTATCATCGGCAATATCTAAATAGTTCAATCCATTCGTGCCATTATCCCACCCTAAAATAACTTCTTTTTGACCCGGAACAAATACAAAAGGTGAACCATCAATATCAACCAAGAATGTTTCTGTCTTTATTCCTCCATAGTGAAAGGTAGTAAAACGAATATTCTCAACTGACAACAACGGGTTAATAAAGTATCGAATGATACTACCAGCTAACACCTCTTTATGTTCACGAGAGATTGTTTTCCAAATAGGATTAGTAATTTGTTGAAAAAAGTCCATATTTTTTTCTCCTTAAAAAAACATTTGCATTTTCATCTAGTATAACAAACTATTTGCTCCCTTAATAGCTGAAACCTACTGGAAAAATCTCTACTAAACTTTATTCCCTTCCCCGTAAGGTTCTTCTCAGTATCCATCCATTTCAAAACTATTTTATTTGTGCTATTCTTTCTATAGACAAGATCACTACATACATTCAATATCCAGAATAATTTCGAACATATTTTAATTTTGTGTGGAGGAAAAAAGAATGAGAAACCTATGCTGCCACATTATCGTCAATCAACATTCCGGAAACGGAACAGGTAAAAAAATAGCATTAGATTTAGAGGAATTATTATTAGAAAACAAAATTGCATACTTTTTTTATATGACACAGTATCCTGGACATGCCATTCCCTTAATGGAACAAGTAACCTCATTCATTCATCATGATGATGACAGAATTTGGGTTGTTGGTGGAGATGGTACTCTTCATGAAGTGATTACCGGATTGAAAAAACTAGACCTCTCTATCCCAATCGGATACTTTCCTTCTGGAACTGGTAATGATTTTTCTCGAAGCTTGGGATTGCCAAAGGATTTAAAGAGTAATTTTGAAAATCTTCTATCTATACAAACCCCTTCAACCATCGAATGCTTTATTTATGAAGATATTAATTCAGGAGTAAAAGGGGTTGGTTTAAACAGTCTTGGAATTGGATTTGATGCAAAAGTAACTCAAATTGCAAAAGAAAGTAACTCAAAGAAAAGTATTTTTTCAACTTTAAAGCTCGATCAATTTATTTATTTTTGGAGTATTACTCAAGCCTTTAAAAATCGAAAAACCTTTTCAGCAGAAATTTTGGTTGATGGGGAAAAAATAAATGCTTCTAATCTACTAATTGTCGCAGTAATGAATCACCCCTATTTTGGTGGTGGTATAAAAATTGATCCCGAGTCATCTGCTAATAGTCATGAATTAGCTGTTATGATCATTAAGAATTTTTCTGTTTCAGTTCTTGTTAAATTGTTATGGAAAGTAATAACGGATGGTTCCCACATCCATTCTGCTTATTTTCAAAGAATTCCAGGAACAGAAATAACGATTCAAACAAAAACAAGTCAACTCGCACAAGTAGATGGGGAGCTTATAGAAGAAGAAAATCACCATCTTCAGTTTCAAATGAGTACGTTCTTACTGTGGAAATAGAAAAAAGCATCACTCCTGATTTTTTAATAGGAGTGATGCTTTTTTTATAATAAAAATTCTGCAGGAGTTATCTCTTGCATTCCAATCATGGGGTCCACTTCTTTATTTTTAATAAGTTCCATGGTTAACATATAGCCTTTTGTCTTTTTAGAAGGTTGTTCTTTTTTCTTCTTTTGAGAAATAGAGGGCTTCTCCTCAACAGAATCTTCTGGTTTCTTTTCTTTAAATATGGATTCACTATTTTGGTTACGAATTAGTTTTTCTACGAGCATTGTTTTGCGTAAATCACCCGTATTTTCTGCCGCAAGTACAAAAGCTTCCTGCTCCCCACAAAGAATCAGTTTATTTTTGCTACGTGTAATGGCAGTATATAATAAATTTCGTTTTAGCATTCTACCATATTGTCGTACCATCGGTAAAATAACCATGCTGAATTCACTACCTTGAGCTTTATGAATGGAACAACAATATGCTAACGAAAATTTATTCCATTCATTTTTTTTATAGGTAACTTCTACTTTATCAAAAAGAACGGTTATTTCATCTACCTTATCTTCTGTTTCCTTTGCAAACTGAATACTTGTTATCTCACCCATATCTCCATTGAAAACGTTCGATTCCGGAAGGTTCACTAACTGCAATACCTTATCTCCTACTCGATAGACTACATCAAAATATTGAACTTCTCTTCTTCGCTTCCCAGGGTTAGGATTTAAAATTTCTTGCATCATTTCATTTAAAGCATTAATTCCAGCCGCTCCTTTATACATAGGAGCAAGAACTTGAATATCTTTTGAAGTGTATCCTTTTGCACTTGCTTTTTCAACAACCTTACGAATCAGTGGTTCAATTTGCGCTGCTCGACATGGGAAAAAAGAACGATCGGGTTGATTCTGCATGAAACTAGCAGGAAGAACGCCATTCTTAATCTCGTGTGCCAAAGGAATAATAGAGGAATCATCACTTTGTCTATAAATCTGTGATAGTTCACGATGAGGAATAGCTTTACTACTTAACAAGTCAAAAAGAACCTGTCCAGGACCTACTGACGGTAATTGATCTTTATCTCCTACTAAAATCACTTGCATTCCTGCTGGAATAGACTTCATTAATCGATTCATAAGCCACGTATCTACCATAGAAGCCTCATCAATAATGAGTAGTTTCCCTTCTAATTCTTGCGTATAAACCTCTTCATTTTGATTTTCCTGACCCGTTAACCCCAGTAAACGATGAATCGTACTGCTAGGAATACCCGTCGTCTCATTCATTCTCTTGGCAGCTCGACCTGTAGGTGCAGCCATAATAATAGGATAGACTCCTTTTTGATAGTCCTGATAATCAACCGGTATATCATTCAATTCACAAAACAAGTGTACAATTCCATTTAAAACAGTGGTCTTCCCAGTTCCTGGACCTCCTGTAAGGATGAAAAATGAGGTAGTGATTGCTTCTTCTATCGCACGAGTTTGTGTTTCATCATAATGAATATCAAGCTCTTTTTGAGTTTTTAATAACTCTATTTTGATATCGACACCTGGATAACGAATGTCTGTATTTTTTTTAATAAACGATCGATACTCGAGGCTATTCCCTCTTCGGAAAAATAGAGACTCGGTAATGAAAAACGACTCTGATCTTCAATCATTCTCATCTCTTGAATTAATTCCATTAACGACTCAATGAGTAAATCATCGTGGATGACGAAGCGTTGAGACGATTCCATTAGTTGGACAGCTTTATCCATTAGCTCATTGCTCTCCGCATACGTATCTCCATTTGAAAGACTAATTTCTTGTAGAGATGCTAAAAGCGCACCTTTAATTCTATTTTTATCATCAGGTGGTACATTCATTTCTTCTGCCCATTCATCTGCGCGTCGAAAGCCAATCCCTTCAATATCTTCAATAAGCTGATATGGATTTTCTTTTAAAACTTCCAAAGCCTTCGTTTGATAAAAATGTAGAATAGCTGCAGCTTGATTGTTTGTAAAACCATAATTTGCTAGTTCAATCAATATTTTTTCAGTACCTTGTGTTTGCAAGAGAACTTCATAAATCATTGTACGTTTCTTAGAATTCAATCCGGCAACAGTCTTTAAAGCGTCTGGGTCTTTGATAATTAAATCAATTGCACTCTCACCTAAATCATCCACAATCCGCTCTGCTGTTTTTACACCAATACCTGGAAATCGGTCTCCAGAAAGAAAGGAAATCACTCCATTTTTTCCAGCTGGCTTTTCTCTTTCATAGCTTACCGATTGAAATTGCTTTCCATATTTAGGGTGGTCAACTAATTTCCCACTAAACCGGTACTCAGTATCAGAGGTTATTTCACCAAAATTACCGGTGACTACCATTTCATCTTTATCAAGAGGAAAATTTTTCTCCTGCACTTCAATTAGCAGAACTTTATAGAAGTTAGATGGATTTTCATAAAACACTGCTTTTAATTCACCAAGCAGATAGAATTCATCCTCAATCACTTCGTCATTTCCCCCTTTTTTATTTACGATTCCTGTTTTAGGTTCCAACAAAAAACATACCACAGATAGAGTCAAAAAGAAAGAATCAGATCAACTAAAAAAGCCAGGGTATAAGACCCTGACTCCATTTTTTAAACGTATTGTAATTCTTTTTCATTTTGGAATGCCTTATCAATGGTTCCACCACCGAGACATTCCATACCGTCATAAAAAACGACCGCTTGTCCGGGTGTAATGGCCCGTACTGGATTCTCAAAAATAACTCGTGCTTCTGTTTGGTCTTCATTTAGATAAACGGTAACAGGTGTATCCTCTTGGCGATATCGAAATTTAGCTGTGCAAGTAAACTCAGACGGCATTGGTTTCTTTCCTGTAAAGTGAACATCAGTTGCATATAAACTTTCAGCATACAAGCGTTCGTGATGATACCCTTGACCAACGTATAATGTATTGGTTTCCAGGTCTTTTCCTATTACAAACCAAGGTTCATCGGATTCTCCACCGCCGCCGATTCCTAGCCCTTTTCGTTGCCCAATCGTATAATACATCAATCCGGTATGGTCTCCCATTTTTGTCCCATCTAACGTTACCATATGACCCGGTTTAGCTGGAAGATAGGTAGATAAAAATTTTGAAAAGTTCTTTTCACCAATAAAACAAATTCCAGTAGAATCTTTTTTCTTTGCAGTGGCCAATCCGGCAGTTTCTGCAATTTCACGAACTTTTGATTTATCCATTCCCCCTAAAGGAAACATTGTTTTAGAAAGTTGCTCTTGTGATAGTTGGTTTAAAAAATAAGTTTGATCTTTGTTATTGTCTACCCCTCGTAGCATATGTGTTGTTCCATCTTCATCACGAGTTACTTGTGCATAGTGACCAGTCGCAACATATTCTGCTCCCAAATCCATCGCATAATCAAGAAAAGCTTTAAACTTAATTTCTTTATTACAAACTACGTCTGGATTTGGCGTTCTACCTTTTTTATATTCATCTAAAAAATATTGAAACACATTGTCCCAATATGCCTTCTCAAAATTTACTGAGTAATAAGGAATTCCAATTTGTTGAGCTACTGCCTGCACATCTTTATAGTCTTCAGTTGCTGTACAATAACCAAATTCATCTGTATCATCCCAATTTTTCATAAAAATACCAATGACATCATACCCTTGCTCTTTCAATAACAAGGCGGTCACAGAGGAGTCTACTCCCCCACTCATCCCTACTACTACTCGAGTTTTAGAATGATCTTTCATTATTTCTCCTCCTCACTTTCACTAGTTAACTTGTTTACTATTAAAAAATAAGTGTTATTTATACAGTTACAAATGATACACCAATTCCATTTAAAACTCAAGAGTTTAAACTTACAAAAAGTAAGCATTGTTCTTCTATGTGTATCTTTAAAAAATAATATAAAAAAATCCCAGAGCACATATTGTCTCCAGGATTTCTTATTTGTTATTTTTTAATCGTAATAAACGGTTTCTCCTCGATTTAACCATGAATATACGAAACCGATTAACAATCCTCCACCAATGTAATTACCAACTAGAGCAAATCCCCAGTTATTTAGTACAGTGGCTATACTCATATTAGAAACAGGTCCACCATTCACAAAGAATGCCATCGTAAATGATGCAAAGTTGGCAATCACGTGTTCAAAACCTAAAAAGGCAAAGATAAAAATAATAAAGACAACTGCAAATAGTTTACCTGCGTCATCCTTCATACGAGCAGAAGCGATGACTGCAGTATTAACAATAACATTCGCAAAAATACCTTCAGATAAAATTTGCACGTTTGTTTTTGCTAACTTTCCAGATACCGCTGTAAAAAGAAAATGATCTGCTGGAAGATTTTGGAAAATATTTGTTTTAGAAATTAAGAATGAGAAGACAATACCACCCAATAAATTAAGAATAATACAAGTAACTAAAATTTTCACAGCACCCATTGGTTTTAATATTTTCCGATGAACTGCAGAAGTTAGATACATCATATTACTTGTACCAAGTTCTGTATCCATATAGATGATCATAACTAAAGACCAGCTAAACATAAAAGCAAAGAAAAACTTACCTAAATCTGGGTGAATATGATTTCCTTGTTCTCCAACCATTACTGCAATAGAAGTTCCAATCGTTAAAAACATACCAGCAAAAAAACATCGAACCATATATTTGGGAATAGAATGTTCAAAAAGATGGGCTTTCTTTTTTGCATTTTTATCTAGCATAGCCATAAGCCCTTGATTGTCCAGTTCCAATAACTTCATCTCCTGTTTTGTGATTTCCTGAATAAGTATAGCATAAATCAATCAAAAAGGAATGAAAAATAGTCATTTTTTTGAAAAAAACGTTTGTTTATTATAATAAAATTGTTTTGCTATTATTTTCAACAAAAAAATATTCGCCAGTTACTCACCAGCGAATATTTCTGTTTTTTTAAATTTCTTCCAAAACTTTTTCTGAAACTAATCCTTCTAAGATATATTCCAAGTTATCTCGAAGAGCTTGCATCCCTTTATTCCCGTATACATCAACAAATTTTAAGCCATTCGCTGTTGTAGTGGACATTTTAAACGAGGATAAATCTTTTGTGACTGTTATTTTTAACATCACTCCTTGTTTATTTCCTACAACAGTATCTAAACTACGAATTAATTGGAAATTCCCAGATTTTGTTTCTGTAAATCCATGATCTCGTAACGTATATCGTTTTGCCTCAGAGTTTAAACGATATTTTTTTTCAGAACCTTTAAGTGATCCTTCATTTTCAAATGCCATAGTATCCTCCCTATAATCTTTTCTTTATTTTACCATAGCAACCGCTAACCGACCATCTCAATGGGTATATTTGTTTTGTAAGTCAGAAATCACGTTCGCCAAAATAGTTACTTCTTCTTGTGTATTTTGTTTGCCAAAAGAAACACGAATTGATTCGTGAATTCGCTCGTCCTCTTCTCCAAACATCGCTTGTAACACATGACTTGGCTCTAGACTTCCAGCTGTACAAGCGGATCCAGCAGAAATCATAATTCCCTTCAGATCACATTGAATCAATAATTTATCTGATTGTAAGTGTGGGATCCAAAGGTTAAGAATATGTGGCAAACTATCATCTTTCATTCCATTTATATGAAAGATCACTTCTTTATTTTTGAGTTCTTCTATAAAAAAATCTTTTAAGTCCTGTTTATGTTGATTATTTCGTTCCTGATCAACCATTAATTTTTCAACAGCTTTAGCAAACCCTTCTATATAGGGAACATTTTCAGTGCCTGCACGGTGATCATTTTCTTGACTACCTCCGTGAATAAAATGTGGTAAATGAAGCTGATGTTTCCGGTATAAAAAGCCAATACCTTTTGGACCATTTAATTTATGGGCGGTTACCGACAACAAATCAATGCCCTCTTTCTCCACATTAATTTGTTGATTACCATAGGCTTGTACTGCATCCGTATGGAATAGAATATCTTTCTTCCCCAGTGCTGCTCCAATTTCAGAAATGGGATTGATTGCACCGACTTCGTTATTACCGTAGATAATAGAGACCAAAATCGTATCTGGACGAATCGATTGCTCTACTTGTTGAGCGGTCACTCTTCCGGTCTGATCAACAGGTAAGTAGGTTACATCAAACCCTAACGTTTCTAAGTAGTTCATCGGATGTAAAACAGAATGATGTTCGACTGATGTAGTAACAATGTGCATTCCTTTTTTTGAAGAGCAAGAGCGGTTGCGATAATTGCAGTATTATTAGATTCAGAACCACCACTGGTAATAATAATATCTCTTGGATCAGCATGAATTGAAGAAGCAAACGCAACTCTTGCCTCTTCCACAATTTTCTTTGCATCACGGCCCACTTGATACGTACTGGACGGATTACCAAAATGCTCCTTTAAAGATTTGTAAATTGTGTGGACAACATCGTCATCTATTGGTGTAGTTGCAGCGTTATCTAAATAAATCATCACTCTTTCCTTTCTTTTTCTATACGTTTATCATAAAGGTTTGAAGCCAGTCAATCAAAATGAGTTCCGTTTTCCGGTCTCCTTCAACAGTCTCTTTCATAAAATCTGAATCAACAAGATTCAATGTTTGCTGTGACTTTTCTACACTAGTCTCAACAAAATATTCATAAGCTGCTCTAATGCGTATTGACTTTGTATAGTACCCACGCACACTTGGAAATTTATGAATCTCTTCCCACTTTTTTCGGGCACTTTTTTTCTACCAAACAATGCATCGCAAAAAAGTTCTTCACACATTAGAAGTGGTGCATAAACAGAGGTACGATAATTCGTATGGGCTAAAAATTCTGCTAATCGTTGATCTGCTAATGCAAAATCTAGTTTTGTTAACTGTCGACGATATTCACAAATTTGAATGTACTCACCTAAAAAAGATTCTCTGGCTCTACCTGTCTCCGCTTCTTCATAATAAGAATCAGGAATCTCTAAAAAACTATGTCCCTGATCAAGATAAAAAGCCATTTCCAATTGTTGAAAAAACAACTTCTTAGTTAGGGAATTCTTTTTTATTTCCATAATTACTTTCCCATCCGTATATCCCATGGGAATCATATTGAGAAATAGAAATAAAATCGGAATGATGCTTAGTAGAAAAGAATAAAATCCCCATTTTCCAGGGAAGTAAAAGGAGCCTACATATAATAGTATTCCCGTTATTGCATTAATGAAAAGTCCCCCTGCTAAATAGAAAAAATATGGTTTTTCTTGATAATCTTTTGACTTAGGGGGAACCATCAAACATTGTCCAAGCATACCTGGAATACTATTGTCTTGTTTGGTAATTTTCTTTGTTTTAGCTTCATATCGGTAATTTCCTGCTTGGAAAAATAAAAGAGAATATCCAGTAAGCTTACCAAATAATAAGTGGCCACCTTCATGCAAAAACGTATGAATATAAATAGAGTAAAACATCATCATTAGTATAATAAATAATTCTAAAATAGAAACTTGATTGAAAACCTCAATAAAATGAAGATTATTTCCATACATATAATAGATAAAAAGAGGGATGACAGATAGATAGACTAGACCTCTTAAAGGTTTTTTCATGAATAAACACCCCTATTTTAGTGTTTCATTTCTGGGAAAAGTAAAGCCAATATATCCAAAGTTAATCTTCTGCTTTTTCCTTGATATGGATAAATATGCATCATCATCATTGGATTAAAGTTCGCCTCAATAACTCCATAATTACCTTCTTTTGATTCAGCTGGATTTTTATAATCGATAATCATCATATCAATACCAGAAACATTTGCTCCCAGTGTCTTTGAAATTCCAACGGCTATTTCTTTGTAGCTTTCATCTACTTGATCCGTGTAATCAATGGAGTCTCCACCCGTACTAACATTGGAATTGTCGCGTAAGTAAACATTTTCTCCTTTGGCAGGAATATCTTCTTTATTAAATCCTTGTTCTTCTAGCGTGATTTTTTCAGTTGCACCCATTTCTATTTTTTCTAATGGAGTACGGTGGTTATATCCTCGTAAAGGATTGTCATTCTTAATAGCAACCAATTCTTCAATGGAATGGATGCCATCCCCTTGGACGTTTGCAGGGACTCGTAGAAGAACCGCTTTTGTTTCATCACCAATTACAAAGAAGCGATATTCAGTGCCTTCAACAAAATCCTCTAATAAAACTGTTTCGTCTTCTTGAAAGGCAATCTCAATTGCTTTTTCAAAATTTTCTTGACTAGCACCATTTCGGAAAATATTTATTCCTAACCCAAAGTTGGTTGATTTTGGTTTTACTACAAAACTTTTCTCTCGAAAAAGAGTATAATCTTTTATAGCATCTTCCGCATTTTCATATTCTATACTCTTAGGAACAGAAAATCCGTGGTCTGCTAATATTTTTTTGGTAACTACTTTATTTTCCATAATTAGAGGTGCAATGTATGTATCTTTGGACGTCATATTTCCATTTTTTATATACTCGACATGGTCTTTATACTTTAAGGAAATAAATTGGTCTTTTCGATCAAGAATCTCTATTTTCAAACCTTTTTGAATGGCATCAAACAATAAAATTTGAGTAGATAATTCCATATCTTCGAATCCAGTTAGACTATAAGGCTGCTCTAATGCTATTTTTTTATTTTCTTTTGCTTTTGAAATCCCCCACTCCAAAAGACTACCGCCTGTTTGAATAACTTCAACCATTTTCCCACTTAAAGTTTGAGATGGATCTTCAAAAGCATTTATTTTTTTATCCACAGTTGTAATTCTTGCAGGATCATTTCCTAATTCTACTAGCATTGCTTTCATTCCTTCAAGAATCTCTATTCCCTCTTCTTTAAATGTTGAAGGTTTCAAAGGAGACTCAAAGGCGGTTACAAAGTTCATTTCTTTTCCTTTTTCTCGATTAGACTCATTAGCATCTTCATCCATCCATAACATATACATCAAAAAATAATGAATGAAATTCATATCTTCTTCTAAGATTCCATATGCTGCAAAAGGATTCAAATCAAATAGTCGAAATTCTAAGTAAGCAATTCCCTTTTCCAAAATCTCTTTTGCATTTTTTCCACCACGAAAACGTACGGTGCTATAAAATTCTTTTTCTTCTATTAATTTCCCTTCATCTACCATTGCCTGAATGGTTTCTACATAATCTTCCAGAGTTTCAAAAGAAACATCAACATCATCATTATTAACATATCCATATTTACTACTTCTTAAACTTCTTATATACCCATCAGGAATATCGGATGGGACCACATTATCTTTGAAATACTCTTTTTCTGCTTCTATGGCTGCCCCCATCAAATAAGTAAGAATCCATTGGTAGCGTAAAAAATTATGCGCTACTTTCAAATATACTTTATCTTGAAAATCTTTATAGTGTTCAATTTCATTTTGTTGTTGAAACACATGATTTAAAAAATCTTGATTAAATTCAAAATTATAATGAATTCCACTAACCATTTGCTTTCTTTTTCCGTAAACAGCCGCTAAGTATTCTCTATATTTTCTATCTTCAGGATTATCTAATTTTGCTATTTCTATTTCTTCCTCTTCTGGCATTAATACCGGAACACTTAATGGAAGTAAATACTCCTCTTCTGGAATCGTACCTAAAGTGACATCATGAATAGCGGCAAGCCACTGCATGGTACCTTCAACAGAGTCCACGGGTGGTGTAATCAACTCTAATTGAGCTTCCGCAAAATCAGTTTGAACATACGGATGAAAATCACGGTTTCCAAATTGATGAGGATGTTCTATTTTTGAAATAATTCCCTTCTCATTTATTCGTTGGGATTCCTTTTCAAGTCCGAAGACTCCTTTCATAAATAGGTTCTCCCATGTATTTTCCTTTATAATGGCTTGTATATTCATTTATATAATCCTTCTTTCTTCTGCATTTTTGCACTAGTCCTATTATAGCGATTATCTAGTGCTTTGATAAGAAGAATGCCTATAAGTTTTTCACATTCGTTTATATTTATGATATTATCACTGTTTTTTTCGAATGTTTGTTCTTATTCGTCGTATCCCTTATAATACAATTACAATAAGGAGAGGAACTATATTATGAAAAAACCACTTGCTTATCGCATGCGTCCTACAAATATCGATGAAGTTGTCGGTCAGCGACACTTAGTCGGTCCAAATAAAATTATCCGACGAATGGTAGAAGCTAAAATGCTTTCCTCTATGATTCTTTATGGTCCTCCTGGAACAGGTAAAACAAGTATTGCTAGTGCTATTTCTGGATCCACTCATTCAGCTTTTCGACAGCTAAATGCAGCTACCGACTCAAAAAAAGATTTACAGATTGTTGTGGAAGAAGCAAAATTTTCAGGACAAGTTATTTTACTTCTTGATGAAATCCATCGCTTAGATAAACCCAAGCAAGACTTTTTACTTCCTCATTTAGAAAGTGGAAAAGTTATTTTGATTGGTGCAACTACTGAAAATCCGTATATTAGTATCAATCCTGCAATTAGAAGTAGAAGCCAAATATTTGAAGTTGTTCCCTTATCACAAGAGGATATTCTAATTGCTCTGCATCGAGCTTTAGAAGACGATGAAAGAGGTCTTGGACAATTGGACATTCAAGTGGAAGAAGACGCTCTTCTTCATCTTTCTCGTAGTTCTATGGGAGATTTAAGAGGTTCTTTGAATGCACTTGAATTAGCTGCCTTATCTACTCCACCTAATTCAGATGGGAAAGTGGTTATCACTTTGGATGTTGCCGAAGAATGTCTCCAACGGAAAGCTTTGGTTCATGATAAAGACGGCGACGCTCACTACGATGTTATTTCCGCTTTTCAAAAATCCCTTCGTGGAAGTGATGTAGATGCTTCTATGCATTATCTCGCACGTCTTTTAGAAGCGGGAGAGCTGATCATTGCTTGTAGACGATTGTTAGTATGTGCCTATGAAGATGTCGGGTTAGGTAATCCAGCTGCTGTAGCGAGAACTCTTTCAGCAGTTCAAACTGCTGAAAAATTAGGCCTACCAGAAGCTAGGATTCCTCTAGCACATGCTGTAATTGATCTTGCCCTATCACCTAAATCAAATTCTGCCATAGAAGCAATTGATCGTGCTTTGGCTGATATTCGTTCAGGAAATGCTGGTCAAGTTCCCGCTCACTTAAAAGATACACATTACCAAGGTGCTAAAGAGTTAGGACGGGGATTAACCTATCAATTCCCACATTCATTTGAAAATCATTGGGTGAAACAACAATATCTTCCGGACACGTTGAAAATGAAAATCTATTACGAACCGGTCACAACAGGAAAATATGAAAAAGCACTTTCTTTACAATTAGAAAAACTAAAAAAGATGAACTAAGTATTTTGTATAGTACGCGTTTCCATTGTGATAGGTAAAACGTTTAAAGAATAATTTATATTCTCAACTTCTTGCGTAACAGAAAGTGATGTGGTATTATTTGTATATAGAAGTCTGAGGTGTACGATTTATTCTCAATGTATTGACCGAACAATTAATTACTATTTTGGGATCCTTGATGTAGTTGTTAATAGCAAGCCACTCATATGGTAGCTAGATGCAATACTGTGGAGCCCACCTGCTAACTATGCGGGTTCAAAACTAGTAGAATTACTTAACCCGGCACCACCGGATTTCTTTATAAAGTATTACACTTTAGAAGCCGCTCTTTGAGCGGCTTTTAATGTTTTACACGGTTGTTTTCTAGGAGGAATAGGATGATAAAAATAGGAATGTTTTTTTTAGGAATTTTACTTCTTCTCGTAGGTTGGTTTGTTTTCAAAAAAGCAAAAGATGCTTTTATACTCCTACCTGAATTATATGCAGAAAAAGAATTAGAACAATTTCATCGTTTTTTCCAAACATATGGTAGTCTTTATATTGTTTCAGGTATTCTTTCTTTTCTCACTATTTTAATCGATTATAAATTACTATACGGAGGATTTCTTGTTCTAATTTCTATATTCACAGCTTCCTTTTCCTTACAATTAAGTAAGAAAGTTAGAGTGAAATAAGTCCTATATTTTCCTTTTCTTTTCATTTTGTATAAATTAAGTTAAAATGAAAGTAAGAATAAATTATATTCAAAGGGAGTGGAATATTATGATGCAAGAATACAAAAAGATTCTAGTACCTGTAGACGGTTCTGGAGAAGCTGAACTCTCATTCAGAAAAGCAATTCAAGTAGCAAAAAGAAATAATGCAACAATGATTATTGCCCATATTATTGATACGAGAGCCATTCAGACACCAACCGGTTTCGAAGGAAATTTTACTGATGAAATTGTTCACCAAACAAAACTATTGATGGATGATTATCAAAAAATGGCTGAAGAAAAAGGTGTAGAAGATATTCAAGTACGCATTGAATATGGTTCACCTAAAGTTGTAATCGCAAAAGATCTTGCTGAAGAATACGATGTCGATTTAATAATGATTGGTGCTACTGGACTAAACGCAGTTGAAAGATTATTTATTGGTTCTGTTTCAGATTATGTAATCAGAAATGCTCCTTGTGATGTTCTAGTCGTTCGTACAGATCTAGAAAACGAGCGTAATGAAGAAGTAGATAAGTAAGAAAATATGATTCGCTTTTTTTAATTGTATGATCTGATACTATAAGCTTCTACTAAAAAAATTTAACATATAAAAAAGAACGCTACACCCATAATGGATGTAGCGTTTTTTATTGATTTACTTGCCTTCACCTAAGCGAATAACATCAAGTAGAATTGCTTTTTCTTCATCTGTTGGAACTAATAATACTTTTATTTTTGAATCATCAGTAGAAATAATTCGTTCTTTTCCACGAACATCATTTTTTACATCATCAATTTCGCAGCCAAACCAACTAATTCCATCAATGATAATTTGACGTGTACTTGCTGAGTTCTCACCAATTCCAGCAGTGAAAACAATTGCATCCACACCATTCATTGTTGCAATATATTGACCAATATACTTTTGAATACGGTTATGGAATATATCTAAAGCAATTTGTGAGCGTTTGTCGCCTTCTTCAGCAGCGACTTCTACATCACGCATATCACTTGAAATACCA
This sequence comes from Jeotgalibaca sp. MA1X17-3, assembly GCF_021513155.1. NCBI lineage: Bacteria > Bacillati > Bacillota > Bacilli > Lactobacillales > Carnobacteriaceae > Jeotgalibaca > Jeotgalibaca sp. MA1X17-3. The sequence continues at coordinate 1,711,235 of NZ_CP090983.1, forward strand.
GATAATCCTAAAAATCCAGATTTCTTATTCAAAATGTTAACCATTTCTTTAATATCTGTAATTTCTAGTTTATCCATTAAATATGGTAATAGAGAAGCGTCAATGTCACCACTACGTGTTCCCATTGTTACACCTGCAAGGGGAGTGAATCCCATGGATGTATCCACAGATTTCCCACCATCTACAGCTGTAATAGACGCGCCATTCCCTAAATGACAAGTAATAATCTTTAAATCTTCGATTGGCTTGTTCAACATATCAGCAGCACGTTCTGCAACGTATTTATGACTAGTTCCGTGTGCACCATATTTACGAGCAGCAAAATCTTCATAGTACTCCATCGGAATACTGTATAGATAATTTACTTCTGGCATCGTTGTATGGAATGCTGTATCAAATACAGCTACACTAGTAATATTTGGTAATAGCTTTTTAAAAGCACGAATTCAGTAGCATTTGCTGGATTATGCAAAGGAGCAAGCTCACCTAGTGCTTCAATTTTTCTTAGTGCTTCATCGTCAACAAGGGCAGATTCTTTAAAATCTTCTCCTCCAGCTACAACTCTATGTCCTACACCAGTAATTTCATCAAAACTTTGGATAATATTTAATTCTTCTAATTGATTCAATAGTTTTTCAACAGCAATTTCATGATTTTCAATATCTTCTACTACTGAATATTTTTTTCCTTCACCATATTTAATAGTAAAGATTGAGTCATTTATACCAATTCTTTCTATGATTCCTGTAGCAATATCTGTTTGTTCAGGCATTTGATATAAAGTAAATTTCAAGCTAGAACTACCGGCATTGATTGCGATTATTTTAGACATTAATTTTTCCGCTCCTTAAAAGTTCAAATTTATATAGCAATGCTACTATTATAGCATCTTTTCAGACCAATTGTGGAACAGTTCTATGAATTCCTTCATTTTTCTTGCATCTTTAATATTAGGGATGTCTCCAAGCAGTACTTGCTTAGCTTGTTTCGCGTTTTCTCCCTCTTTTTGAAGGATTAAAATTGCTTTTTGCATGCTAGCAGATTGGAACAGAGTTTCCGGTAAGTTTAGTACAGCTTGTAAGTACCCTTTTCCTTTTAACCATTTAATTAAAAGACTATTTTCATCACTTTCAAATAAATTCTTAGGAATAATGAAAAAGCCCCAACCAGAATCTTTTACATACTTGAGGTGTTGTTCAATCATCAAAAAATGTGCAAAAGAATGTCCTTCTTCAAAAGAAGTTTCAAATTTCTTTGCTCGATCATCCATTGGATAATAACCTACTGGAAGATCAGCTACAGCTATATCTGCTGGTTTAATCAATAGTTCCTGCAAACTATCTGAATGAACAAACTGAATCTGATCGTTCCAATTTTGAAGGTTTGCACTATTGGATGCAAGAGCAACTAACAAATCATCATTATCTACTGCTTCAGCACTCACCGTATTTCCTCTTTTTTGTAGATAATCCATAACTACCGTCAATAAGTTTCCAGTTCCAGATGCTAAATCATGAATATGTAGTGTTTCAGTAGCGTCCTTTTTAATTTCGGCAATAAAATAGGCAATCAAATAAGCAATGGTGTCAGGAGTCATTTGATGATTTGTTTGAATTTTATCTTCTTTAATTGCTTTGATAAAAGCTAACTGTACAAGCTTTCGAACCGTTTCAGGTGATTCATCCTTCAACTTCAATTTTTTATAAATGGCATTCAGTTTTTTAATTGTCTCATCAGAAGGTTGTCCTTCCATTTGTTGTGCTTGACCATCAAATGATAGATTCTGAAGAGTTTCAGCTAATGATTCTACATAAGATACAGTCAATTCATTTTGAAGCAATAGGATGGCTTGATCCATGTTATTGAATAATACTTCCATTTTTGTTGAATTCATAGGCAATCCATTCCTTTCAGCTAGTTTCGACCAACATACTAATTTAATATCAGAAAAAAACTTGCGTCAGGCAATTGAATACCCTTCGCAAGTCTTATTGTGTATGAAAATTAGATGATTATTTAAAATTAAGCTTCTTGTGCTACAGGATAAACAGATACTTGTTTTTTGTTGCGTCCTAGACGTTCGAAACGAACAATTCCGTCAACTGTTGAAAACAAAGTGTCATCTCCGCCACGACCTACGTTTGTTCCTGGGTGTATTTTAGTACCGCGTTGGCGGTATAAAATTGAGCCACCAGTTACAAATTGGCCATCTGCACGTTTAGAACCTAAACGTTTAGATTGGGAATCACGTCCGTTACCGGTTGATCCGCCCCCTTTTTTAGTGGCGAATAATTGTAGATTCAATTTTAACATGGATTGCACCTCCTTGGTGTTTATTCGGTTTTCGTTATATTTTAATGTTAACATAAGTAGGATATGTCTCAGCGACATCCTCTAAGGAGTAATATAAATGTTTCAACAAAATTTGCGAAATGTAATTCTGTTCTTCCGATAGATCTTTTAGCGTTTCTGCATAAAGATATCCACCTTCATCATCAGCTTCTTTTACTATCATTCGGTGTGAAGCAAGTTTCTCTATGCTATTCACTGTTTCGATTGCCAAAACAGATACTGCTGCACAAATAATATCTTCTCCTGCTTCCGCATAACCGGAGTGACCTGTAATTTCATAGGAATGGATATTCCCATATTCATCTTGTTTAAATTTTGCTGTTATCATCTTATTCACTTCTTCTTATTATGCATTGATTGCATCAATCATAACTTTCGTATATGGTTGACGATGTCCTTGTTTACGGTGAGAGTCTTTTCTTCTCATGTAAGTAAAAGTAGTAACCTTTTTTCGCGTCCTTGTTTTTCAACAGTTCCGACTACAGTTGCGCCTTCTACTAATGGAGCACCTATTTTAGCGTCATCTCCGCCAACAAAAACTACTTCTTCAAAAGTTACTTGTTCACCTGTTTCTACATCTAATTTCTCGATATAGATTGGTTGTCCAACTTCTACTTTCAATTGTTTACCACCTGTTTTGATAATTGCGTACATATTCCTGCACCTCCTATTTTACTTAGACTCGCCAGAAGAAGTGCCCTCTCGGGTCTTCTGTTACTTCAATCCGTGCGGTTGTAGTGTGGCGTGCACATTTACAACAAGAATAGTTTACCAAAAAATCCTAGTCAGTCAATTAAATATTGTCAATCGTTAACTTTTTTTCTGTATTACCTACTTGATGATAATTTTCTTTTGAAAATCCTTTGATGGTCAACATGACCGCAAAGCTTGACAGGTAGCAAACAGAAAGGAAAATCATGACGGTTTGAACGGTCCCTACATCCATTAACAAGCCTATAATAATAGATGAAAACCCACCTACTGCTCGACCTACATTGATAATTAAATTATTTGCCATGGAGTGAACGTGCCTTGGATAAAGTTTACTAACAATTGCTCCGTATCCGGCAAACATCCCATTGACAAAGAATCCGACAATTGCTCCACCTATTAACATAGCAAACTCATTTTTCACGAGTGCAAACAAGAATACAGCGGCTGCAGATGATAACAAGAAGATACTATATGAAATTCGTGGTCCCATTGTATCAATAATTCGTCCAAAGAAAAGCATTCCAAGTGACATCCCGATGATTGTTGAAATCATCCATATGGAGCTTCCAGAAACAGAAAGGCCTAATTCTTCTTGCATGATTTTAGGGAGCCAATTCATTAACCCGAAGTAGCCACCAATTTGAATGATTGCCATGAACATTAATGACAAGGTTTGTTTCGTTAGTTTTGCTGTCTTAAATAATTCTTTGTAGGATGGTTTTTCATGTTTTTTATGTTCTAATTCGTCTGTACTTAAAGTAGACTGATTCAAGACATCATCTGTGACACTAAAATGTACCCAAGCAACTATCAGGATTGGAACAAGCCCCATTAAGAATAGTGCATTCCAACCAAACATAGGAATAATAATACTTGCTAGTAAAGCTGCAAAAATATTTCCTACCATACCTGCTACCCCATTGAGAGAGGACATTCTTCCCATCTTATTCAAAGGAGTCACTTTTGCCAGTAAACTAATGGCAATTCCGTACTCTCCACCCGTACCTACCCCAGCTAAGAAGCGTAAAATATAAATAGTCGTTAAAGAATTTGCGAAAAACATTGCTGCAGTTGCTAAGGAAAAAAGGATCAAAGTAACTTTAAAAAGTTTCAAACTACCATAACGATCTGCTAAATATCCAAAAAGTAATCCCCCCAACAACATTCCAAAATTAGTAATGGTTGAGATTGAACCTGCTTGGATATTGTTGATTCCTAAATCCAACATAATAGAGGATAAAGAAAGAGACAGAAACATGTTGGTTAAATCGTCTGTTCCTGACCCAATGATGGCAGCACGCTGCACTAACTTCTTATTTTTTTCCATAATAAATCGCCCCTTAAAATGAATGCTCTCTGGCATTCTTTATTTCATTACCTCAAGCAATTATACCGGCAAAGAAAGAAAAAGCAAGAAAAAAGAGATTTCTCTTTTCTTGCTTCCTTTCTATCTTTAATTTTGAATAAATTCATCTGATGAGATCACTCGCGTTGCATACTTCTTACCAAAATCTATATCATGCGTAACAATTAAAATACCTGTGCCTGTAGAAGCAATTTCTTGAATTAATTTACCAATACTATCTGCAGATTCTCGGTCTAACGCAGAGGTAGGTTCATCAAAACATAAAATTTTGGGACTCAACATCATTGCTCGCGCAATCGCTACTCTTTGTTTTTGTCCACCAGATAATGTAGAGGGCATTTTATTTATTTGATCTTTAATTTTCATATTATTTAAAAGAAGTTCTGCTTTTTCAATCAATTCCTTTTTTGTACCTAATTTCTGTGCTAAAGGTGCTTCCAAAAGATTCTCTAAAACAGTTAAGTTAGGAAATAAGGCATAATTTTGAAAGACCATGCCAATTTTATTTTGGTAATTCCGTTGCTCTTTTTTAGACGTGTACTTCGCCTTATCATCTTGATCTTTACACAAAAAGTTTTCCTCAATAACAATCGTACCTTTTTCTGCTTGTTCCAAGTTATTAAGAAGACGCATCAAGGTTGTTTTCCCAGTACCTGACTTCCCTGTTAGAACCACTATTTCTCTAGCATCAATTGATAATGAGAAATTTTGGATAACAGATGTATGATGATAATTTTTTGATAGATGATTTGCTTGTAATAACATACTCTGCCTCCTTAATACTTTCTCTTTGTTTCAAAGTAATTCAATGCGATCGTAATGATTCCTGTAATTAATAAGTATAAAGTTGCGACTCCTAAAAATGGAATGAGGGACGCATAAGTATTCGCCGCAATTTGTCCTGCTCGTAACAATTCTCCGATTCCTAAAATATATACTAAGGAAGTATCCTTAACGAGAGATATTACTTCATTCCCTACAGAAGGAAGCACAATTCGAAAAACTTGAGGGGTGATAATTCGTAAAAACCCACGTACTTTTCCGATTCCGAGAACGGCTATTGATTCGAATTGCTCTTCTGGAACCGCCATAATACCTCCTCGGAAGATTTCAGCATAGTAAGCAGCATAGTTAATAATAAACGCTAGTGTTGCAGCTGTAAACCGATCCAGTGTAATGCCTACAAAAGGAAGACCGAAGAAGAAGAACATCAACTGTAGAAGGAGAGGAGTTCCTCTCATCACAAAAATATAAACTTGTACGATAAAACCAATCCATTTTGGTCCAAATATCCGAATAAGGGCTATTAAGAACCCTAAAGGGATACTGGTTATTCCTACAATGAAAAAGATTTTCAGTGTAGTAGTAAATCCATCTAATAAAGATGGCCAAATTAAGCTAAGTAATTCCATTCTTCTCCCTCTTCCCTTTTAAAGTTCCTTACATTTAAGATGATGATTTATCTAAACTATTTTTTATTCAGCAAACCAGTTATTATAAATATCTTCATATTCATCTGATTCTTTAATTTGTTTTAATGCATCGTTGATTGCATCTTGAAGTTCTGTATCTTCTTTTCTCATTCCTACTCCGTATTCCTCTTCACCAAAGTTATCATCTAATACTTTATATTTCTCATTTCCTTTTTCCTTCATGATGTATCGTCCTAGAACCTCATCAACGACGATTGCTTGGCTTCTACCACTATCTAAGTCATTAAACACATCAACAAAGGTAGGATACAGAACGGCCTCTCCACCATCAAATTTATCAACAATTCCAGTTTCATCCGCAGCCAAAGCATCTAGTGTAGCTGAACTTTGTTGAGTCGCCACTACTGCTCCTTCTAAATCTTCTTTCGTGTTAATATCACTATCGACTAACGTAACAATAATTTGTTTATTATCTAAGTATGCATCACTAAAGGCTACTTTTTCTTTTCGTTCTTCTGTAATACTATAACCATTCCAGATCAAATCAATATTTCCAGCATTTAATTCTGTCTCTTTCATTACCCAGTCAATTGCTTGAAAGGTAAAATCTACTCCTAATATCTCGCCAGTTGCTGCTGCAAGTTCTACGTCAAAACCAACAATATCTCCGTTTGTATCTTTAAAGCTCATAGGAGCAAACGTATCATCAATTCCTACTACGTATGTTTCTTTCAATCCACTCTCTGCACTTGAAAGGTTTGTTTCTTCTTGATTGCTGCTGTTCCCACAAGCTCCTAACATTGTTACTGCTGCTGTTAATAAAAATAGACGTTTTTTCATTTTCATTTCCCCCTGATGGTTTTTTGTAGTTTCGTTCCCTATTGAAATGGAATAGATTTCGCCGGTATTTTATTGGCTGCAGTCCAATAAAAAAAGCCCTTTAACCCCCCAAATATATGGGAGATTAAAGGACGATAGCTTTTTGCTTCGTGGTTCCACCTTTATTTATATTGACCTCTCGGACAATATCTCAATACGTTCAATCATTCTAAACGTTTGTGCGTTAACGGGCACACCCGAGTTCACTTACTCGCGAATTATTTCTTTTCAGTGACCTTGCTCTGAGATGTGTGTTCACCTTCTTGTACCACTTGTTTTCACCAACCACAAGCTCTCTACCGATACCAATGAAAGTTACTTTTTCTCTTCTTCGCATTTCTTTTAGATAAAATTATCATAACACAGGTTTTTGAGATTGCAAGTAAAAACTTAATAAATTCTCATTTTCCTTTTACTTATACATCCATTGACTTAGCTTATAAAAAGGATAATAAAAAATAATCAAGAAAATAAGATTTAATAATAAGGTTGGCCCAAGTTTTTCAATTAAGAATCTACCAAAAGAAAGATCGACCATTCCGATAAATTGATACATCACATAAATGAATGTTTCGAGATAAATAAGTGAAGTCGCATAAAGTAATACCATTACACCAGGAGTTATTTCTAAATGATTTTGTACTTTTTTTAATAGATAAATAAAAGTCGCTAAACCAGCTGCGTAAATACCAATAATCCCTGAATAATAACTATCATAAGCAACTCCAAATAACAACGCATAAAGAAAAACAGATTGTTTTGGAAAAAAGAAGTAGATAAAACTAATACCAACAGTAATAAACGAGGTGTCAAAACATAATTCTGACTAATAAACTGGCAGAAAATAAATTCATCACAATCCCATCTAATAAAAGGGCAAAAAATAGCAACAAAGGAATTAAATATGCATGGTTTACTGTACGATTTTTCGACATGACTAGTCCCCCTTGCTTTGCCGTACGATTACTGTCACATAACGAATATCATACATATTTCCAGCTGGCTTAATCAACACTTCTTGAAAGAGTCCAAACTCATCCATTTTCACTTCCTCAACAGTTCCAATCAGTAAGGAACTCGGCGAGACGCCTCCTAGTCCAGAAGTTACAACTTGACTACCTGTCTCAATTTCTTTTGTAGGATCAATTTCAGACATAATAAATAATTTTTTATCATGATTATATCCATCAATAATGCCATGTATTGATTCTTTTGGATTTTGAATTTCTGCAGAAACACGATTAGCGATATCATTAGGAGTAGAAAGTAAAAGTACTTTAGCCATGGTTGGACTTACTTCTGATACTCGCCCAATTAATCCATTTCCAGACATTACCGACATATCAACTTGAATTCCATCGTTACTCCCTTTATCAATTACGATTAAATCAATCCAATTATCTGGATTTCGAGCAATAACCGTACTACTAATTTTTTTGAATTCTGTTAGATTGTTATTCAAGACTAATTCTTGTTTCATATTTTGGTTTTCTTGTTCCAAAGCATAAATTTTTGCCTGCATCTCATCCATCGCATCCACTTTCTTTTTCAAAGCTTGATTTTCTTCAAAGGTGTGAACCAAATGGTCGACAGAATCTACAAAACTTGAAACCGTTTCTGCTGGCTTAGAAAGAATAGAGGTTGAAATACCAGCCATATCATTTATAAATAGCTGGGGGATCGAAGCTTCTTCTCGATTTCGAGAAATAGCAATTGTGCTAATAAAAACAATAACTGATATAAGTAATACGATCATCCTTTTATTATTAAAAAATTGATTCACCTTACACCCTCATTTCCTTTCCGTTATAGCTGTCTTCTAAAGAATATTTTGCAACCATTTTTTAGAAATTACTTTATGAATTACAATATATTTTACCATAAATCTAATGGGTAAAAAGGGGTAGGAGGAAATCTACTCTATTTATTTTTCATTTAAAAAATAAAATGGAAAAAGCTGGAACAAATTAATGTCCCAGCCGTCTTCATATCTATTTTTAGGTTAAAGGTTAACGAGAAATTAGATCTTTTCTACGTTAGCAGCTTGTGGTCCACGGTTTCCGTCAGTAATGTCGAAAGAAACTTCTTGACCTTCTTCTAAAGCTTTGAATCCGTCTCCGTTAATTGCTGAGAAGTGTACGAATACATCGTCTCCGTTTTCGCGCTCGATAAATCCAAATCCTTTTTCTGAGTTAAACCATTTTACTTTACCATTTTCCATGAAAAATTCCTCCTCGTGCTGTTGCACATATGTATTGTTGTGATTGCAAGTAGTACGATCAGAATGTTCATGACATAATTTTCTTTCCCTTACAAAAGCACTCCCTTAGTATAATACAACATTCATAATAAAGCAAATCTTTTTTGCATTTAAATTATACCGTACTCTTTTAGGCTTAGAAACGTATCGGATCCAATGATAAAATGATCTAATAAATCAATGCCCATCATCTCACCGCACTCCACCATTCTACGAGTAAAAACTAAATCTGCTTCCGATGGTTCAGGATTTCCAGATGGATGGTTGTGCGCAATAATGATACGTGCGGCAGAATAACGTACTGCTTCTCGAAATATTTCTCGCGGGTGAGCAACCGATATAGCCTGTATGAGTTACGATGAAAAAATAAAACTATAAAAAGATACTACCAAATGGTAGAATTTACAGTATGCTTACTAACTTATTATGTGGGAGGACAGATATGGAAGAACAAAACGAAACGATTAATATAGCGATATCAATAAAAAGGGAAAATTTGTTGCGGCTACAGAACCTTGCCCTGCACTATCAAACCTCTCCTGAAGCAATTATCAACCGATTGTTAGAAGAACATATCAGGATGGTGAACACTTCGGTTATGGAAACCAATAAATACAATGCCTTTACACGTTCCTTCTATAGATATACGCAAGATGAGTTGAAAATATTGGGAGATAGCACGTATACAGAAGAGGACGAGAGATTGTATAAAGTGTTTGAGGCATTGATTGATCATGCGTTTGATAATAAGATGTTACTTTCGGAGTTGTACCAGGTGCATAAGAAGGCATAAAAAATAAGCCTACCTCAATGAAGAGAGTAGGCTTCTGTTCGTTAGACTATTGAAAAATAAGCAATAATAACTGAGACGATTGCTATACCAGTTCCGACAATCCATTTAATATTTTCTTTGCGTTCTTTCTGCAATTCTATTTTTTGTTCTAAAAATAAATTTTTCATTTTTTCTTCCATTGTTTCAAACTTACCATTTAAAGTTGTTTGAAGGGTATCAATTTTACCTTCTAGAGGCTGAATCGCTACTTTAATCTTTAAATCTATTTTATCTTCTAGTCGTTCCAAGTCTTTCTCCGTTACATAAGATTGAGGCATGTTTTTTTCCTCCTCTATTTTTATAGGTTCATTTTGCGTTGCGTTTGGATTTATCGTTAACTTACTCAAAGGTCCTTGTGATGTTAAAAAATCGTTTTTAAGTATAGTTATATTTGACTCTTGATTATTCTCCATGAGCGTAATCTCCACGTAGTTCAAACTCAATGTAGGTAGAGATGCTATCGAGGCCTGTCCCATTTAAATCTTTTAGCATAAAGACCGCTCTGTACCTACCAACTTCGGTAACAGAAAGAGGCATTTCTATTTGTACGGTACTTGAGGCTCTATCCTCTTTTGGTTGACGAGATAAGTTTTCTTCTTCTAATTTAAAATTTACATCACTGTTATGGAGTGTTCTTCCAACCTCATTCTCCAACTTTATATTTATAGTGTATTTCTTAGAGATAAATAACTCAAATAGAACAGCTTTAAAATAAATGACATAGTTACAAGGTAATTCATCAAAAGTAAAAACTACAATAGGGTTTCCAAGTGTTGCCCGTTCATTAGAAACAGGATATAAATAACTAATTTTTTCTAGAAAATCCTCCATAAACTACACCTCTTCGAAATTCATTACCTTCATTATGCATGAAAAAAACGAAAAGGTGAACTATTAAAAAGTTTGCCCTCCACTAATAGAGTAGAATTTTACTTTATTTCTTTTCTTGGTAAATTTCATTGGAACGAATGGAAAGGAAGTTGTTACTGTGTATATACCCTTCGTATTTTGTACCCTTGTCGATTAATAGCCACACACTATTTCCTTCTTTATCGTGTTCTCCGTATGCATAGAAGGAAGCCTTAATGGAACTTTTCTTCGATTTTGTATTTACATACTCCCCATCAAAGTTTGGTATTTTGTATACATTTGCATTTCTAAAGTTCGATAACATGATCATTCTTTCTTCGACCTCCACTTTCACCGGTTTTTTATTTTCATTTAGATTGATTTCTTCCACTGTTTTCCCTAAAGACATATAATGTTTCACTTTGGCGATAAAGTAGTCTTTGACGCTATTGACGGAGCGTCCGTGTAATTTCCATGAACGGTGTGGGCAACTGGTATCAGCAAACTCTTTATGTAATCTGATTGTTTGACGATTCGGTTTCAATCCATAGAAATGGAAATCCTCTGCAACTTGTTTCAATACTGCATTTTCATTCAAGATAAACGTTGCATCATCTACTTTCACATACTGTTCATCATAGGACTCACATACTTCATATCCCAATGCCCACGTATTCCCTGTTGCATTTCCAGCATGATAGGCACGCATGAATGTATCTTCACATCGGAGCATGGCATGTCTATTTCCATAATAATGTGCAAATCCTAATTCAGAATCGCCACGATCATACCTACGCTGCAACCATTCCGCATATGCTTCTGGTGTCATGGCTCCATAATCGTTATGGATAATTGCCATCGTCGGATTTGCTCCTCTTGCTCCTGCAATTCCTTTAAAGATACTCTTATTGATAGTTTCCATTTACCTATTCCCCTTTCGTCTGCTTAACAGATTCGAACGCTCCAACACTTGCGAAACCACTTAATATACCCATTAAAACACTCTCAACAAGTGGGTAATCTCTCAAGTAAGCAACTGCTCCAAAGAGTGCCACACCTACCAAAATAGCTGTTAAAATAACCTCTATCTTCTCAATGCCTGTATTTTCTTTAATCTTATTGGTTATTCCACTAACAATTGGTGCAGATGCCAGTGCCACTATTACCATTTGCATAATTTCATTTTCCATTTCTTCCATCCTTTCGCCAATCTTCTAAAACAGTGATTCTGATTTCATGGTTATCTACAATATCTTCTTGCACATCTATCTTTCCATGAATAATTTTCCTATCTGCTTGACTATCTTCCAATAGATGATTTAATCGGTCAATAGCAGTAGTGAGTGGTGTAATACTATCTTGCATATTTCGATTGTTTTCATTTTGCATTTTTTGTGCAATGCTATTGTACGGATCAGTTATATACTTTTTATAAAAACCAATAATCAATCGTACTACTCCAGTAGCAGCACTTGACACTGCTCCTAGTTTTAATATGAAGTCTACCCAATCGACATCTGGCATGGTTCACGTCCTTTCTAAAAAAGTAAAAGCACCCTGTTGAAAGAGTGCTTTATTTTGTTATTCGACTACGGTGCGTGTGATTTCTTCTTTCACAACGGAATATGTGAATGGTTTTCCAAAAATAACCGCCATTTGATTCTGCAAGCTAGCCACACCTTGTACCATCTCTAGTTCATCAAATTTAGTAGCTTGGTTCACGTTTTCTACGGTTGTTAGACTGTTATTGTATTCATTGTAGAATACCGCTTGTTTCCGTTCTTCTTCGCCACCTGTGTTCGCTTGTACCAAAATGTATTTTACTTGTACTCCTGTTAGTTCGTTCATATTATAATTCCTCCTCAGTTTGTGTTTGTGCATTTTCCCAGATATCCAATAAGCGATCATATCGGTTCGCTTCAATACCCGATAACTCCATATCAAAATCTTCTGAATCAAGATGTTCAAACAGTGGTTGAAAGTTTGAAGAATATTCTCCTGTTTCGATTGCCACTTCTTCTGCGAATAACTCTTGAACCTGCTCGTTTAGTGCTTCCATATCAAAAACCTTGTACTGTTCATTCTCAATAATCGGTTCGCCTTGTTCGTCCTTTTCGGAATGTTCTTTTACGAGTTCCACTCGTTCTTCTTCTAACTCTTGTGTGATGGTTGATAGATTTTTAATCAACTTGTTTCTCAATCGACTAATCTTGTTTTTTAAAACCAATCCTTGTAAAAATTCCACCAGTGGTTTGGCTTCTTGTTTTTGTAACACCATTTTTTTCATGCGACTAACTCCTCCAGTTCTGTTATTCGTTTCTTCAAGTTTTTAATTTCTAGTTCGTGTTGGTTGACGAATGTGTGAACACAATTCACTTTGGAATCTAGTTCCTGTATTCCTAATGTATTTAACATTCTATGTTTCATACCATCAAGACCGTAATAGCCATCTTCCCCCACAACCGCTAGGAATGGACTATCTTGTGCAATTAGTCCGAGTTGAACCCCACCTACTCCATTTTTCCATGTGAAGTCTACAAGGGTTAGTTTGTTAATTTCTTTTAACCCTTGTGTCGTGGTTGTTTGTAGTATATTCTTCCATCTTCTATCAGACGATTCAGTTACCTTGTACCCTGGCATCATTTCAATGTTTCCATAACTTCTCGTATTGGCATATCCGACTTGTAGCGTTTTATAAATATTACCAGTTGATGGGTTGGATGCACCCAATGACAGCCTTCCATAAGTCGACCAAACAGAATTTTCATAACCTGAAACATCCTGAACATCCGTAATTGCCTTTCCATTCATTGATAAATCTTTGTGAACTTTCACATACCCTAAACTTTCGTCACCCTGTGTTGTCCCTTTATACTCTAGCGAGATATAAGGGTTAACAGAGGCGTTAGGGTTTGAGATTAAATAGTCGCTAAATCGTCCAATGAATAGTTTCTCCGCCCTTGCTACCGCTATCGATCCACGTTGTTTTCCTTCCCCAACGATTGGATGAGCGCCAACGTTTAGCGTGGCAACTCCATCTGTATCACGGAAGTACAGTCGTCCGTTACGCATATAACTTTGAGAACCATCCATCCCTCCAGCACGACTGATAAACTCACCACCAGAAGTCATGCTTGCAGTAATTCCACTTGAATCTGTGGCAGTAATACCAGTGCTATCAATTTGAACTTGTGTGGAAATACCGTTCCAACTTGATTTCACAAAATCAGAAGTGTTTCCGACTAGCTTGCTTACATTCAAGTTAATAATATTCACGTTTGAAGCGTTCAACGTTCCTGTTGTAATCCTATCAGCGCTAATATCAATCGCCTTTATACTGTTGATGAAAGCAGTCTTAGCAGTCAATTGTTCTACCAATGCAGTAGTTGCGAACAAATTATCAATCATGGCGCTATCTGCTTTCACATGAGTTGACGTGACACTGTTGGTTACTAGCACCTGAGAACGAATAGACGTGATATTTGCAGTGATTGCAGAAAGTGTGTTCACGTTCAATTTGTTCACATACGCATTGGTCATCTGGACATCACCATCGAGAATAATTTTCTTCCCTTGGACCAATGCGCCTTCTTCTGACAAGTTTATTTGAGCGATCAGTGTATTTTTATCCGCCACATCTTCAGGAGCCGGTGTCCATTCGGTCCATGTGTCGTTGTTTTCTACTTTCACATTCCCTCGTAATAATCGTGATACCCGAATGTGCGTGACACCTGACGGTACTACTAATTTTCCAACGCTCTTTGAGATTAATTTCCTTTCGATAAATACTACCGAAGTTGATAAATCGTACAAACCTACTCGGAATGTGTCTAGCGAACCTTCATGATCTTTGAAACAAACCGTTTCGCCAGCGTACACTCGAATATAGTGAGATGTTCCGTAACCAGTAAATGCAGATAATGTTCCATCTGAGCTTAGAACAAAGTCTTTTGTTTCGGTTGATGTTATATATAAGTTCCGTTTATCCAAAGAGTTGATTCGCAAGTTAAAGCTATTCGCGGTTTGTGTGAAGCGAGTTTCCATTTGTTCGCTTGTAACCTTATTTTGAATGGCGTTCGCTAATTGTGTAACCTGTGATTGTTCTGCCTTGTTTGCAACTGTTGTCTGCATTCCGTCAATCGTTGCAACTATGGTTGTATATTTGTCTAATGTCGTAACGTCTTCAGGAGCAGGTGTCCATTCGGATAATACCGAGCTTCTCTCTACTTTTACTTTACTTCCTGATTGTTTACTTACTCGAATATGTGTAACATCACTAGGAATAACCAGTTTCCCATCGTTTACAGAAACTCCCACTCGCCTTTTGAAGTCGGTTGATGTGTTTAAATCATACTGGCTAACCCTAAACGTATCTAGCGAACCACTATGCACTTGAAAGGTGTATGTTTCACCAGCATAAACTCGGATGAAGTTAGATGTACTGTAAAAACTATTTAATTCTGTACCACCTGTTGAATCTAACACACGTCCAACTTGTTCCGTAGAATCAACGTACAAGTTTCGAGCGTCCAAACTGTCCACTTTAGAACTTAGT
This sequence comes from Jeotgalibaca sp. MA1X17-3, assembly GCF_021513155.1. NCBI lineage: Bacteria > Bacillati > Bacillota > Bacilli > Lactobacillales > Carnobacteriaceae > Jeotgalibaca > Jeotgalibaca sp. MA1X17-3. Next base: position 1,726,475 of record NZ_CP090983.1, read on the forward strand.
TGTGTAATGGATGTGGTAAAACCGTTAGCTGTTTGCGTAAGTTTCGTTTCATTGACATACTGTTTTCCTGTGAGTATATCCTCCACATCCACTGAGCTAACTTTAGATGTTATGGCGTTTGTGTTTAGTAAAATTTGAGCAGCGTTTGTGGAAACTTTTTTGTCTACTGTGTTCACGCTTGTTTGACTTGCTTTTAATGCAATAGCATCCGACTGAACATTGAGCGTTGCCGTGTTTGAATCTACTTTTCCGTTCAAAAGGTCTACAAAAGATTGGCTTGCTTTTAATTTAATTGCACTTGCATTGGTGCTGATAGAAGTTTTATTTGTCGCCACCGTGCCACTCAACGTGTCCACTTCTGTTTGGTTAGCTTTTAATGCAATTTGATTCTTATTTTGCGTTATGGAAGTATCGTGTGTACTAACACGACTATTTAATGTATCAAAAACAGATTGGCTAACTTTTTGGGCAAGTTCTCCATTGATATTTGTGATACTCACCTTGATATCTTCGGGAGCTTGTGTGTAGCCAGATGGAACTGTGCCTTTTTCAATCTTTGATGGTCCTTTTGACGATATGCTTGCTCGAATATGAGAAACACCTGACGGTACTGTATACGTCCCACCGTCTTTACTAATGGAAACCCTCTCGATAAAGTCGCTTGTGTACGCATCGTATGAGGATATTCTAAACGCATCAAGCACTCCGCTATAATCTTGGAACACATACGTTTCCCCAGCGTACACTCGAATGTAGTCAGATGTGTTATAAAAGTCATTCGTGACTAAAATACCCTCAACGTTTATAACACGATTCTTTAACTCGGTAGATTCAAGATACAAGTTTCTTCCATCTAGGCTTTCAAAACTTTTCAACGCTAGTTGTGCATTGGTAATCGCTCTATTTGCATCCCCTTGTGCTGCTTCCGTTCCTAAAAAGGCGCTTTCCGCTTGGCTTAGAGCTTGTGTCGCCTTCGTGCTATTCTCTTTTACGCTAACAAGACCTTCTGTCAAGTCTTTGAAACCAGAACTCGTGATTGCATTTTCGATTTCTGCCTGTGTTTCGTCCGCCTTTTTAGATATACCGTTAATTTCTTCTTGTTGTGCGTTCAGACTGCCTTCAAAAATCACTTTTTGTTCAGAAACCAATCGTTCGGCTTCCAGGACTGCGTCATCATGTGCTTTGATGGCGTCCTGTTTCGCTTGGTCGGCGGTTGCTTGGGCTTGTTCCACTTCTTGCTTACTTGCAAACCTAATCGGAATCCATTCGCCGTCTTGATAAATTCTTAATTCAATTTCATTTGGACGTTCCCATTCGAAGTAAAACCATTGATCTCCATTAATAGGATTTGGTACTGGATGTGGTCCCCAAGCGTTCCGATTTTTCCCGTTTGCAGCCATTCCAACATATGCGATATTATTTTTTATTTGTTCCAATTCTTTGTCAGTCGTATCAATAATGCTTCCTGTAATGGTATTGAGAAAGGAATCTTTCCAGTCACCTAAAGTAACACTGTAATAGGTAGCCCTTATTGGATCATAATCATATCCTACACAACGAATAATCTCGTCTACATCATGGACTAAATATTTAAGGACTAAATCATCCCCATAATTTATTTCAGTGCCATCAATGATATTAGTCGAGACCCTTATCGTTCGTTTTGGCTTATCAATGTTTTGAGTGTTGTATTTTAATTTCACCCAATCAATTAATTCAGCTTCTGTATGACAGTCGTTGTTCATATAAGATTTTTCATAAACTTGTGCGTACTCGTCAAGCAACGGACTATCTACAGTTACGGAAATAGTGGTATCCTCTTCTCTACCTTCGGCACGAAATGTACTCGTAGCATGAATTCGAGTAGCCATTCCTCTCATAGTGGATTCATCTTCAAATTCAGAAATGTTTTTCTTTTCATACAAAAGTGCATCAGTTTTTTCTCCCAATCGCTTAATCATCCGAATGTCAAACCCGTTTAACATTAGTTCGCTATCCCAACGTTTAGTAATACGATTTAGAATTTCCAAAGCATTATGATTGAGAGTATTATCATCTTCATCATTCGTAGAAAAATCATGCAGTTCTGTTACAGGGGAATCTAATGTAAAGGTACCAAGTGAAGATTTAAATGAATTTTGAAAACTTTGAATAACTTGTTTCCCATTTGCTTTTTTTAGCTTAAAAGGGTTCACTTGCTTATTGTCAAAGTCATACATCAGTTGTACGGCCATGATTTCCAAGTATGTATCTCGTTTCCAGGTATCATATACACGGAATTGATTTCGTCCTTCAGGAGTTAAAGCACTTATAATCATTTCTTTGTGTATCGTTTTATATTGTTCCTCTTTATCAAGAAGAAGTTTAAAAGATAAATAAAAACCTTCGTATCGTACGACATGTTCATCATAAGAATGACGAATAGGATCACCATTAGTTGTAAAATCAGAAGCATGTTTGCCATAAAGATAGAGCAATCAAGACCACCCCCAACGGTTGAGAATTTGAATGTTTGTTATACCAGGACTTTTTGAAACAGCATGTTCTCCCGGAACAACTTCAAAAAAAGGACCGCGCACCTGACTATTAATACTTTTGCCAGCTCCCGTTTGAACATCTTGTAAACCGTGTTTACATTCTACTGTTACAGTTCCCATGATCCCTTTTGTGAAGGTCATTTTTTGATTACCAATCTGAACGAATAAACTAGAATTAGCATTTCCAGTGAGTGTCAGTTTTGGATACATGGGAGCATTTGTATGATTAACGATACTGTTACCTAATACACCTGTTGTTTCAGATTCATATTCAAACGGTTCACATGTAAAGGTTACAGTGACCGTGTATCCATTAAATTCATCCAATGGTTCAGAATCGAATAAGGCATTTACGAATATATAACGAATATCTGGATCATCAGAAGGAGTAAACCATCCCGTATAACCAATAAACGCTTTGAGTTTACGTACGTCATTCTTTGTCGCTTCGTGTAAATAGAAACGATATGCTTTTGTGACAGCTTTCCATGCTTCCACGGTTTGAATGGCTACCCCGTTCGCCATTTCCAAATCGTAATATTTGTTCTTCTTTTCCGCACGAGTAGGTGCTGAGTTTTCTTCTACACCACAAAAAAATGGAAGGTCACCTGTAGACCGTCCATTAATTATTAGTTCATTATATTTAGGCATAGGTCCCTTCCTTTCCTTTGTTAAATAAATGGTTGAGCTTTGTATTAAGTGTTAATTTATCTTCAACTGCATTGACTAATTTTGCAATATCTTGTTCTTCGCGAATAACTGGATTGTTTATTTCTAATATAAGTTTTATAGGACTTGCAAACTCATTTTGATTCCCATACCCAACTCCACCTGCATATCTTGGAATTTGTTTTTTTGTTAAAGAAGCTTTCAATACTTTTGCCCCTCTGGGAGCGTCAGGGATGAGCACGTTTCGTCCCTTAGGAATAAATGACCTACCATCTGGAAAAGAAACTAACTCTTCAAACAGCGGTCCTTTTTGGTCATTCACCATCATATCCCCGCCTCGATGAAAATTAGTACCAGCAGAGTACCCGATAGGAGCAGCACCACTGACGATATTATCCATAAAGGAACGATGGTACGTATCTACATAAGTACTTACAATTTTCCCGTTAATGCCATCTAGCGAATTTCGAGCGTTTCCTACAACAGTTTCAACATCACTCGTTGCATGTAGATGTTTCGGACCAGGATGAACGTTCTGATTGTAATTACTGATCCTTCCTTCAACCGTACTAATTTTTGATACAACATTTTGATTTTCACCAAGAAGTTTCTTTAAGTCTGGGCCTACTTTGTTGTAATCTTCTAACGCCTTTTGAGATTCATTAAACGTTAGAGTAGAAGGATCTTCTGCTAACAGTTTTTTCAATTCTGGTGGTAGTTGATTGTATTCAGCTAACGCAGTTTCTGATTGAGAAATAGCGTTTAGTATTTCAAAGTTGTCTGCATCAAAGTCTTTTATTTCTGCTTGGTACTCGTCCCACAACCCTAAATCGAGCATGGTTTGAGCCATCACTTCAGGAGTATTAGAGTACAAGAAGGCATTCTTTTCAGGGAGGCTTAATTCGTCCCATTTACCTGTTTCTTCTAAAGCTTTATACATGGTTGTAGAAAATTCATCTTGTAGGACTGCTTCTTTATCTTCCCAAGACATCCCATCCCACCAACCATTGGCAATGGCAGCTTCCCCTATCATTCGTTTTGCGTTGGAGTCAAGGTCAGCATTTTGTAGTTGGAATCTCATTTCATTCCATTTTGCAGAATCCTTACCTGCTTCAATAATTACTTCTCTAACATTACTTTTTACTTCACCTGTTTTAGGATCCAAAATAATATTATTCCATGTTTGACCCGCATGAGTGGCTTCGTCGCCCATCCATTTCAGCTTTTCTGCATTACGTTCTGCTGCAGCTGCTATTTCTCCTGAAAGGGAACGTGCACCTTCAACTATCTTCTGATTACTAGATAGCATTTCTTTAGCGGTCTCTGATGATGCGTCCACTAATTGTCCATTTGCAAAGAAAACTTCCTCTAATAACTCTGGATACTTTTCTGCAATAGTAGCAAGTTGTTGGTCAATACCATCCGTTGTAGCTTTGTTTGCTTTGTCCCACATTTTTTCATGTTCATTTAAAGCTTCATCGCTATAGCCTAACTCCTTCAATGCATCTAAGTAATCTTTCTTTTGTTCTGCATAATGATTTTTTTGTTCTGCTCTTTGCTTTCCTAAGTTCTGTGCCCAAATACGAGCTTCTTCTTGAGAGGATTTTTCAACATCGCCATTCATCGCATCCAGTATAGTTTGCTTTTCTTGTTGAGATATTTTTAAGGTGTTTATATACGCTTCGGATGATTCTTGATTAATATTTTTAATGATAGATGCCTCTAAAATACTTAGCTCTCGATTATGAGTTGATGCATTTTCTCTTATCTCAGCTATTCGAGCGTTATTCTCTTCTACGATTGCTAAGGAAGATTCTGCTTGCTTCTTATCTTCCTCTAGAATCTTAGCCAATGATGTTTTTACCGTATCCGGTAGCCCTTCAATTAATTCATCCAGTTTAGAGATACGATCCTTTAAGCTACTTTCGATAACTTCTCCCATACTGGCAAAATTCGCAGACATTTCTTCCGTGTTTCCACTTACCCCTTGTGCCATGAGATTAAATTGACCGGTAGCGGAATCACTAAATCCTTTAATTTCATTTAGTGTATTACCTACTGTTTCGCCAACATCTGTACCCCATTCTTTCGTACGTTGAGCAGAGTTCCAAGCATCTTCTCCCCAAACTTTCCAAGCAGTATACCCAAGTAATGCGGCTCCTGCAATACCTAGCACCACAGGCAACCCACCAATGACTGATGTCAATGTACCTACTTGTGTAGAAGAAGTTGTTGCACCAGTTGCAATGGTACTAAACACTGTACTGGTATCTCCTATTAGTTTAGGAGTAGTCATTTTCCCAATCCATTGAACAAGAGATCCTACTCCTTGACTTGCTGTTCCTAAACCACCCGTTATATTTCCCAACATGGAAAGAACAGGTCCACCTGCCAATGCAAATAACCCCAACTTAATAACCGCTTGTTGAGATTCTTCATCCATTTCAGAGAACCTTCTTGCTAGATCTCCAGCACCTTCAATAAGAGGTTGTGCCGCCGTTAATCCATCTCGTAAAGCATCAACTAAAGGTCCACCAAATTCAATGGCTGTATCTGTTACTTGGTTTTTTAGGATTCTTAATTTAGATTCAGTCGTTTCATATCGCTTGCTTGCTTCTTCTGTTAGAGCTGTATTTTCTTCAAATGCTCTACTAGATGTTCCTACAGCATCTGCAAACAATTCGCTAGCGTTCCCTGCACGAAGCAAAGCATCGCGTAAACGTACTTCCTTAATACCCATTTCATCTAATAATTCAATAGCGGTTGTTCCTTTTTCTTCCGCTTTTCCTAATCCTTGAACAAAAGCACCAATGGCACCAACTGCATCCGTTTCGAAAGCAGTTTTGAAATCTGCTGCACTCATCCCTGCAATGTTTGCAAAATCTTCTAAATCTTGGCCACCTTGAGAAGCGGCTAATTGCATGTTCACCATCACTTTACTAAAAGCAGAACCTCCAGCTTCAGCTTCTATTCCAACAGAACTTAATGCTGTTGAAAGACCCAAAATATCTGATTCACTTAATCCAATTTGTGAACCTGCACCAGCTAATCGTAACGCCATTGCTACAATTTCACCTTCTGTAGTAGCAAAGTTATTCCCTAAATCAACGATAGCAGAACCTAAATTAGAAAATTTGTCTTGACTGAGTCCGGTTATGTTTGCGAAACGAGCTAAAGCAGTTGCTGCTTCAGTCGCGCCCATATTCGTGGATTCTCCTAAATCAATCATGGTTTTAGAAAAGGTTAAGACATTTTCCGTTTGTATTCCTAATTGACCAGCAGATTCAGCTACTGCTGATATTTCTGTAGTCGTTGCCGGCAATTTTTTAGCCATATCACGAATTCCTTGAGATAAATCTGCATAAGAAATAACTAATTTACCGTTGCTATCATATACTTCATCAACTGTTTTCTTTACCCCAGCAAATGCACTCTCAAAATCAATGGAAGCTTTTATTGCGGCAGTTCCTCCTAAAAGCAAAGGAACGGTTAAGAACTTGGTTGCAAAAGAACCTACACCCTTCATGACATCTCCGGTACGTGTTAAAGTGTCGCCAAGGGTCCTATACTTATCTGCAGTGTCCGCTAATCGTCCACCCGCATTCCTGTATTCTTCATGTAGCTTTTGCGCTTCATTCCGTAATTTTTGACTTGCTAGTTCCGCTTGATTCAGCGAAAAAGGAATATTTTTTAATTCTTTGTCTGTAGAAGCAAATGACTTCTCTAAAGATTTTACTTCATCACCAAGTAGCTTTGTTTCAGCCTTCGAATCTTGATAGGCTTTTTTAGCCTCCTGAGTTGCTTCGTGATTCCGTCCTAATGCTTGGCTCATTTGTTCGTAATTATTCTTTAAACGTTCCGTTTTATTGGCAGAATCTTGATAAGCCGCATTGGTTGTCTTTAAACTTTTACTCAACTGATTTTGAATCCCTGGTAATTCTTTTTGACGACTGGCCAATACTTTTGTTTTACCTGTTGCCGCTTCGATTCGCTTTGAATAATTATCCATCTCATTTGTGTACGTTGCTTGGCGACTAGCCTGTGTGCCTAATTGAGCGACTGCCAATTTCGATTCTTGTGCTAACAAACGCATCTCACGATTGATATCGGTAATGCCCGCCTTATAAGCCGCTTGTCCTTCAATCGTTAAGCTAATTCCTGCTTTTCTTAATGCCATCTATTCACCTCCTCATTATAAAAAAAGAGTTCTATAAAAAGAACTCCCTCGGGTTAGATGTTTCCATTACTTTTTCTTCATTTTTATCTGGCAGTAGCCCATTAAACTCTGCATGGCGATTTAATAAATCTGCTAGTGAATTTAAATCATGATCATATAAGAACTCGTTCAGAGGCATTTTAAAAAATTCTTTCGACAAAAAATAGAGGAAGTCCCAGTCGGGCTCCTCTACTTTCCCTCGCTCTTATCCTCTTCGTCTTTCTTTTCTGATTCGTTTTCCAACATAGACACTTGATAATTGGTGATAAAACGCATGATATCCACTGAATTGGTGTTTTCGATCACTTCAGCTTCAGTTGTTTCCAATCCATTTGCTCTTAGCACACACGTTACGAATTTAGCGCCATACAACACTTCATCTTTTCCATAGCCTTCTGCCCATTCGCTCTGACTCAACTTGAAATCTGATTTGAGAATGACCCAAACCGCATTATTAATCCGGTAGTTTTTTGGCTCACCGGTAATATCTGATTCAAACGTTTTTAAACTTTTTACAAATACGGACATGATTAGCCGCCCACTTTCTGTGCTGCAGTAGCAGTAGCGGTGTCGTACCATCCTTGAGTCAATAATTTGTCACGATCGTATTTTGTTTTATTTTCAGGAACAGCGAGATCCATTTGATGGTAAACCAATTCGTTTTCAGCGTCTCCTTTATAGACAGGAACAACTGCTTTAATAACGTACTGGCGTAATTGTTCACTGATATCTTCACGTTGTGTTTCGCCATTAATATTGACAGGACTTAAGGTACATTTCGTAAAGTTATAAATGATTTCATCGCCTGCAGTATCGGTAATCGGAATCGCTAAACGGAATGGTTTTTTCTTTGGATTCGTTGGCATGGACCAACCGCCCCCAACTTTAATCATTCCCTGCGCTTCTTCAGCAAATCCAGTTGGGAAGTAACCCGCATCCACTGTGATATTGGCAAACTTAACAGACGTTAAATTGTCGTGCAATTTATTTGATAGATAAATTTCTTTTTCTGCAATTTCAAGTGCCACCGCTACTTTATCTAATGAAGGTGTTTCGTAGACTGTTTCTGCATAGACTGGTGCTACATCTGGTGTATCCTCCGTTGTCATCATTTGTAAATACATGTTTCCGACACCGGTTAATAATGTTCTTTTTTCATACGTTTTTGTTGCTACCATAAATTTATGACACTCCTTTTTCTAATGTTTTTTGAATTGCTTTATAAAATTCTGGTTCAATGGCATCAAATGCCGGTCTTATGTGTGGTTTCGGAGAAACGTAAGTTGCTTTACTACTTGAATAAATTCTTGCCCGCTTTCCTTTTGAATTTCTACTCAATCGTATTCTGCCCCGTCGATTATCAAGTGCATGAAAGCCTAGCTCATGGAAATATAAATGAAAGTTGGGGCGTTGACTCCACCCCACATCCGTTCCTGTTTCCGTATCTTCCACTTCAATCCCACTGACACCTGCACCAGAGCGAACCAGTTTCTTTGACTGTGCAATTTGTCGCGCACGATCGCGCATTTTAATCGCATACTTCTTTGTTTCGGGTTTAATATCTTCTGCATTCTTGGCCAACTTATTTAAATCAGATTGAACGTCTTCAAAACCAAAGGATTTCATCCAATCACCTCAATCAGATAATCATAACTTCCGATTTCACTGTCGATATCGATGTCTGTGATTTCCATCCAATCTGTTGTGATAAATCCTCTTTCTTCTAGCAACGTTTCGATGTTGATTAAAGTCGCATCTGTTTCGACATCGAGTGCACGGTCTGAATAATACATCACCTGATAGCGTAGATAGCGATTGTGTTTTTTGTTACTTAAGCGACTTGATACGTTGGATACAAACGACATGACCATTTTAGGTAAAACAGAAGTGGTGGACTCGTTATAGCTGACAGGAATATTTGTCTTTTTTAGGATTTCATATATTTCTTTTTTGCTACTCATTTGTCCACCTCCACCAGACTGATTTCTGTTTCATCTTTTTTATAATTGTAGTAAGCACGAAAAATCTCAAACTCTCTTGTTCCAATAAAGGCGCGCCACCGCGAACTCACTTCTTGATTACCTGGTACCCCAATTTTTTTGGTGAGTGTCTTTTCAATGGCCTTTGCATTGAGATCCTCTTGACTGGTAATTCCTAATGTTCGCCACCATGATTTTAATTGCAGTGCATAGGTGTACTGGCCAGGAATCGGAGTCTCATATTCGTCTAGGGACGGGACTTTTTCGTTTAGTTCGACAATGCCATCGTTATACACTTGCTGGACCAACTCATTCGGTTTTAGGAATCGCATCATCCACAGGCACCTCCATCAAGCTAAAACCAAAACTGATAATTTGTGTTTGGAAGTTCTTATAAAAATACTCACTGGCACCTGCGTGCATATAGCGCACATAATCAAAAACAAGCTGCTTGCCTTCTTCATTCTCTAAATCAAACAACCCACACCACCTTTTTAAGGTAGCATGAGCTGTATTTAGTAATGATTTTAGGTTAGTATCATCCTCACTTGATACAATGTGAAGGTATGCTTTTAAATCGCTTAAATCGTCATTTATTTCCCTTTTGGTATCTTCTACCATAAGAACCCTCCTATTCTTTTTTAGAGGATTTTGTTTTGTCCGTTTTGTCTGTTTCGTCCTTGTTATCAATACGGGTCATGACTTTTTTAATATGGGGAAAGTTTTTAAAGATAGTCGTTTCAATTTCTTTTGAACGTTCAACGTTCATTTCAAACTCGTCACCTTTTTTAAAATCTTTTTTCTCTTTGAACCCTCTGAAATCAATATCTGCAACATATTTAGCCATTTATAAATCTCCTTTCTTAACCACCAACAACATCAGTAGGAATCGCGATATCGTAAACTTGAGCAGCATCATTGTTAGCAGGACGACCATTTCCAAGTAAATCTACTGCATATAGAGTTGCACGCTTCATCGCGAATGTTTCTTTATATACATATACTTTTTCTGCACGAGACTGACTTGCGTCATATTCTCCTTCGACAAAAGCAATCAACTTGTTAGCTGGAACATCTAACGATTCAATAATTCGATCTTGAGAGATAAATGGTAGATTGGTAACAAAAGCACCATTCGCATTTTGAGTAGTCACACGGGCTACAATCTCATAGTAGTTTACTGGATTCACAATTAAGTAAAGTTTTCCGTTTACCTTACGATATTCATCTGTTCCTGCATCTTCTTTATTAATTTTGTATTTATATTTAGCAGCACGAGTCATTACTCCAGCTAACTCTTTTACCATTGTTGCAGAATCTGCAAACGTTAAGGTTCCAGCAGAAGCTTTGTCTGGATAAACTCCCAACGTAACGGATCCATCTAAATCTTTCAATAAACCAATTGGCTTATCATCTCCGTCACCCGCAATGATTACTTTTTCCCATGCTTCAGCAATTGCTTCTTGTAAGCAAAGACGTACAAATCGGTCTACCCAACGTGGTCCTAAGTCCAATGTGTCATTGGAAATCAAGAAGAAAGCAGTTAGAGCAAGTTGAGTAAATTCAGATGCTCCAAACTCTGCATCCAATTGTCCTTCTAAATCTTTATGAAGCGGACCCCAAACGGCTACTCCTTTACGACGACCACGAATAATTTTTGTTTTCGCACTAGATGGTGCAAAATTAATAATTTTCAATAGTGGACGATCCGCTTGAATGTCTTCAAATACACGTTCTAAAATGGTTTCAGGCCATACGAGGTCTTTGTCAAATCCGCCTGCCTTTTCCGCTTCATTGTAGAATTGTGTTTCTTTTGCAGTGAGAACATGAATCCCACGCGCTTGTAAAATAGAGTTGTCACTCACGTCTTTAAGCTCCTCATGTTCAGCAAGGACTTGATTCCATTTTTCTGCTGAAACGGCTGTAACAAAATTCTCTAGTGCTGCATTTACCTGTTCTGGAGTAGCGTCATCTTGAGCAGAAATATTGTTAAAAGCAATTCTTGCATTCTTTGTTGTATCAGTAATTTTTAATGGCATATCTTTATTCCCCTTTTCTCAATCTATTTAGTAGTGATTTTGTTTGTGATTTATCTTGTTCTTTAGGTTTTTCAGGTGTTTCAACCGATTTTGTTTGTGCTGTGAAACGTTCCATCGCTTCAGCAACATGTTGATTAATAATTGCAGCGATATCAATCTGATCTTCAATGGCAACTTTTTTTGTTTGACTTCATTGGCAAAGCCGTATTGTACAGCTTCTTCTGCGGTGAACCATTTTTCTTCATCCATCCAGTTCGTCAATTGTTCTGCGGTCTGACCCGTCTTTTCTTTATAAATACTGATAATAGAATCATCAATTGTTTCTAATGCTCCTAATGTTTTCTTCAAGTCAGCTTTATTTCCCCAGGTAATCGTGCTTGCTTCGTGAATCATAAGGGAAGTACCTGTATTCATAATAGCCTCGTTTGCACCAGCAACGATAAAAGTAGCCGCACTTGCAGCAACTCCGGTTACTTCAACGGTAATATTGCTTGGGTGATCTTTTAAGTAGTTGTATATTTCGATTCCTTCAAAGACATCTCCACCATTTGAGTTCAGCTTAATGACAATATCATCATTGATTGTGTCTAAGTTTGTTCTTAACATATCAGCATCGATATATTTATCATCTGACCAACGGCGTTTCTGAATCACACCACTCAATACAAGGACATGCTTTCCATCCGTTGCTTGATTAGAAAATTCAAAAGGTATTTTATTCATTTTTGGCATGTTCATTTTCACCCCCTCTCTCGTCTAACGCTTCGATGTTTTTCGTTAGGTAATGTCGTTCCATTTCTGGAAGACCCGTTCTCTTGCGACCAAGCATTTCCAATACATCATCTGGTGTAAAGACAGAACTACCCACAATCTTCTCAATATCTTTTGCCATCTCAAATACATTGTTATACGTAAGTGGAGTGACGTTCGCAATCAAATCAGACTCATGGACACGACCAAAATATTTCTTGTTGATCTCCGTTGTAAGGACTTCGAATAAAGGACGAATCGCGTACTTAATTGCATTCTTTTCATGTTGCTCCACATCTGCTAAATCTCCTGTAAATAAAAGAGGCGACAACTGCAATGCGTTTGCTACCTTCGCTAAATAAATATTTTCTAGTTTTTGGATTTCATCTACAGAACGACCTAAATAATTATCAGACTTTTCTTCTAAGTCATACGCATCATTTCTTGGAGATACGACTACCGAATTATTTTTTAAAGCACTTGATAAACTTTCTAAATAGGATTTATATTTTTTCATTTCATCTTTATGACCATCAGGATTATTAATCCCTTTGAATTTTGTATAAATCCGTAGTTGGTTTTGTCGCATCTGTACATCAATCAAACGGCTGAATAATTTAGCATAGGAGTTGTCTAGCTGCTTCATAAGTTTGCTTAAGTTGCTATTGTAGTATTTGAAATGATATACCTCACTAGAATGAAATGTTTTATGTAGTTCCAGTCCATCGACAAAAATCGAAGAGTAACGTTTTTCTGCCAACACTTTTTCATCTACCGTAAAATTATCAGCGATGTACCACTTATTATTAATTTGGACAACTACTACTTCACCATCACAGATAAGTTGTCTCAACAGTTTCGCGCGGAAGTCTTTTGCGTTATCGTTATCGTTAGGTGCTACGTTTAATAAATAAGATAATTCATCATCACTTGTCCGAAAGTCAACTAGGTTTGCACTTGCTACTACTCGACCCAAAACAGTATCTAATGCTGACTGTTTGAGATGAACATTTTCAAAATCTTCAATCAAAAACTCCCACTCGCTTATGGGTGGAGTAAACATGTTTCTTAAATAACTGAATACACCAATCAGAATCACCACCTTTCATAGAATAAAAATAGCCACTATCTACTAGTGACTCAAGAAACAAAATTATTTTTTACTAAATATCCTTCTAGCAAAGCTTGCTGAACTGCGAGTACACCCTCTGCTCCCAATTTCTCAATATCAATATTGAAGTTCTTTTGAAGCATCTGCTTATTTTCTTTTTGACTCAACACGATTTTCATCGTGCTGAAAAGTAATGCTGCAACTTCATCTGTCGTAAATCCATTCAATGATAAATCAGTAATTAATTGTTCTTGAAAAGCATTTAGATCCTTTTCGTTAAATGTTTTTTCCATGTCTGCTAAGAAAGGATATTTTTCCTGGTCCATTTTCGAAAGCTCCTTCGTTTTCTAATTAATTATTTAACGGATAACTCCGAGATTAATGGATCACCTCCCGATGGCTGCACAATGGTCAACTTTCTTTTTATCAGGAGGTTTCTTTATTTTTCGTTTCTGCCAATTGTAGGCTATCTTGAGATGATTCAATGTCATATCATTACACTGCTGGTCATTACGATTATCTGCTTCTGTTAAACTCTGTTCGATGGCAAGAAGTACTTCTCTTATTTCTTCTGTCATAAAAACCCTCCTTAAAATATCCATGAGTCATCAAAATCGAATGACGATGGACCCGACTCTAATAAGTCATCACTTTTCCAAACAGCTAACATGAATGCCATAAAACCATCTATTTTTCTTCTTACTCGTTCTTTCTTTTTAAATACCAAGTTTTCATATTGATCTCTATCTACCCAAACGTTATTTGTATACCAATTCATCAAAGGGTTCATTCCCCAGGAAAGTAACTGCCTACTAAACAACGACTGAATTCTAATTCCTATTCCTGCAGCAATAGCTTTTGATTTATATACCACTATTACAGTAAATCCAACATCTTCTAACGCTTTTTGAACAATATCTTTTCGATAGTTATCAATAATGATCGTATCGAAGTCATATATCTGTCTCATGGAAACGTAGTAATCAACGATCAATTGAATATTTATATCGACATCATCCACAATTGTAAGTAACGGACCTCTTTTTGTTTCAAAATCAGGCTTGGACCATTCTTCAATAGGTGCTTCTAGTTGATAATTATCTAAAAAGGTTTGGCATACCCACGAATGAGTTTTCCAATAATACTTATCGTTATCCCGAAATAGCAATCCAGCTGCGACAAAGTCCTTGTTACTTGCAAAGTCCAACGAAGCAATAGCCTTCCACCCTTTCAAATCAGGTAAGTGTTTATTCGCTCGAAGAATATCCTTTTTATTGGCTACATCATTTTGTGAATCGATATCTGAATAGTTCATCCTTTTGACAACGAACTTAATCTTGTCGCCACCATATGGTAAATCTTTATAATCGGACTCTACTTCATCAAAAAGGATTTCTGCATATTCACTCATAGGCTGATGGAACATAGGATTCGCTTTTTCCCATAATTTAGAATCGTCCACTTCTTTTATATCGTCTAACTTACAAACAAAAGGAAAGAAGCTTAGATCATCAATCTTTCCTGTTAGGATATCCATACTGCGACGAAGTAAATCGTCATATACACCATCACGAACGAAACCAGTCGTTCCAATAAAGAACCGTCTGCTATAGGGTCGCTTACCAAAACCAGAAGTAAACACTTCGATAATATCATTTGTAGTGTACTCATGAATCTCGTCAAAAAAGATGCAACCCAAACGGGCTCCATCTTTTGTTTTTGCATTACTGGTATAGTATTTAAACCAATTTCGGTTAGATCGTGAAGTAATTTTAGAAACGTTGTGCTTAAAGAACTTTTGCAAAGGTTTGTTATCATCTACCACGTTAAAAACTTCTTCTACCGAAGTAGTTGCTTGGTCTTCAGAAGTAGCCACAATCCCAACGTTATATCCTTTTACTTTATGCCGTGGACTGATGAAGTAGGCACTCAATGCAGAAGCAAGTCCATTTTTACCAGCACCACGAGCAAGCGTCCAAAAGTGTTTATTAAAGACGACTTTCTTTTTCCCTTTATAAAATAGAAATACAAAAGCAATCAAGAATTTTTGAAACGGCTCTAATGTAAAAAACCATTTTTCTATGAAGCTGATGCAATCTTCAATCATTTCATCGTTGAACCACATATCATCTCGTGGATATATTTTTTCTTCAATCCACTTAATCAGTAAAATTCTCTCTTCGTTGAGCACAATTTTATCATCACGATATTGAGAGATATATTCATCCACATATTTTTGGCTGATCATTACACCAGCTCCTCATCATCGAGGGAGTTATCAGGAGTTGAGGGAGTGTCAGGTGAAACAATGCGAAAAGACTTCTCAATATTAAGCAATTGCGTATTGATTGCAGTCATTTTATCCAGCGCAGGATGTGCTTTTGTAAACTCTTGAGAAGCATTCACTGTTGTGATGGTCACTCCGTCTTTATTTACTTTTGCTCTTAGTTTTCTCATGGTCGAAGTCAACATACAGTAGCGATTCACCTTATCAACTTCAACTAAATCAGAATTATCAATATTAGCCAATAAGTACTCTTTTAACTTTTTTATGGACACCTCCGCCATCTAACCCCCCCTCTCAATGAATTTATTTTTGAAATTTTACCGGAGAGGCCTATGCACCCGCTGAACAGAACAATAAAATATCCTGAACCTTTTCACGGGGGTATCCTCACAGAAAAAACTTCTACCACCACTCGTCGTTGAACTTGGCCACACTCAATCCGTGTATGATGTTGTGCTTTGATTGTGTTACCGTGACGAGGTTGCTATCGTCCATTGCCAATGATGGATGGTACTCCAACGGTTTGATGTGATGAACAATTAGCTTCTCCTGGCACACACCACCCTCTGCCTTTGTCACTTGGCATTCGTAGTTGTCTCTTTCAAGAATTTGTTTCCGTTTGTTTCTCCACGTTTGAGATTGATAAAACGTATCTCGAACTGCAGGATCCTTGTATGTTGTATTCGTACTGGTTAACTTCGCTTGTTGGATTAAGTAGTCAAGGATGTGAACTCACCTCTTTGAATATAAATTAAAATAATAAAACATTTAAAATAAAAAGTATAAAAAGAATAAGGTTAAAAATAAATAAGCGCAAAGAAAAAGCAACCGAATAATTCAGCTGCTTTTTTAATCGTATATTAATTATCTCTAAATATAACAAAACCTCTCATACGCTTTGTGTGAGAGGTAATATGAAGGAGGATAAGGGAAATATCAAAGTGTTTCGAACTAGTTTGTAAATTCCCTTATACACATAATACCACTTGACTAGGTAGCAAAACGGACATAAAGCGGACATTTTTATTTAGGAAGTCCTAATTCATCTGCTATTTGTTCAAAGAACATATTTCGCAATCTTCTGCAATGTCGTTCACTGATCGGTATTTCCATTGCAATCCCCTGCCATGTTTTTGTTCTTGGTTTTTTAAAGTAAAACTCATGAATGATTTCATTAACTAAGTCGCTGGAATCTTCTAAGACACTACAGATAGCATTCTTATTCTCAATAATTTTGTGAAGTCGTTTGTCATCTGCAATAGAGATTGCTGCTCTTTCTGTTGGACTTCCTACTGTATTTGATCTTCCTCCTCCAATATTTTCATCTGCTTCTCTTTCCAAGGGATAGCGTAATTCTTCTTTCCGTTGATTAATATATTTATCGCTATCAGGAAATTCTCTAAGGATTTGTTCTATGTATACATACGTTCCTCTTTTCATTTACGCCTCCTGTATCTTTGCCAGTGCCTCTTCTGCACAACGAAACTCTACCAACCCATTATCCAACCGCACATAATACCAAGTATCTTTTTCGTAAGGAAGGATATGAATAATAAATCCTACTTGATTAGCATTTAACCCTCCGATGTATTAGCAGTTATACATATCTCTGAACTCAATACGAGTCATGATTCCTATTACCGTAAGACGATACCAATCAATTACTTTTGGCTCAGGTTCGTTCTCAAATCCAATGTATTCGCAGTGGATTCCAAATACCATCTTTGGTGGATACGGTCCATTCAACGGTTTCTTATACCAGTGATAGATCAAGTTCTCGCCTCCATTCCTCTCCACGCTATCCGTGTTAAACGTTGTATTTCAGAAGATTGCATAGCTCGCGCAGGAATAGTCTTCATACGGTTTAGAAAAGCTTTATCTTCTTCCAACGTTTCTTCTCCATTTGCTAAGAAGTCACGGTTACAATCCATTTCTACTTTCCCACGAACGACTGCTTTTTCTTGTTCTGATTTCATTACACTTCCTCCTAATTTTCATTTTAGAATGGCAAGTCATCATCTGAGATGTCAATTGATTGTCCACTGTTTAGAAATGGATCATCATCTTGTTCGGTTGAAGTTGTAGAGGACTGATTACTATGATAACTTTCTGTATTGCTTTGACTATTATCTCTTGGCCTTTGCTCTGTTACTTCTTTTGATTCTAATAATCTAAAATCTTTTACATTTACTTCTGTAACATATACCGTCTGACCTTGTTGGTTCTCGTACTTCCTTGTCTGTATGGATCCTTCTACACCAATCATGGAACCTTTCCTGGTAAAGTTTGCTAAGTTCTCAGCGGATTTTCTCCAAATCACACAATTGATAAAGTCTGTTTCTTTTTCCCCGCTTGCATTTTTAAATGGTCGTTCTGCAGCAATTGTAAAACTAGCTACGGCAGTACCATTTGAGGTGTATTTTAAATCCAATTCTCTTGTTAATCGTCCAACTAGGACCACATTATTTATCATGCACGTATTCCTCCTGTTACTTTCACTGTTTTAAAATTAAGATTTGCTTCGATAATCTTTCTTACGTTTTCTTCATTCACATCTTTAAAGTGATAAATATAAATGATGTTTTCAATAAGTTTAGAACTGAATGGATATTCTTTTGACAACTTCTCAGCAAGTTCTTTTATTTCTTCTTTGCTCACTTCTCTTCCTCCTCATTCAATCTTTCTAATAACACGATCATTCTTTTTTGACTCAAATACTTTTCTTCATACTCGCCTATTCTCGTGATCGTGTCATTTGCGTACCACTTGCTTTGTCTAAACAGACAAGCTGTATGATTTATAGTCAACTGGATGCTTCTTGTGTTTCGGTCTTCATATTTTTCAAAGGGGATTTTATATTCAAGTAGGTATTTTTCTAGTATGTTCATTCTTCTTCCTCCTCTAACGGAAAGCGAACTGGTTTCAATACCATATCCGCCCACTCGTCTGTAACTTGTTCTAAATTTTCTTCATTCATTCTGTTACCTCCATCGTCTTCCCGCCAATCAAGTTGGAAACCTTATCAGCATTTTCTTTTTCGGTAGTAAAAAACATCGATTCATTTTTATTCGCATAGTAAATTTTCAATCTTCCATCCCTATTCATTCTGAAACTTTTTAAGAAATTGTCTCCTACTTTTACGATATATAATTTCATTCCGTTACCTCCTCCGCAAATGCCCAATAGCGTTCGTCGATTGCTTTGATTTCTTGTTCGGTTAATTCAGCTACTTCAAAATCTGGGTCGATTACTTCGTCGATATAATAACCACCACCATTTGTCATGAGCGTCATTTTTTCGTTATAGCCAGATGTATGAGGGAAGATTACCCGATACAACTTTTCTTTCTCCACTTCGTAACCGTATTTAAGTGCCTGATATAGTTTTTCTTCGTTACCACTAAAAACCCAGTCACTAACATTAGTATTCGCTAAAGTTGTGTAATGCAGCTTGTGCCCTAAAATCAGAAAGAATCTTTCTGGAATCTCCGTGTGCCAGTCGATTATATTTGCTCTTTCTTCCTCAATCCAATCTGCCACAAACTGCGGAATAACTGGTTTCTTTGGTTGCGGTAACAATAAGTTTTTCAAGTCCGAAATTTCCACTGCATTCTCCATCGTATAAGACTTTGAGTGTTCATTTATCCATTCTTCGCTTAGTTTTTCCGGTTCGTCCATTTGGTCGATAAGGTCCATGATTACTCTACATGTGTGTTTCCTTTCCTGAATTAAAGGGTCGTAACATCTGTATTCTTGGTCTATCATTGTTTGCACCTTTTCTTTCAACCACGCTTTATCTTTTCTCATTTCAATCTTCCCTTCCATTTAATAGCTTCTGCAATCTCAGTTAGTGCGATAAATATGAGTCCTAGCAGGATGTTGGTTATAATCATGAGTGATCCTCCAGTAAGCTTTTGTTTTCGTAAATATTTCCGATGACTTCGATTTGGTCACGCCAAGATTCTAATCCCGCATAACTGGTACTATTGTTTTGTTTTCCCATAAGACCGCTATCAACCCAAACCACGGTGTAAGTTATTCTAGGGTCCCCGTGGTGGTAAATGTCGCCCTCGTAAATCCCCACACCGCTTTTGTCTTTAATTCCGGTATATTGCATTAAATCGAACCGTCTATCATTAAACCAACTCTCGAAGCAATCCATCCAGTCGTAAGCGTCCACATCAATATCTTTGTTAACTTTAGAATATTCCAAACCGTCGTAAGTAGCTTGCACATCATAAACCATTTGTTTCAATTCTTTATCCCACGCTCTAAACTTATGCCGAGAATTTTCCATTTTTACACCTAGACCTTTCTAATGCATGCGTTTTATTGTGTTCTGATGCCGACATAACCTCTAAATTTGTCGGTCTGTTATCATGTTTGTTTCCATTTATGTGATGGACAACTTCTGTTTCTTTTAACAATCTTCCCAGTGATTTTTCAGATACAATTCTATGTTCTGCAACATACCCTGACTTAGTTGCGTTCGGATGATTGGGTAGGTACAAATATAAATATCCACTTATTTCTACCTTGTCCTTATATGCCCCTCTTCTCACATCTGTTCGGGAGCATTTATGACCACACGCCTTAGCCCTAATTCCATCCTTTCTTATTTTTTCAACTCGCCTTCCACACACATCGCATTCAAATATAGAGTACTGATAACTTCTCGATATTCCTTTCTTTTGAAAAGTTCCTAGAAACTTCAATTCCCTCATGACTCATTCTCCTTCTGTTCGATTATTATTCATCATCTTTAAATTTAACTGCGGTTACTCCCTTTTCTGGTCTCTTCAAAGCAGCAAGTCGTTTCATTCCGGAGGGAGTGGTTAGCCATTGGATATACTTCTTTGTGACTCCTAGCTCGTCTGCACACTCTTGAGCGGTTCCAGTAAACAATAAGTCCTCCCCTCTATAAATGGCGTATTCGGTCATTTATATATCCCTCTTTTGCTTTTATTCTTTGTCTCAGTTTATACATTTGGCTTTTTACAGATTGGACTGGTCTCATTAATTTTCTAGCTATTTCTGTAGGTTTTTCTACATCCATACTCGACTCTATATACGTTAACTCCCTATTTGACCACGGTTTAATATCTTCAAAAGGCTTTCGTTCCACTTTCCACTCCACTTCTTTGGCTAATGTATGGATGCGTACATTATCTGGATGATCATCTGGTAGCTTATACCATTCATAGCTATGCAAAACTTTCATCTTTCTCAACTCGTCATTCAATCGGTAATCCATTTCCATGTTCTCCCCTTCCTCATTTCTTAACTAATTGTTTCTACATTAAAATCTTTTTTTATATTTTTTTAACATCATCATTAGATATAATTTTAAAAGTAGATAATCTGTTTTCTTTTACAGCTTTGTTAATCATGTAATCGTTCCAAGGCTGAAGCAATTCAACTTGATAGGTTATCACCACATCTAAAAAGTCATACTCCACTTTTTCTATGCTAATTATCTTAATAATTGGTCTTTCTTTTTCTGTTCCAGTCATAACTGATCCTATTTTTTCAAACTTCTTTTCTCCCTTTGAAATGTTATAACGTTTTTTGTAGGTAAAAAAATGCTTGTATTTGCTATAATCAATACGTTTCCCCACTTCTTGACCTATAAACTCAATTTTCAATAATGGTGCACCAATTATAGTTACACTAACTTTATTTATTTGAATAACTACAAAGTTTTTCTCTTCATATTGAACAATTTCTCCAACTTTTAAACCTTTTTTGTAATCTACTCTTTTTGCTACTAACTGTTGTAAACTCATGTATTTTTCTCATTCAGATAGTCTAAGGTGTAGCCTTTTCTTTCTACTTCTACTGCAGCAGATTCTATCCATTTGAGAGGAAGTGACGTCTTATTCGCTTCTTTTGCTTTTTTTGTTAAAGCTAGATATGTTTTGATGTTTAATTTGAAGGTACGATCTAACACTCGAAAACGAATCAGAATGAAGGACTCTCCTAATGCCTCTTGAAATTCATTTAGAAATCGAACTTGATGAGGCTTGACCATATCTTTTTTATAAATAGACAAAGGAAAGGAAGTTTTATTTTGTGTACTCTTGGCTTCAAATGCGATTCCTTTGCCTCTATGAACACCCATGAAGTCACATCCAGTCTTATGAGACGGTTCCCAAACAGGTACGCCATTTACCTTTCCGGCCATTCTTGTTCCGGTAGGTATTTTTATGACAGCAGCGACTCCTTGTCGGATATAAAATAGATTGGTTTGTTCAATTTCTTTCTCAAAACTGGAACCACTCCTAGCAGATGTTCTTCCACTTTGAGCATTGGACACTTTCTTATTTGGTTTCAACGGTTTATCTTCCCTTTCTGTGCTTGGTCAATTATTAATAACGTGATATTATCCGGAGTTTCATGTAATCGTTTGGATATTTCGGATATACTTTTTCCTTGTTCCCACAAGGTGCGAAAATTTTCTAATTCATTGATACTCCAAAGGAACCTTGCATCTTCTAAGATGAGTTCAGCCATGGTTTTCCTTCTTCCAGGTCTCCCATTCTTCTTTTAGGCGCTTTTGTCTTTCATTCCATTCTTCTTTCTCCATAGGAGGAGAGGAGCATTTCCATACACCTCTCATGATTTCCGTTACTTTCACATTGATAACCCCATTCGTTTATCTGAAATTTTGGAAAAGTTTATTTCTATGTACCCGCTTTGCATCCTGGACTTGATTCGTTCATCGTACATTCGCTCTAATTGTGTCATTGTCAAGTTCGTTGTCATGATCGTTGTAGCAACTCCTTCGCGAGCATTCAAAATTTCAAGCAACGTTTTATAGGTATGGTCTGTTGACTGCTTTAACGTGTCCATTCTTCCTACTTCCGTACCTACATCATCAATGACCAACACATCTACCATTTTTATGGCATCTAGTATATTTTTACGTTCATCAAAATTCGAAAGAATTTGGTTAATCACTTCGTTTAAATCGATGAACAAACAAACTAGTTGTCCTTTCCTATCTGCACTCATTTCATTTGCATTGAAAGCCATTGAATAAGCTAGATGACTTTTACCACTTCCAGGAGGACCCGTCATAATGATATTCATAATTTCGCCGTCTGCAATTTTTCCAGTACTATTTTTAACTTGTTCGTATACTCGTTTTTCTTCTGGGGTGTTAACTTTAAAATTTTTCATTCCTTTATTTAAGAAAGATTTGTTCGCAAAGATTGATTTCTTTTGAAGATATCTTTTCTTTTCTTTATCTACGTAGCTTTCACTTACCCTTGTATCTTCATAGGAAACATTCTTACTTTGGGCATATAATTTACACTTCGGGCAGAATACTTTGTCTGTTTTCAAATCTTTCATCATTCGAAACTCACCTTTATGAACGGGTTTTCCATAATCTTGCATAGCATTATCTTCGGTACAATAGTCATCGGTCCAGATCATCATTGCCTTTTCCAACATTAAGTTTTCATAGTTTTTAGGTATTCCAATCGCTTCCATACGTCCCCTCCTAGAAGAAATCTGTATCGTCCACATCTTCCATTTCTGCCATTCGTTTATCAGATAGTTGTTTTAACGCTATTCGTTCAGGGCTTTGTTCTTCTTTCTGCATACTTGCTTGCTCTTCAAAATTGCCATTCGCCCATAACTTGGGAAACTGTTCTCTTAATTTAGAAGCGGATAAAATGTTCTTTTTCCAAAAGGGATCCTGTTGGCTCCAATCAATTACAAGACTTACTTCTTTCAATGTGTTCTTGTCCAGCTCCACTAACTTACGAATGTCATCAGCCCATCTTTGATAGTTGGGTGGTTTTGCTTTGCTATTATTTTGTTTAATCATTTTAAATAAATAACGAGATGCCCTTAAATAAGGAGAGTTGTCATCGTATTTTGCTTTAGCTAAATCGGGACTATCTATCTCTATCTCTTTCTCTATCTCTATCTCTATCTCTGTGTCACTTTTTTGCACATCAATGTCACATTCAATAACATTGTTCGCACAATGTGACGGTAAAGCATTTTGTTTCGCTCTTATTTTTCTCATTCTCTTTGCTGAATCGGTTTCTGAACCTATCATTTCATTTATTTGATTGAGATAAATTTCGCCACTTTCTAACCTACTTACTAACCCTATTTCTTCAAAAGTTTTCATAGCTACTGCAACCGTATCTATTTTAGTATCAGTTAAATTAGCCAAAGCTTTTATATCGTAAGGAATAAGCTTTTCTCCTACATACCTGATTAAACTTCCATCATTTTGTAGGGATTTTAAGCATAATTTTAAATAAAATATGATATAGTCTTTACCGTTTTCTTGTTCTTCTAACCAAGTGACGGTATCATCTTCAAAAAAATTGTCGTTTAGTTTTAGCCAATAGTATTTTTTATTTTCACTCA
Organism: Jeotgalibaca sp. MA1X17-3; assembly: GCF_021513155.1. NCBI lineage: Bacteria > Bacillati > Bacillota > Bacilli > Lactobacillales > Carnobacteriaceae > Jeotgalibaca > Jeotgalibaca sp. MA1X17-3. The sequence goes on from NZ_CP090983.1 coordinate 1,750,456, forward strand.
TGAGTTACTCCTTTCGTTCACTTGCTATATAAACTGGTATGCCTGTAATTTCTTGTATTTCCTTTTTGAATCGTCCTTCATCTGCATTATTATTAGATAAATGCAACAACCACACTTCTTTTAAGTGACTCAAATCATTCGATAGAAGGAAGTTCTTCACATTATTTAGTTCAAAGTGAGAGGTTAGGATTCTCTTTTTTAAATAGTTCCCTATACGCCCTGAATGGACGTTTTCATTGAGGATATCTAAGGCATAATTACATTCAATCAGCATGTGAGTTACACCAGGAAACGTATACCGTATATAAAAGGTATCTGTAGCGAATAAGATGCACTCTCCTTCTTTTGACTGAATAAAGAATCCCAAAGGCTCATTCACGTCATGTTCTGTTGGAAAAGGTAGTACGAGCCAACTTCCTACTTTGAACTCTTTAAACGCTTGAACCATTTTAATTCTGTGTTTAGGTAGTTGCAGCGCTTCTTGTGTTCCCATACTTAAATAAATATCCATTCCAGTTTTTTTAATGATATCCATTGCATATTTGGAGTGATCACCATGTTCATGTGTAATGAGGCAACCATCTGTTGTACTTAAATCTATTCCCTTTAGGTTCATTCCCGCCTCAAGAAGCAAGGAACGCTCACCTTCATTAATCAGATAAGCATTTCCTTTACTACTTGAACCAATCACATCAATCGTTATCATGATTAGAACCCTGGAGTTGCATCGATAGGTGGACGATTGGTATCAAATAAAGAACTTTGTGTTTCATTCTCTTCTTCATGTTCAATAATGACCGGCTTCACTTCTTTTTTTACATTCTGATTTGAAAAACCAATCATTTCAGCATTTGCATTTTCTTTGATCTCTTTTTGAACCACATCTTCGACTGGCGTAACTTCTTTTCGTTCATTTTCATATTCACTTTCCGTTGTGTTATTGATTGCTTCTACTAACAAGTCACTATCATCACTCGTATTAATAATGTTTTTCGCTGCACGATTGATTACCGTTCGTTTTGCCATTTCTTGAGGAAACTTCTTGTGAACTCCTTGATTTGTCTTCGATTGATTCCAAGCAGTTTCAATTTCTTTTTTAGTCATGACGGTTAATTCTTGTGAATCGTCTTCTCTTTCCACAATTGCGTATACTCCAATAATGCTGTTGTCTCGGTTTTCAAACTTCGTATCATGTTTGACAAGAACCTCTTTCCCTTTGTCAACAGTCATCACGAAGTCATCCCCTTCATAAATCACATTCGCCCATATGTTTTTGATTCCATTCAATCGTTTTAATACAGCTTGCGTTCCAAAATAGGAACGGTTTAATTGAAGTTTTTTCCCATAAACAATGAAATAACACTGTGTTTTAGCAGGAGATAGCCCTTGAACAACCATATCTAACAAAGAATTTGCGATGGATTCTCTGGAACATACTTCTAAAGCAGGCTTTTTATTACTATCTAAGGTTTCTTGTAGTTTGAAAAAAGCGCTTTTAAGAGCGTTTTGAGCATTGTAGTTCGGTGGAAGAGATAGACCTGTTTGTTCTAACTCACTTAATTTGTTACTAACCGTATCTGTAATATCCTTTTGTATGATTGCTAGTTCGTTTGATGCCATGTTTATGCAGCTCCCTTATCATTTTTAATGTTTAGTTTTGTTTGGCCTTCTTGTGCGATTAGTTTAATTGCTTGATTACTTGGTTCTATGTGCCATACGGTCACACTCTCAGCATTATCAATGAAGATAGGAACATGAACCCCTTTTAGTCTTGAAATCGTATTGATGATGTCTATTCCCACGTTTACACGTTCACCGTTTGAGATTGCACCTGTAAACTCTAAGCCTTTGAATAGTGGTTCGCATACCTCTTTGAGTGATCCGTTTTGCAAAGGTTCAAATAGTTTAAATTGTGTAATTTCAAACTCTGAATTGATTCGCTCTGTCAGTAACGATACTTTCGTTCTAGTGAACTCATCTAGTAGGAATAACCATTTTTCAATCTCACCAGCACGTATTGTTTTTTCTTTTTGCTCACTGATTAAGTCATCTTTACGCTCCTTAGATTTTCCCAAGGAAGTAAATTTGCTTAAATCTTCATTGATTCTTGCAATGTTTTCTTTTACTTCTTTTATTTCTTCTTGAATTCCTACTGTAGAAGTAGCAATAGATTGTTGTTCGTTATCTATTTCTGACTGAATCATCTTTTTCTTTTGAATCATTTCTATGTAGGCTTCCGTTTCTTCAAAAGGAGTAATAGATGTTTTCTTTTCTTCAATTTGTCGTTCCAGTTTTTTTAACTCTATATATAACCGATCTGCTTCTTGTTCACTTTCTTCTGACTGCTTTTCTAGTTTTTCAATCTTTTCATCAAACCCTTCGATGTCCTCTTTAAATTGAGTAGTCTTTTCGCTAACTGCTTTTCCTGTTTCGTTAATACTTTCTAAGTTTTCAGCTTTCTTTGTATTAAATGTTTTTGCTTCTTCTTCATAAGTAGCTTGAATGTCTTCTTGTTCTTCTTCGTCAAACGGCCGGTTACAGTACGTACACACGAGAACATGTTCATCGAATGGTTCTATTTGTTTAGAATGTATTTTTTTATATTCATTGCGTAACTCTTCTACTTGCTTTTCATTCATTACTAGCTGTTTCCTCGTCCAATCTTTGTCGCCTTGAATGTCCCGAATCGATGTATAAAGTCCTTGTACTTTATTTTTAGCTTCTAAAAATTGAGAATAAACCGTTTGTTTCTTTTCAATTAGTTCTGATGCAGCGTTCCTTATATTCAGTTGATAATCATTTTTCATGACCATTATTTGAGAGTCACATTCAGAAAGTTCAGAACGTTTTTTGGATATAAACCCACCATTTTTAAGGGTTGATAATTCTTGGTAAAGAGAATCTTCTTTTTGTAGTGATTCCTCTTTTTCTTTTTTTAATTCATCCTCGTTTAAATCATCAATGATGGGTATGTTTCGATCTGCTTCGTCTATTCGGATATCCCATTCTTTAATATCTGCGTTTGTTTTGGAGCGTTCCTCAATGAGTTGTTCACGCTTATCATCAACGCTTATTCCTTTTAAGAACTCTTTTAACGGTTCTAAACTCTTCTTGCTATGAATCACTGCGTTATCATCTAAGTTCCCAACAAGTTCAAATAGCATTTTTCTTCTTTCTTTATCTTTCATCACATCGGAGAAGTAGTAGACATTAGTTAATTGTTTGAAGGTTTCCTCGTCAATCAAGCTGTCAATGTATTTCTTGTAATCAGATACTTTCTTTTTAAGTCCGTTGATTCTACAAGTAGTCACATCGCCCTGGTACTCCTCGTTTGATGATCCCGTTTTACGAACCCAATTTTCAGAAACCATTCGAGACAAGGTCACTTCTTCCCCGTTTACTTCAAGAACCAATTGGATTTCTGTTTCTAAATGGTGGATAGACTCATTGTTCTTGTCTTTAGGCTTCCATTGAAACTTGGAATCACCCAAACTGTTTTTACCGAATAGAGCGAACCAAAAGGCATCGTAGATGGTTGATTTCCCTGTTCCCATTTGACCGTATATAGAAGCATTTTCTCCTTCAGGATTGAAATCGAACTCTTTTACTGCTTTGAAATTCCTGATTTTCATTTTCATTAATTTAATTTTCATAGTATACTCTCCTTAATTGATAGTTTTATTTTGGTCACTCATTGCCGTGAGTGGCTTTTATTTCGTCTAGCGTTAAATTTTTATTCCAAAACGTTCGCATGATGTTATCTTTTACATCCCCACAACTGATTTTTATGTCTTGATGTGCAATAGCGATACGATTAAGAGAGTCCTCTAGCATTTCAATGTTATTCCTCTTGCCTTTCGATAAAATCGCTTAGAGTGTCCTCATTTTCCTTTAGAACCCTTAGTATTTCTGCATCATCTTTGCGAATGGTGATGGTCTCGTGATCGTCTGCTTTGAATAATTCCATTTTTTTACCTCCTGTTTTTATAAAACTCAACTTTTGCTTTCTCCAACTTCAATTCTTCTTTCAATTCATCAATTTCGACTTTCTGAATATTCAACGCTGCAACAAAACCTAATGCAACGGATAACAAGAATAGGATTACATTTGTCATTCTGTTACCTCTTCCTTTCCAAACACCAACCAAAGCAATACTGGAATTAACACAATTACCATTTCCCCACCATGTGCATGATAGCCTCGTTCGAGAAACGCTAAGTGGGATAAGTACGGATACATTCCCATGCATAGACCGGTGATTAAGTACCATAGTTTCTTTTTCAATTCCAACCATTCCTCTCGTAAATCCGTTCAATCACTTCTAGTGGACATTTCAAACCGACGGTGGTATCTCTAATTTCGCCATTTTTCATGATGATGGTTACTTTTGGTTCTTGCTTTTCTTTCTTATTTTTTTTCGTTTCTTTTTTCATGATTGATCTTCCTTTCTTTTTGGTATAATTTCCTTATCAGCGAGTGGTCCGCTGAATGAATGGATAAGGAGGTGAGTAAAATGGCTAGTTCGCATGAGGTACAAAAGTTAATTTCGTCAACTGCAGAAAAGTTTGCTAGAGATAACATTTCTAATTTGGAAAAAAATGCCAGGTTAGTAATTCAAGATGCAGAAGCAAAAGGATTAAAATTAGACTCTGTTTCAAAGCAACTTATTGTTAACTCTTTTGTGGCAAATTCTAAACTGAATACAGAGATTTCCGTTGCTGCTACACTCTCAGTGCTGACAGATTTGGGTTTTTTGAATAAATAATATCCACCAAATTTGTTTCTTTATTTTTATCTTTGATAACCTTCACGGCTACTCCAATAGCTGTGATAACAATTGATATTTTCATTAAATTTTTCATGGTTAAAACTCCTTTTAGTTAGGTACTCTCCTTTGAAAGGAGGTGAGAAATGATGGTTGAAAAAAAATATTTAGATTACTATTACACTCTTTCAGCTCCCTCTGAGGGAGGTGAAGCTAAAATGACTATGGTTACTGGTCATTCTGATACGGATGAAATCAAGAACTACTACATCAACGATGATATCAACCGAGCTCCAGAGGAGTATTTCAGCATTTATCCTGATGGTTTGATCATCTTCTTTAGAAGAACCAAGGAATTAATTGAAGTTTATTCAAACAAAGAATTTGATCTACACGATGATGGTAAATTCTATTTAGTTAGGTAACACCCTGTAACTCTCGATTACACCCGCTTTTTGAATCAGAATCGTTCCTGAATCTTCGCCTACAATCACAGAGACGTTCTCTTTCTTATTTTGAAAAGAGTAGGATTTAGGTAGTTCGGAATGTATTTCCTTTTTTAGAGAATCAATATTCATAGAAATAGGACGATTAAAATCAAGCTTTCGATTTTCTACCTGCTCTTGATTACTCACAATAATCTGGAGCAGTTTTTTTATTTCTTGTAGTTCTTTTAGTAGGTTTTTCATTTTGCTTCCTCCTTGTGTCTTTTAAGACACTTCTTCTTTAAAAAAATATCAAGCATCTCAGCGTCTGTCAAATTCAACGCTTCGCTCATCGCTTGGATTTCTTTTCTGTCAAACTCGTCGTCTCCACGCATACATCTATAGTATCTATTTCGATCCATGATGTACTCATCTTTATTAACTCGTTCTAATAGTTCATCAACTTTTAAACCTTTTAGAACGACTTTTGATTTTAATAACCGTCCATCCATGTTACCACCTCCTTTATTTTTGTGTCTCTTAGGACACTCATAGAATAACATGATACTTTAAAAGTGTCAACACTAAAGTGTCCTAAAAGATATTTATTTTTTATTTAATTACTTATGAGTTGCTTTATAGACACTTTAGTTTTATAATTGAGTTATATTCAATACGAAACATTGGAGGTGTATCATGTTTGATTTAAGAAGCAGACGAATAGAATTAGGTCTTACATTAGAAGAAGTTGGAAACCAAGTAGGTGTTGGAAAGTCCACTGTTAGAAAATGGGAGCAAGGTTTGATTGATAATATGAAGAGAGATAAAATTGCTTTATTAGCAAATGCTTTGAAAGTAAGCCCTCTTGAATTGATTTTAGATAACTATTCAGATGAAAAAAATAACATCACCACCCTCTACAACCAACTAACCCAACCAAGACAAAAGAAAGTATACAACTTTACAGAAGGACAACTAAAAGAGCAAAAGAAAATATACAACTTGGGTTCTTCTGCAGCCGGTCCAGCACTTGCTTACTCAGATGATTTTGTGGAAGAGGAAAAACTAGAGCGGATTCCTCCTAAAGCTGATTTCATCCTAACCATTCAAGGAGATTCAATGGAACCAAACATACCAAATGGAAGTAAAGTGTTCGTTCAAGCAGCTTCTATGGTAGAGAATGGTGAAATCGCCATTGTAGAGATTGACGGAGATGGAGTAACTTGTAAGAAAGTGAAATATGATTACGATAATCAAAAAGTTATTTTGCAATCATTCAATGAAGATTATAAAGATCTGATCTACGATAGTGGTGCAGTGAAGATTATTGGTAGAGTAGTCAGATAAACATATGCCGGTCGGGTTCGACTGGCATTTATTTTTAGGAGGAAGATTATGAAGAAACGAGCCGGCTTATATATTCGGGTTAGTACTACAGAACAAGCCAACGAAGGGTACTCCATCGCAGCACAAACGGGGAAGTTAAAAGCCTATGCAGAAGCAAAAGATTATATAGTAGCAAAAGTATATACGGATCCTGCCTATTCGGGAGCAAAGTTAGAACGGCCTGGATTACAAGAGATGATAGCAGACATTAAAAATGGAAGTCTGGACGTGGTCGTGGTGTATAAATTAGACCGCTTATCTCGAAGTCAAAAACACACCCTCTACTTAATACAAGATGTATTGAAGCCGAATAATGTCGATTTTATAAGCCTACAGGAGAGTTTCGACACCTCTACGTCTTTTGGTATGGCAATGGTGGGAATCCTCTCTGTGTTCGCAGAATTAGAGCGTAGCACGATTACAGAACGAATGATGTTAGGACGAACAGAACGAGCGAAAGAAGGATATTATCATGGTGGTGGAAATTATCAACCTCTTGGGTACGATTATATTGATGGAGAATTAATGGTAGATGAATGGGAAGCAGAGATTGTGAAAGAGATCTTTCAATTATACTTAGAAGGCAACTCGATTAATTCTACTGCTAAACTCATGCAAGAAAAGTATCCAGACAGAATTAAATCAAAAACATTAGTACGAGATACATTGAAAAAACAGCTTTACATTGGAATGGTTACGTTTGACGGAAAACAATATAAAGGAATCCATGAACCTATCCTCGATGTATTAACGTTTGAAAAAGCCCAAAAAATCATGAAAAAGAGAAGCGTAGGAAGTTCCTCCACAAACAAAAGGAAAGGTTTACTGGTGGGAAAAATCTACTGCTCCCAATGTGGGGAAAGATACGGCCGTGAGGTAACAGGAGTAAAAAAATACCGGTATAACTGGTATACGTGTTATGCGAGATTAAGAGGTGGAAAAAAGAGATGTTCCAGCAGAAGGTGGAAAGAAAAAGAATTAAATGATTTGGTTATCTCTCGTATACAGAATATTGATTTTGATGAAGAAGTGAAAAATAAAAAAGAAAAACGGCCTCTTTTAATTACGAGAAAGAATTTAAAAAAGTGAATGGTCAAATGGATCGGATCATTAAATTATATACTCTAGGAAGTGTGGAAATCGACACAGTAGATAAAATGATGTCTGAATTAAAGACGAAAAAAGATAGCCTCCTAAAAAAGAAGCTATCCGAAGAAGAAACCATTCCACCCGAAACAGTTGAAATGATTCGTTCGTTTGATTGGGAAAACGCCAGCCTACAAGAAAAAATAGGAGTAATTGATATCCTTATCCATCGGATTGATATTGATGACCAGGACCTCTCCATCCATCTGGATTTTTAGCGTACATTAGTCATGCTACCGAACTATTAAGGCTACCAATAAAGATTGTTTTCTTTTTAATAATTTCATTTTTAGTATTTAAATACAAAGCAATTACATGTTCTTGTTGCAGATCGCGCATTTCTTTTCTTAATAACCCTCCTGCAGCTTGTGTTGAAGTAATGGTTCCACTTTTTAATTGAGACGCATTTGCTAAGCGAATTCCCAACTCAATGCTAGCCTTCATTTCAATTGCTTTTGTTCTTCCAATTCCTTTAATCGTCATTAATTCTTCTATCGAAGCCATTTTCAATGAATACAGATCTTCAAAATGGTTGAGTATAAGTAATGATAGTTGAATCACATTACTATCTTTAGGCCCAGTCCTTAATAGAATTGCTAATAGTTCATGAGTTGCTAGTGATTTCTCACCATATTTTTCTAACCGCTCACGTGGTCTGGAAGATTTGGGAACTTCTCTTACTAAAGTAGTTTCTCTCAATTATTTCCTCTCCTTTTTTGTGTCTATTATAAATTACGCATAAAGGGAGAATTATTTTTTTATTAAAAAACTATCTAGATTTTCAATTTGTTCAAACGATATTTTGTTGTAATAAATATCGTCGTACATCAGATAAAAAGTAAAGAGATCCCGTTATTAAAAGAATGTCTTCTTTTCCCATCTTCTTCTGAAGTACTTGGATTGCTTGGCGCCAATTTTGGTACTCGCCTGCTTCTCTTACATGTAGACGTTCTTTTAATTCTTCCAATGTGGCAGCTTTAGGAAAGTCGAAAGTAGTTAAGTAAATTTCAGAGTTAGGAATCTGATTAAGTAGTGGACCAATTTTTTCTAATTCCTTTGTAGTAATTGCAGAAAAAAGTACGTTCACTTTTTTCCAGGGAAATGTCCTTGCATCGCTGCTAACAAAACTTCCATAGCCGGTTCATTATGAGCACCATCCAAAATTATAAATGGGTCCTGGGAAATGATTTCGAGTCGCACAGGCCAAAACGCATTTAATAACCCCTCTCGTATCTGTTCATCTGTATAAGAAGAATTTATTAAAGAAGCAAATGTTAAAAATGCTTGGAGAGACGTTGCCGCATTCTCAATTTGATGTTGTCCAATCAAACCAATTTCTAAATGAGAGATTGTTCTATCCTGTTCACTATAATCGAAATATTCATGGTAGTTTTTTCCAGAGCAACTATTATTCACATGAAAATCTCTTCCGAATAATTTTACCTCTGATTTGTTCTCGTTAGCTACTTGTAATAATACTTCTTTGGCTTCTTCTTCCACATTTCCGATTACAACTGGAATAGTAGGTTTAATAATCCCTGCTTTTTGAAAGGCAATATCTTCCATTGTATTTCCTAATATTTTTATATGGTCTAAGCCGATCGTCGTAATAATAGACAGATTGGGCTGAACAACATTCGTACTATCAAACAACCCACCCAAGCCCACTTCTAATAGAACTACATCTGGTTGTGCCAAAGAAAAGTAGAGAAACATCATACAGGTAACGACTTCAAATTCCGTTAAACCACCCCATTCGGTTTTTGAAATTTCTTCATATAGAGGAGAAATTTTTTGAACCAAAGATAATACCTCTTCATCCGTTATAGGATGCCCATTGATACTAATTCGTTCATTAAAAGACATAATGTGAGGAGAAGTAAAACTACCGACAGTATTTCCTGTCGCTTGGAACAGGCTAGTCAAGTAGGCAACTGTTGAACCTTTTCCATTCGTACCGGCAATATGGATGGAACGAAATTTTCGTTCAGGGTGTCCTAATTTTTCCATCATCCATTCCATACGACGTATTCCGGGCTTAGGTGTTGTCCCTTTTCTAGTGTGAATCCATTCCAATGCATCTTCATACGTATCGAACATTCTATTTCTCCATTCTAAGAAAAGAGGTCAGATATTACTCCTCCCTCTTTTCCTTTGTTATTTATTTCGCTATTTTTTTACCTTTGTTATAATTGGGTCTTTAAAAACTCAATACGATCTTCAACAATTTTTAATTGTTCGCGGTACTCTTTTTCTTTTTGGCGTTCTCCTTCAACAACTGCTTCAGGAGCTTTATCCACAAATTTGCCATTTGCTAATTTTTTAACTACTCGATCTACTTCTTTTTGAAGCTTCTCTTTTTCGGCTTCCATACGCTTAATTTCATCTTCCATCTTGATTAACCCAGCAAGCGGCATACGAACTTCTCCACCTGTAAATACACCTGTAACAGCATCCGGTGCTGGTTCCAGATTTCTTCCGATTTCTAACTCAGAAGGATTACAAAAACGAGTAATATATGCTTCGTTTTCATGGAAAATTTGATTAGTCCTTTCATCAATTGCATTGATCTGCATCGGAACTGGTTTCGAAAGTGGTGTATTCATTTCATTACGAATGTTTCGAACTTCTCGAATAAGAGCAATCAATTGCTCCATTGCACCTTCTACATCAGAATCTAATAATTCTTCTTGTACAGTAGGATACGCTGCTGTCACAATAGAATCTCCTTGATGAGGGACATTTTGCCAAATTTCTTCTGTTACGAATGGCATAACAGGATGTAAAAGACGTAAGATGTTATCTAAAACATGTGCGAGAATACTACGAGCTGTGTGTTTTGCAGCTTCATCTTCTCCTTGTAACACTTCTTTCGTCATCTCAATATACCAATCACAATATTCATCCCAGATAAAGTGATACAAAATTCGCCCTGCTTCACCAAATTCAAACTTCTCAAATAAATCGGTAACTTTTCCAATAGTTCTATTCAAACTAGAAAGAATCCATTTATCTGCAGTTGTTTTTTCTCCTGTAATATCGATGTCTTTATATTCTAAGCCATCTAAATTGAGCAACACATAGCGACTAGCATTCCAAATTTTATTGATAAAATTCCAAGATGCATCCATACGATCATAACTAAAACGAACATCTTGCCCAGGTGAAGATCCATTAGCCAAGAACCAACGCAAAGCATCTGCACCGTATTGTTCTACAACATCCATTGGATCGATTCCATTCCCCAAAGATTTACTCATTTTGCGTCCTTCTTCATCACGAATCAATCCGTGAATCAGTACATTTTCAAAAGGACGTTCTCCTGTAAACTCTAAAGATTGGAACATCATTCGACTTACCCAGAATGAAATAATGTCATATCCGGTTACGAGTGTGCTCGTAGGGAAATATCGTTTGAAATCTGGATCTTCTTCATTTGGCCACCCCATTGTAGAAAAAGGCCAAAGTGCAGAACTAAACCACGTATCCAATACATCCGGATCTTGAACCCAATTTTCAATATCTTTAGGATCTTCTAATCCTACGTAAATTTCACCTGTTTCTTTGTGATACCACGCTGGTATTTGATGTCCCCACCATAGTTGTCTAGAAATAACCCAGTCATGGATATTTTCCATCCATCTCATGAACGTTCCTTCAAATCGGTCCGGATAAAAACTAACTTTATTTTCAGTTGCTTGATTTTCCATAGCTTCTTGCGCCATCGGTTTCATTTTTACAAACCATTGGGTAGAAATTAGTGGTTCAACAGGCACATCTGTACGTTCCGAGTGTCCAACACTATGAATAATTTCTTCTACTTTAATGAGTAAACCTTCTTTTTCCATATCACGTACAACTGCTTTTCTAGCATCAAAGCGGTTTAGCCCTTCGTATGTACCTGCATTCTCATTCATTGTAGCATCATCATTCATTACATTAATCTGTGGAAGCGAATGGCGTAAACCTACTTCAAAGTCATTTGGATCATGGGCTGGTGTAATTTTTACAACACCCGTACCGAACTCACGATCAACATAATCATCCGCAATAATAGGGATTTCTCGATTCATTAATGGTAATAAGATACTCTTTCCAATTAAATCGGTATATCGTTCATCATCAGGATGAACCGCTACTGCTGTATCTCCGAGCATTGTTTCTGGACGCGTCGTAGCTAATTCTACATGTCCTGATCCATCTGCAAGAGGATAACGGAAATGATAAAATGCTCCCTTTACATCTTTATGAATCACTTCAATATCAGATAAGGCTGTTCTCGCTTTTGGATCCCAATTGATTAAGTAAGCACCACGATAGATATAGCCTTTTTCATATAAAGTTACGAATACTTTGCGGACTGCATCTGATAAACCATCATCCAAAGTAAATCGTTCTCTGTCGTAATCAACAGAAATTCCCATTTTTTCCCACTGGTTACGAATGATTTGAGCATAGTCTTCTTTCCATTCCCAAACTTGATCTACAAAAGCTTCTCGCCCCATATCATGTCTAGAAATACCCTCTTCAGCAAGTTTTGCTTCTACTTTTGCTTGCGTAGCAATCCCGGCATGATCCATTCCTGGCAACCAAAGAGTGTCATATCCTTGCATTCTTTTTTGACGAATCAATATATCTTGTAAGGTAACATCCCATGCATGTCCTAAGTGAAGACGACCTGTCACGTTGGGAGGTGGAATTACAATGGAGTAGGGTTTTGCATTTTTATCTCCACTTGGTTGAAAAAGTTTCTCCTCTACCCATTTTTTATATTTCCCTTGTTCCACTTCTTTTGGTTGATATTTAGTGGACATTTCTTCTGCTTTTGTCATCTGATTACTTCCTTCCTATTTCTTTAAAATTGAATTATTTATTTAAACAAATAAAAAAAGCCCTGCAAATTATGCAGGACGAGTTTATCGCGGTACCACCTAAAATTATGGAATTAAAATTCCATCTCTCATTTTTGATAACGGAGAATTCTCCGAGAAAGGCTACTCAGTCTAAAAAGACCTTCACTCTTCTTGCTCTCAGGCTACATTCATCTTTGGCTTAAAAAGCTTTCAGCATCTGCTTTTTTCTCTGTCTATTTTTAAAAGACTACTATTCCTGATCATCACGCACGTATATTTCTGTTTATTCTATCATCTATTTTGAATTTTCTCAAGACCTACAGTAAACCTTTTGCTGCATCAATTGCTGCATCATAATTTGGCTCATCAGTAATTTCACTTAGAATTTCTTTATACCCGACTAATCCATCTTGACTAATTACAAACACACTGCGAGCTAGTTTGTCCATTTGAGGTATGTTTAATCCAAATGCTTTTCCAAAACTACCTTCTGTATCTGGTACCATTTCCATTTTAATTCCTTTAGCGGAACACCAGTCATTTAATTCTTGTTTTGTATTTTTAGATATAGAGATTAGTTTTACACCTTCAATAGCAGAAACTTTTTCGTTAAAATTTGTTGTTTGTACTGCACATACACTTGTATTGATGTCAGGAAAGATACTTAAAATAAAAACTTCACCACGAAGATTTTGGTCTGTTATTTCTTTGTCCATCACATCTTTCACTGAAAAATGAGGTGTTTTTTCACCTACCTGTGGTTGCGTACCTTCTACTTCCATTGGTTTTCCTTTGAATGTTACTTGCATATTCCAATTCCTCCTTTTTAATATCTATCAACAGTATAACAATACACGCTTAAATTCTAAAACAAAGCGAAATACAATACTGTCACTTATGGCCTCACTTACAATAAGTCTAGGACAGATTTTTGTTTTAAATCACTATATTCTTTTTCAGAACGAATTTTTGTAACGGTAAGATTCTCTAGAGCTCTCTCTATTAACCCGTCCATATCTAATTTCCCCTCATATCTTTTCACTTTATCTAGATGTGGCTTAGTTTTAGGTGATTTGGGAGCAAAAATGGTACAACAATCTTCGAAAGGCTGGATAGATAGTTCAAACGTATCAATTTTTTTTGCGATTTCAATAATTTCTAATTTATCCATCGTGGCTACTGGACGTATGATTGGTGTATTTGTAACTTCATTAATTACTTGAATACTTTCCATTGTTTGGGAAGCCACTTGACCTAGACTTTCCCCTGTAAAGACAGCTAATGCGCTCCAATTATCTCTAATTGCATCTGTAATGCGCAACATCATGCGACGAGTAATCGTCATCGTGTACCCTTCTGGAATTGCTGTTTTAATTTCCTCTTGAATTTCCGAAAAAGGAACTTCAATATGAGTAATTACCCCACCAAAATTAGTGAGTTTTGCTGCTAAATCTTTTGTTTTTTGTAAGGATTGAGGACTGGTATAAGGAGGACTCGAGAAATGAACAGCAACAATACGAACACCGCGCTTCATTGCTAAATATCCTGCAACAGGGGAATCAATTCCACCTGAAAGCATTAAAACGCCTTTACCACTTGTACCTACCGGAAGTCCCCCTGCTCCCATATATTTTTTTGTACTAAGGAGGAAGTTTTTTTCTTTAACATCTACTCGTATAGAAAGGTCTGGTTGCTTCATCTTCACTTTTAAATCTGGTAGCTGTTCTAAAACTAAGGCACCTAATTTTGAGTTTAAGTCATTTGTATTCCATTCGTAAAAATGATCTGATCTTCTTGTATCAATTTTAAATGTTTTCCCTGCTGTCTCTTCCTCTTCAATCACAGCAATCACAGCTTTTGCTAAAGAGTCATATTGTTTTGGAATCACATAAATGGGTGAAAAACTCTGAATTCCAAAAATCATCTTCAGCTTCTCTATAATAATATCTTCAGGAGCACCGTTCAGCTCTATAAAAATATGATCCAAACTTTCTTTTATAACAATAGAAGGAAAGTCATATAAAGCGATATGAATATTTTTTGACAACTGATTAATAAATCGTTTTTTATTTTTCCCTTTGGTTGATAATTCTCCAAAACGAATCTGTATCATTGTTTCCATTTTTTTATCCTCTCATTTTTAGAATCATTGAATTTTTTGAAATTTAGTGTGTAAATCTTTAAAAACATTCACAAACTGTTGTGCTTCTTCCATTGTGTTTTCAAATGAGAAACTGAGACGAACCGCACATTGTGACCACTGAGTAGGAATACCCATAGAATGCAACGTACTTGAAGAACTTGCTTTTTTACTAGCACAAGCACTTGTTGTAGATATATAAATATTTTCTTTTTCTAGAGCATGTACCAGAACTTCCCCTCGTACTCCCTTCATGGCAAAGCAAAGAATGTGAGAAGCACCATCTAAAGGACTATAAATGTTTACATCCTCGTACTCTTTTAAAAAAGAACGAATATAGTTCTTTAATTTTTCTGTATGAATAACTGACTCTTCTTTTTGATTCATCGTTATTCGTAACGATTTCGCAGTTGCAGCAATTCCACCCACATTTTCTGTCGTGCTTCTTTCTCCAAATTCCTGATCTCCACCAGTTAAAAGTGAAGCAATCTGTTTGCCATTTTTTTTATAAAGAATTCCGACTCCTTTAGGCCCATTAAATTTATGTGCTGAAAGGACAAAGAAATCTATTCGAGGATGAATGGAAATATTTTCTAATCCACTTATCGCTTGAACAGCATCTACATGAAAATGAATAGTGGGATAGTGTGTTAATAATTCAGCTACTTCTTCAATTGGTTGGATCGTTCCTACTTCATTATTCACCGACATGATGGAAACTAAGATTGTATCCTTTCGGATAGCATCTTGTAGTTCTTCAAGTGATATCTTTCCCTCACTATTAACAGGTAGATAGGTTACTTCAAAACCAAAATTTTCAAGTTGCTTCAATGACTTTGAAACAGATGAATGTTCTACACTTGAAGTGATGATGTGTTTTCCTACTCTGTACTTTATTAAAGCAGTCCCTTTTATTACCCAGTTATTCCCTTCAGTTCCCCCACTTGTAAAAAAGATTTCTCTTGAAGATACTTTTAACAAGTTTGCAACTTGTTTACGTGATTCAGATAATAGTTCATCTGCGGCAGCACCGTAAGCATGTAAGCTAGATGGGTTTCCAAAATATGATTGATTAACTTTTAAAAATGTTTCCAAAGATTCTGGAAACATTTTAGTGGTAGCACTATTATCAAAATATACCATATATCTACACTCTTTCTTTTTTTGTTTTAAAAGCTCTTTAGAACAAAGATAAGGCTGAGACACTAGAAAATGTGCCTCAGCCTTGTTATAAATAATAATCAGAAACTAGTAAGAAGCGCGTTTCTTTTCCTCTAAATATGATTCTTCAACTTTACGGGAAGCACCTGGCTCCTCTTTTTCTAAAGCTGTTTGAATTGTTTTTTTAGCTTTTTCATAATCAAATTCTTCATTAAAATAATGTAAGGATGCACGAACGGCTTTCTCTACTTCTGGAACATCATTTCTAAAACGATTTGCATATTGGATATAGCTTTCTGTTAAATTGGCATCATCCAAAATTTCTTCTGTACGAGAGCCAAGCATATCAATATCTTCCTCACACATTTTCATAAGACGTTCTACTTCTTCCATATCAATTTTTACACGATTTAATTTGGAAGAGACTTCTTCGATTCGATCTGAAACAACAAAAAATAAATCTAAGTATACTTTTGGTAGTCCAGGAAGATGTTGCTTTTCTAAGACACGTTTCATATCTCTTATATCAATTTCAAAATAATCGATTGCTTCGCGTGCTTGTTTTTCTCGATTGCGTAATTTACTAAGGTTAGAAACCAAATCAGATTGTTCTTTATCAATTTCGTTTAATCTCTGTCCAATCTTTTCATAGTACTCTTTTGCAGCTGTATATGAAACTCGATGATCAGCAAGTTTTTTTTCATAGAAACGAAGTGTTTCATTTTCTTTCAATAACTGTTCTTCAAAGCTCCCAGCACGAGCTAATTCATTTTTATTTAAGAAAAAGTTTTGTGAAACTCGGTCAATTTCTAATAAAACATACCGATTACTTTGAAGCACATGGTCCATCTTACGAGAAAGGTTTGCTTGATGACGATCGACGAAGTCTTTTGCGATCATTTCTTCTTCGAGCACATCATAAATGGTCTCAATTTCCCTTTCAGCTTTATCCATTTTCTTTTGTGCTTCATTGATATCTGCATGAGAAATAGATTCTTTCGCTTGGTGTAGAATTCCTTCTACATCCTTGATACGATTTGGAACATTCACTTTATCAAATACATATTGATCTGCAAGCAAACGTTCGTAGCCTTCTCTAATATCTTCTAATTGCTCTTCATATTCTTCTTTTATTTTACTATTTAATTCGGGAATCTTTTCAACAACACTTTCCATTGCCGTCAAATCTTGTTCAATACGATCTAGAATTTCTTTTGCTTCCATATGATCGCCTTCATTAGTTAGAGAATTAAATTTCGAGAAATCAAGTTCTAGATAATTCAAATTCTTTTCCAATGTTTCGATAGCTGGACCAAAAATAAAACTATGAGCCAGAAGTTTTTTTCTGATTTTATTGTAACGTTCATGTATGGCTTCTAGTTCTTCCCTATTTTGCCTTGCACTTTCAAGTAAACCTTCTAAAGCAGCATTCACTTTTTCTACACTTACATGTGTTTCCTCTATTAATTTTTCACCATCATCAATCGCTTGTTTGGCTTTCACAAAATTCATTTGTTGAATATATTGCTGTGCACGTTCCAATGAAGCCTCGATTTCTGGGTATTGAAACCGGGTAATCGTCTGCCAAGTAGCTTGCCAACTCTCATAGGTTCGCTTTGTTTGACCTGTTAAATTTAAATTTTTCAACGTATACAGGTTATCTGCAACAGGAATTAACATCATTTTTTGCTTCATATGATTCACTTCTTTAATCCTATTCGCTT
The DNA here is from genome assembly GCF_021513155.1 of Jeotgalibaca sp. MA1X17-3. Taxonomy (NCBI): domain Bacteria; kingdom Bacillati; phylum Bacillota; class Bacilli; order Lactobacillales; family Carnobacteriaceae; genus Jeotgalibaca; species Jeotgalibaca sp. MA1X17-3. The sequence continues at coordinate 1,768,057 of NZ_CP090983.1, forward strand.
GTCGGCGATTGAGATAGAAGACCGTTCCGTATCCAATTAAAACAATGATAAAAATTAACATCAACCAATAAATTAAGTCCATTTAAGAATCCTCCATCTACTCAACTGTAGCTATTTCCAATTTCTTTGGAATAGCCAATATATTATCAATAAGTATATCATAGAAAAAATCTAAAAAAAGGAAGCCGTTACTTATATTTTTGATTCTTCTACTTTTTCAAAAACAATTATATTATTCATCCCAATTCGCTTCAACCTTATTCATTTACCTACCTTTTCGCTATCATAAAAGCTTGCGATAAGTTCTTCCGTGTGCTATGATAAACAACGTGTAAAATAATGCAGCGAAAATGAAACACCCACGTCAACAGTTCATCGCCTGTAATAGGTTCAATTGTGTACCCTGCCGGCTGCATAAGGTGAAGATTGAAGGATAAACTGCACGTACTGTTCTCTTTTCATTTTTATTATTTTACTCCAAAACATATTATTGGAGGAAAAAAATTATGTCACGTTATACAGGACCAAGCTGGAAAGTATCCCGTCGTTTAGGAATTTCATTGTCTGGCACAGGGAAAGAAATCGAACGTCGTCCATACGCACCTGGACAACACGGTGCTAACACTCGTAGAAAAATGTCTGAATATGGAATGCAATTGCAAGAAAAACAAAAATTGCGTCATATGTACGGCTTGAATGAGCGTCAATTCGCAACTCTATTCAAAAGAGCTGGTAAAGCTAAAGAAGGTAAACAAGGTGAGAACTTCATGATCTTACTAGAACGTCGTTTAGACAACGTTGTTTATCGTTTAGGCTTGGCTACTACTCGTCGTCAATCTCGTCAATTAGTGACTCATGGTCATATTACTGTTGATGGAAAACGTGTAGATATTGCTTCTTTCCAAGTTTCTGTAGGTCAAGTTATCGGAGTTCGTGAAAAATCAAAAGATATGGCAATTATTCGTACTGCTGCTGATTCTTTGTTTGGACGTCCTGATTTCATTACCTTTGATACAGAAAAACTAGAAGGTTCATTAACTCGTCTGCCTGCTCGTGAAGAGCTATCTGCAGAAATCGATGAGTCTTACATCGTTGAGTACTACAACAAATTAGGTTAATCTATTTTAGCTTAAATCAAAAATGCCGGAACTTTTGTTCCGGCATTTTTTTGTTTGTCTATTTATTAAATAACCTGAGCACCTAGTGTACTTTTGAAGTGTCCTAACGCCCATTTATGTCCAACAGAGTCAAAACTAGCAACTGCATCTTCATGGACGACAATTTTATACCCTAAATTATAGGCATCAATTGCCGTATGAAGCACACAAATATCTGTACATACTCCGGTTATATGAACCTCTTCTATGTTTCTTTCTCTTAAACGAATATCTAAATCGGTTCCACTAAAAGCAGAGTAGTGACGCTTATCTATCCAGTAAACAGTTTCTTTGTCTTTATGCTTTTCATAAAGTGGCTCTAACTCACCATATAAAGAACGTCCAGTGGTCCCTTCAACATTATGAGCAGGAAACAATTTATTTTCTGGATGATACGAATCGTTTGGATCATGACAATCAATCGCAAAAATGACATAGTCTCCTTTTTCAATAAACTCTTTTGTCAGTGAAACCATTTTATCTTCAATCGCTTGACCCGGTTCTCCTGTTGTTAGTTTTCCATCCGTTGCTACAAAATCATACGTATAATCAATTGTTAAAAAAGCTCTCATCTTCTTCCTCCTATCCTTTTTCATGGTGATTAGCTAAAAACGCTAGTACCATTTCAGCTGATTTTTTTCCTGCAGTAATAATAAATTCATCAAAAGAGATAGATGCTTCTTCATCTGCACTATCTGAAATAGCTCTTATAACAACGAAAGGAGTATCCATCACATAACAAGTTTGTGCAATCGACGCCCCTTCCATTTCAGTTGCACCTGCTTCGGGGAAATCTTCTTTAATCGTTGATACATCTTCTTTCGAAGCTATAAATGAATCACTAGAAACAATGAGTCCTTTTAAGGGATGAAGTCCTACAGAATGAGCAGCATCGATAATCTCATCTACATACCGTTCTTCACTTAGGTACTGAGCAGGCATTTGTGGTACCTGTCCTTTCACGTATCCAAAAGCCGTAGCATCCACATCGTGATAGGCGACTGCATCAGAAACTAAAACATCACCTATTTGTAATCCTTTTTTCAATCCACCTGCTGAACCTGTATTGATGATTAATTCGGGTTGATAGCGATCAATCATGAATGCAGTAGCTAATGAAGAATTTACTTTTCCAATTCCAGATTGTGCCAACACTACTTCTATTCCATAAATTTCACCCGTTGTATAACTCAAATGATGAACCTTCTGATCTACTCGATGTTCCATATAACTTAATAAAACATTCATTTCCTCTTCCATTGCTCCAATAATTCCAATCATTACATTCCCTCTTCCTCTTTTAAATAACAAATGCTAAAACAAAAACAAGAATAATCGTAATTAAAACGATAGAAATAGCCCAATTATAAAAATAGTCCAATCGTCTTCCTTGTTCCTTTATTGTTAACCGCTCTCCTGATGCAGGAAAACTTTCCTTCTTTTGAATATTTTCTAATTTATCTGACTCTTTTCTTTTTTTGAAAATGGGGACTTGAAAAAAGAATCTTCTTGGTTCTCTGCTTCTCATTCCGTTTCTATCTTGTTCTTTTCTTTTAAACTTTTTATTCTTTTGACCTTCTTGGTAAGTAGTCCTTGTGAGTAATGGATTTTTTCTTTTTTTGTCATCCGTTTCCTATCCTTTTTCTAAATTTTTAAGCTGCCAATACAAAAGTGCATATAGCGTTTTTGCATCACAAATCTCACCAGAAGCCTTTAACGCCATTGCTTCTTCATATGTACATTCCAATACTTCGATAAATTCATCTTCGTCCCCTGGTAAAGGATTTTCGACCTTTGAAAGACCTTCCACTAGATATAAGATGAACTTTTCATCTACATATGCTGGTGTTGGGTACATGGTAGTGATTTCTTCCCATCGATCCGCACGGTAATGAGTTTCTTCCTCTAACTCTCTTTTTGCAGCTGTCAAAGGATCTATATCTGATTTTTCTAATTTCCCAGCAGGAATTTCTACGACGGTTCGATTAAGCGGCTTTCTAAATTGACGAACGAAGACCATTTTTCCATCCATAGTAAAAGGAATCATTGCAATCGCTCCAGGATGTCGAATTATTTCTCGAATCGATGTTTTTCCATTGGGAAGTAAAACCTCTTCTCGTTCTAAATGAATCAGTCTTCCATCAAATATAACTTCTTTACTCAACGTTTTTTCTTCAAATTCCATTTCCAGTCCTCTTTTCCATTCCATTTGCTTGATTACATGATACCTCAAATCTTTCAACAACTTCAACATTCCTAATCAGTTTCAATCAAAATCGAACCTTCATCACTTTAAAATCATTCTTTTGACTGATGGATATCTCTCCTGTTTGTATGCTAAAATTAAGATAAGAAATAAGCAATGTGATGAAGGAGGATTACCAATATGCTAAATAACGCAAAAGAAATGTTAAAATATACTTTTTCCAGTGCAGCCTGCTTAATTTGTCTTGCCGTACTCTTTTTCATGTTCGGAATTGACTTTGCGACTTCCCTAATATTAACGGTTTTATTAGGCGCGTTCTTATACTATCGTTCTGGAAATGACAAAAGAACATCAAGTCGTTCAACTTATTCTCGTAAAAAATCAACTTCTCTAAATCGTGTTTCATCTGAAAAAGAAGCTTTTTATCAGTCAAAAGGTCTTACTAAAGAGGAAATGAATACGTTTCGCAATGCTATGCAAGAAGCACGAGAACAGATTTACAATATTGAAGAAAATATCAATAGCCGTTCTAAATTAAAAGCTATTATGACCCGTAATAATACTTTAAATATCTTAAAAGATTTTTTTAAGAATATTGCAGATCAACCAGAACGGCTTCATGAAGTAAATCATTTCCTTTATACTCATTTACCAAATTTGAAAGAACTCACTCAACAATATATACAAATTGATGGACACGTAGCAAAGTCGAAGGAAACATATGATTTTCTAAATAAAAGTTCCTCTACTATTGATCATATGTGTCAAATAATCAGAAAAGACTATATAACGTTTATGTCTAATGACTTGGAAAATATGGATGTAGAAATAGAACTTGCCAACCATGTATTGAAAAGAGATCATGAGGATACAACGGTTAGTGAGCCTTCAGAAAAAGAAATATAGGAGGGATATCTTTGGACAAACACGACTCAGAAAATAAAAATGTAAATCAAGAACTAGAAGATTTGTTAGCTAATCCATTTGCGGATTCACTAGAGAATCCAGCTACGCAGACAGAAAAGCCAGCTGAATTAAGTGATCAAACTAAGTCTGATAAACTTATCTCAAAATTACCAGCAGATAGACAAAAACAAGCCTATTCTTTAGCAGAACAAATTGATGAAAAAAATATGCAAGCTATTATTAGCTATGGCGCTGCTGCCCAAAAGCAATTAGGCGATTTTTCGAACTCCATGCTAAGTCACGTTCAAAATCAAGATACAGGGGATATTGGTGACTCCTTAAACGAATTAATGTTTCGTCTAAATGAAGCAAGCCCTTCTGATTTGCGAGCAGAAGATAATAATATTTTCCGAAAAATGTTTGGTAAAATCAAACAAAGCGTTTATGAAATGACTGCCAAATATCAACAGATTGGTGCTCAAATTGATAAAATAGCGATTAAACTGGAACGCGAAAAAAATGGATTATTGAATGACAACATCATGCTCGAGCAATTATATAAGAAGAATGAAGATTATTTTCATGCTTTAAATATTTATATTGCTGCTGGTGAAGTAAAGATGGAACAATTAGAAACAAAAACAATTCCCGAAGCTATCACTCAAGCAGAAGAAACTCAAAGTCAGATGGACGTACAAATCGTTAATGACTTAAATCAATTTTTAGATCGTTTAGATAAACGGACCCATGATTTACGTTTAACTAGACAGATGACGATTCAACAAGCACCTCAACTACGCTTGATCCAAAATACAAATCAAGCATTAGCAGAAAAAATCCAAGCTTCTATCCATACAGCTATTCCTTTATGGAAAAACCAAGTGGCGATTGCAATGACTCTACTCCGTCAAAAAGATGCAGTCACAGCACAAAGACAAGTATCACAAACAACAAATGATCTTCTAACGAAGAATTCAGAAATGCTAAAAATTTCTGCTATTGAGACCGCTAAAGAAAACGAACGAGGCGTAATTGATATTGAAACTCTAGAAAAAACACAACAAGATTTAGTAGATACTTTAACAGAAACATTAAAGATCCAAAAAGAAGGACGTACAAAACGAAAAGAAGCAGAGAAAGAACTTTCTCATATGGAGAATGAACTAAAAGATCGTTTGTTAAATTTACAAAAAGAAGAAAGTGACTTATATTCTTCTTAATCAAAAAGTAGAAGCTTCTACTAATAAGTAGACTTCTACTTTTTTGAATAAATGATTTCCTCTACACTAAAAATATATACTGAAAAAAGACACGATGGTTATCATTTTGAAATATCTGAACTTTACTTTATAATATAGATATAGCCAGTTGATACTATTCAATTGAGGCTAAAGTTTATAAAAGAGGAGGAAATAAAAATGGGATTGATTTGGACACTTATTGTAGGTGGAGTTTTAGGAGCTATAGCAGGTTCGATTATGGGTAAAGATGTACCTGGTGGTATTATTGGTAATATTATTGCAGGTTTCATTGGTTCTTGGCTTGGAACTTCCCTTATTGGAGAATGGGGACCTGAAATTGGAGGATTCTTTATCTTACCAGCTTTGATTGGTGCTGTAATTCTAATATTCATCGTATCATTAGTACTACGTAATATGGGATCAAAAAACTAATTAAAAAAGTTAAAAAAAGGACCAAGAATTTTCTTGGTCCTTTTTCATTTGAATATAAATAAATATAAAAATAAGAAGCGTGATAGCCACTAGGACTACCACGCTTTTGAATTTAAATATCAGAAGTTATCTTATCTATATTATAGTTTGATAACGTTAGCTGCTTGAGGACCACGATTTCCATCAACGATATCGAATTCAACAGGTTGGCCTTCTTCTAAAGTCTTGAAGCCGTCTCCTTGGATTGCTGAGAAGTGTACGAAGACATCGTCTCCACCGTCTGCCTCAATAAATCCAAAACCTTTTTCACCATTAAACCATTTTACTTTACCTTGTTCCATATTATATTGTACCTCCAAAAAATTACTTGTAATCTTCATTATAATTGTTGCTTTCTATCTTTATCTTACACTATTGGTAAAACTAAAATAAAAATAAACACTTATCCTTCTGAATTACTATTATAAGTATACTGAACATTCTTTAAAAATGCAAGTCTTATTATAGAACGTTTCCAAATGAAGTAATCTTTTAGCCTTATTAAATATAAGAAAAGAAGAACAGAAAAACAACATAATAAGTTGTCGTTCTGTTCTTCTTGTATCCTTTTTAGTCCTCTGTATCCACTAAAGCTTCAGGGAAATCAGAAAGGACAATATCTGAACAACGTTCACAAAGGGTTGGTGCTTCTTCAATTTTACCTACTTCAGGAAGAATTGCGCGACATCGTTCACAGGTTTCACCATGAGCATGTTGTACCACTACTCGCAAGCCTGGGAATTGTACGCCCTCTTTTTCAGTTTCGGAAGAATCGGTTTCTGTTTGAAGATCTAATTGTGACACAATGAATAATTGAGCTAGATTTGCATCTAACGACTCAAAGAGTTCTTTGACTTCAGCAGAAGCATACAATGTTAGATGAGCTTCAAAAGATTTACCAATAATTTTTTCATTTCGTGCCTGTTCTAATGCTTTCAATACATGATCACGAAGGCGCATAAATTGATTCCACTGCGCTAATACATCTTGAGCGCCTTCTTTAAATTCTACTTCTGGCAATTCAGCAAGCTGAACAAACTCTTCTTCTTCCTTCAAATAGCTCCAAATTTCTTCTGAAGTATGAGTAATAATTGGAGTCAATAATTTTGTAAGACTGACGATCACATCATAAAAAACAGTTTGCATGGATCGACGTTCTTCATTGTTCTCCCGTTCAATATAGACAACATCTTTTGCAAAGTCTAAATAGAAAGAAGATAAATCACCCGTACAAAAGTTCATGATGGTTTGATAGATCGTAGAAAATTTATATTCTTTATATGCTTTCGTACAAGTATCAATTACTTGGTTGAGACGAATCATCATATATTGATCTACAGAGCGCATATGATCATAGTCCACACGGTGCTCACTTGGAATAAAATCTTCTGTATTTCCAATTAAGAAGCGAATAGTATTACGAATTTTTCTGTAGGTTTCAGAAACTTGTCTTAAAATATCATCACTGATTCGAACATCAGATTCGTAATCCACACTGGAAACCCACAAACGAATAATATCTGCTCCCATATTTTTAATTACTTTCTCTGGAAGAACAGTATTTCCCATTGATTTACTCATCTTACGGCCTTCTCCATCTAAAACAAATCCTTGAGATAGTACTGTTTTGTAAGGAGCTACACCATTAACCGCTACACTGGTTGTTAAGCTTGAGTTAAACCATCCACGGTACTGATCAGATCCTTCTAAATACATATCAGCAGGGAACGTTAGATTGGAACGTCCGCGCAATACAGCCTCGTGAGAAGAACCGGAATCAAACCAAACATCCATAATGTCTGTTTCTTTTGTAAACTCTCCATTTGGACTTCCTGGATGTGTGAAACCTTCTGGTAGAAGATCTTTTGCATCTTTTTCAAACCAAATATTGGAACCAAATTTTCCGAATAATGTAGCTACATGATTAATTGTTTCAGGAGTAATGATTGGCTCATTATTTTCTGCATAGAAAATAGGTAGCGGTACTCCCCATACTCGTTGTCTAGAAATTACCCAGTCTCCTCGATCGCGTACCATATTGAATAATCGAATCTTACCAGATGGATGTAACCATTCAACTTTTTCAATTTCATCTAGAATATCTTGGCGGAATTTTTCAATGGAAGCAAACCATTGTGGAGTTGCCCGGAAAATAACCGGTTTTTTAGTACGCCAGTCATGAGGATAACTATGCACGAAGAAATCTAATTTGAGTAAAGCACCCTTTTCATCTAAAAGCTCTGTTACTAATTTATTAGCCTTATCGTAGAACACTCCTTCAAATCCTGGAGCTTCTTCCGTCAAACATCCTCTATTATCTACTGGAGATAAGATATCTAATCCATATTTTTTACCAATTAGATAGTCATCTTCCCCGTGTCCAGGAGCGGTATGAACTAACCCAGTACCTGCTTCCAAGGTAACATGGTCTCCAAGCATAACCAATGACTCACGGTTATAAAATGGATGTTGAGTAGTCATATACTCTAATTCAGTTCCTTTAAATTCTTTCAGAACCTTTACATTTTCCCATCCAATTTCGTTTGAAACAGTTTCTAAAAGGTCTTCTGCAACGACATACTTATTACCATCTGCTTCTACCAAGACATAATTAAAATCAGCATGAACAGAGATTCCAAGGTTTGCTGGCAAGGTCCATGGAGTCGTTGTCCAAATAACAAAGGATGTGTCCTTATCTAATAGCTCTTTTCCATCTTTGATTGGAAAAGCAACGTAAATAGATGGAGACTTAACATCTTTATATTCAATTTCTGCTTCTGCTAAAGAGGATTCACTTGATGGAGACCAATAAATTGGTTTCAATCCTTTGTAGATGTATCCTTTTTCAGCCATTTTTCCAAATACACGGATTTCAGCTTCTTCATACTCTGGTTTAAGAGTTACATATGGATTATCCCACTCACCTGCGATACCAAGGCGTTTAAAGACCGCCCGTTGGCTATCAATTTGATTCCAAGCATAATCTGCACACAACTGACGAAATTCAGCTACGCTCATTTCTTTGCGTTTTACGCCCTTGTTCGAAAGAGCCTGTTCAATTGGTAAACCATGTGTATCCCAACCAGGGACATACGGAGCTCGAAAACCTGACATTGATTTTGAACGTACAATAAAGTCTTTACTTACTTTGTTAAGAGCATGTCCCATGTGAATCGCTCCATTCGCATAGGGAGGTCCATCATGTAAGACAAAACTTGGTTTTTCTGCATTTTTTTCTTGTCGTTTCTCGTATAGTTCTTTTTCTTCCCATTCTTTTTCACGCTCTAGCTCACGAACTGGTAAATTTGCTTTCATTGGAAATTTTGTTTTTCCTAATAATAAAGTGTCTTTCATTTTCATGAATTATTTCCTCCATTTTTTTAAAAGTCTTTTTTAGGGATAAATAAAAAGACTCCACCCCTGATAGGGACGAAATCTTCGTGGTACCACCCAAATTTAAAGCACAAGAAATCATAAATGATTTGATTATTGCTTCCTTTAGAAACATTTAACGCTGTTTAAGCGACCTTTTTTATTTACTATTTTTAATAGTTTTCAAAAAGATTCTCCTGGATGATCTAAAGAATACAGGGACTTATTGACCTTTCACCAATCGTCAATTCGCTAAAAGTATCTATTCATTAGTTATTCCATTCATCAATAATTTGATTTTACTTGTTTTAAACAGAAACATCAATAGCTTCGCTTTGATCTTTATCATTTTCTGAATTATCCTCTTGAATAGCTGCAAGAATATGATCTGAATCATTTATACCTGCGTCTTCTAGTAAGTCTTCTACTTTTCGTGAGCGATTCATTAGAACTTCATTTAGTGTTGGTATATTTAATTCTTTTTCAGGAGCAGTATTTAGTAAGGCACTCCATTCTTCATTTTGAATTAAATTAAGTTGAGATTCAACTAAAAGATTTAATTTTTGTTTGAAGTTTCTACTTTCTTTGCGAACTTCATCTGTTTCTTGATTAATCTTTGTAGCTTTTCCTGCCGCTTCTTTCAAAAGATTATCTGCACTTCTTTCAGCTTCAAAAAGAATAATTTCAGCTTCTTTACGAGCATTTTCTTTTAATCGATCGGCTGCATCTTGTGCAACAACAATTGATTTGTTTAATGTGTCCTGAAGGTTCTTAAAGTATTCAATTTTTTCTTCAGAAAAATCAAGTTGTTTTTGTATTTCACGATTTTCTTTCAGTATTTTCTCATAATCATTTTTGAGCTCTTGAAGAAAATCGTCGACCTCTTCTTTTTTATAGCCCTTCATTTTTACAGAAAACTCTTTGTGCTGAATATCCAATGGAGTGATTGCCATGCCATACCGTCCCTTCAACTATTATTATTTACGAAGAACACCAAACTGTACCCGCCATTTGTCTTTTTTGGATTTACCTATGATCTCTTTTACTTGGATACGACCATATCCTCTTATAGAAAGAATATCGAACATACCTAATTCAAAATCTGGTCTTTCATGTTGTGCCCAGTTTAATTTTACTTTTCCTCCTGCAACTAACTCTTTTGCTCGTTGCCGTGAAATATTGTAAATAGATGATATAACTGTGTCGATTCGAAGAGAACTAACTGTTTCTTGTTCAAGAGACCAATTATCTATCGGGGCAATTAAATCAACATATCCCTTTTCTTGAAGTCGAACTGTTACTTTACCTATTTTTGTAATTTGGGTTTCTACATAGTTACTTACATTTTCCGCTACAAAGAATTGCCACCTTACTCCATCAGACATAATATCGCCAAACATTTCTCTTCTCATACCAATTCCCATTAAGGTTCCTAGAACTTTACCATGAGAAAGTTCAGAAAATTTGATTGGATATTGAATTTCATAGAGTTGAATTTCATAATCCTCTTGTTGAGGATTAAAGTACTCAGGAGAGAGTAATGCTCTCTTACGTTCAGCAGTTTCATACCCTCCATAAAAATGTACTTGAACTTCTCCCTTTTTCCCTACCAGCATCTCTAAAATATATTGCTGACGTGGATCTAAGAAATCACTTAAATACGGAGCATATTGTTCCCTAACTTGAATAATCCAAGATTGGGCAGTGTCTATAAATGGTTGCTCTTCTTTTCGAAAATGTTGAAATACTTGTTCCAACTGTTTCTCCTCCAATCTAATATTTAGACAAGCAGATTAAACAGGAACACCAGTATAACGCGCGTGCCATATTCGACCAATCGTAAGAAAAGAAGCGCAAAAAGAACGCTAAAACTAACCATTCCTACTGGTGGAATAAAACGATGGAAGAAGTTTAGATACGGTTCCACTAGTCGTGCAATAAAACGGCCCAATCCCGATGTTCGTGCATTCGGTAACCAACTCATTAATGCATATATAATTAATAATGTAGAATAAGCATTAAAAATTGCTGGAAGATTCCTTATTAGCCATACTAAAATGTTAGCCATCTAAAGCTCCTTTCTATGTACAATATTTAGATGATTCTAAATTTGTTTATTAGTAAAAATTTTCATAATCGTCTTTATTTAAACTAGTAATTTCTACCGTAGCTGGTGTGCAAAGGAAGATTCCATCCCCTACTTCTTGAATATCACCGTGGAGTGCATATACACAACCCATCACATAATCAATTATTTTAACAGCTTGATCTCTTTCCATTCTTTTAAAATTCAAGAGAACTGTTTCATTTTTCAATAAGTAATCCGCAATTTTTTGAGACTCAGAATACACTCGTGGTTCTAGAATATGAATGTTCGTCTTTGGTACGGAATTATGTTGTCCCATAGGAATTACGTTTGCTTTTGATTTCTGTGAAGAATTAGCACGGGTTTCTTCTCTACTAATCGTTTCTTTTAAATCTTGAGAATACATGTTGTCCGTGTTTACTTCCATTTCTTTCCACTCATCATCTTCTACATCCATTCCAAACAAACTACGCATACTATCTTTTAGAGTCACAATAATCCCTCATCTTTCTTGGGTTGTTTTATTTCATTCAAAGAAAGCAGATCCAATCCGGACAAAACTTGCTCCTTCTTGAATAGCAATTTCATAGTCATTACTCATTCCCATACTTGTATGTCTGCAAGGTGCATATTCTAGTTGTTTTGCTTCTATCACTTCCTGTAAGTTTTTCAATCTACCAAAACATTCATGTAATTCAGACTCATTAGCATCCACAGGTGCCATCGTCATCAAACCAACTACTTTAACCATAGGGAACTCACTAAGTACATGAATAAATGATTCTAAACCATCAGGAGAAACTCCGTGTTTAGAAGTTTCTCCTGTCACATTTACCTGTACAAAACAGGCTATCGTATGGTCTGCTCTTTTATTGATTTCTTTAGCTAAAGATTCTCGATCTAAGGCATGGAAATAATCAATTTCATTAATGACTGTCTTTACTTTCCGCGTTTGTAAAGAACCGATGAAATGCCATTTCACCTCTGGCAAATTCATATCTTCTTTTTTCTCTAAGAATCCTTCTACTCTATTTTCAGCAAAATGCCGATAACCGAATTGATAAAGTTCTTCGACTTGTGGAATAGTTTTAGTTTTTGTTACCGCTACAACAGTCAAATCTTGTGGTGAACGACCCGACTTCTCCAAGCTCTGCTGTATTTTTTGTTCAACTTTTTTAGAGTTTTCAAAAATTTCCATTTTGCTTATCGACGTCTTTTACGGAAGAACGGAGGTGTCTCCATTTGATCGTCATCTGAGTCATGATCTTCATTACCTTGCTGGTAACGTGGATAATTTTCTTTTTGCTGTTGGTTACTTTGTTCTCTTACATTTGTATCTCTACGGATATCCCAGTCACCAAAAAGATCTTTAGCTGGTTGTTCTTCTTCTTTTTCATTTGCTACTGGTTGCTCTTGATAAGGTGCATTTTGAGAGCCTGCTTCTTTACGTCCTTTAAAAGGGCTACCGCCTCGATTAGCTGCTTTTTTCTCTTCTTTACGTTTTTCAGCATCGATACCTGTTGCAATAACAGTAACGATCACTTCATCGCCCAGACTTTCATTAATAGATGTACCAAAGATAATATTGACTTCAGAAGTAGATGCTTGTGCAACAATATCGGTTGCATCTTGTGCTTCGAATAGAGTCAAGTCAGATCCACCAGTAATATTCAATAGAATTTGTTGTGAACCATCAATAGAAACTTCTAATAATGGTGAAGAAATAGCTTTCTTAGTTGCTTCAGCAGTACGATTTTCTCCGCTTCCGACACCAATACCCATTAAAGCAGAACCTTGATCTTTCATGACTGTATTTACGTCTGCGAAGTCTAAGTTAACGTAACCAGGTGATGTAATCAAATCAGAGATTCCTTGAACACCTTGTCGTAATACGTTATCAGCTTCACGAAACGCTTCTAACATTGGAGTCTTTTTATCAACAATTTCTAGTAGTCTATTATTAGAAATAATAACCAATGTATCTACATTTTGTTTTAGGTCTGCGATTCCTTCGGCAGCGAAGCGACCACGTTTTGGTCCTTCAAAACTGAATGGACGAGTAACAACTCCTACAGTAAGAGCTCCTTGATCTTTAGCAATTTTTGCTACAACCGGTGCTGCACCAGTACCAGTACCGCCACCCATTCCACATGTTACAAAAATCATATCTGCTCCAGCTAATGCTTCAGCAATTTGTGGTTCACTTTCTTCTGCTGCTTTACGACCTACATCCGGTATAGAACCTGCGCCCAACCCTTTAGTCAGTTTAGGTCCTAATTGAATTTTCACTTCAGCTCTAGATGCATTAAGTGCTTGTGTATCTGTATTTGCTACGATAAATTCTACACCTTTTACATCTTCTTCGATCATGCGGTTAACCGCATTACTTCCTGCACCACCTACACCAATAACTTTAATAATTGCTCCACCGCTCATAATTGAGTCAAATTCCAGTTCCATTCTATTTCCTCCTACTTATCTGTGTATTCACTAACAATAATTTTTTTATTCAAATATCGATTGAAAGAATTTTTTCATTTGCTCAAAGATTCCTGCTTTTTTAGGTTCTGTTGAGTATGTTTCTTGTACTGCTATTTGCCTATTTTGATCTACATTTATCTCTTCTTTTTGTTGAAGTGGTACAATTTTTTGTTTTGGTGGTTGTGTGTATGTTTGATTATGAGTTTGTGCTGATACTGGGTTTTGTATCTTATTCTTGGTCACTTGATAAATATCATCTTGCTCTGCGATAAATTTTATAAGCCCAAGACTTGTTGCAAAGATTGGATTACGCATTCCCATTTGTTCTGGAATGTACATTTTCACATTGACTCCAAAAATTTCTTCAGCAAGTTCTAATACACCTGGTAAAGCAGATCCTCCACCAGTCAAAACAATTCCACCTGGTAAATCAAGTGCTTCCACTTGATCGAGTGCGTGTTTTACATTTTCAAATGTTTGATTGATACGAGCCTCAATAATTTCAGCTAGATATTTTTCGTCCACACGTACAGGATTTTCTTTTCCAATAATTTCAACTGAAAAATATTCTTCATCTGAAGCATCTGCAGAAACAGCATATCCATAATCTCGCTTTATCTTTTCAGCATGATCCATTGTTGTATTCAAAATGATGGAAATATCTTTTGTAACATTTTCTCCACCTTCTGGATCAACGTATACAAATTTTAATTGATCGTCATGCATTACGGAGGATGTTGTTTGCCCGCCGCCCATATCAATTAAAATTGTTCCAAAATCACGTTCTCCTTTGCTCATAGCAATACTAGAAACCGCTAGAGGCTGGACAACCATATCTTCGATATGTAATCCTGCTCTTTCTACACAACGTTTTATATTATGTACTACCGTTTTAGGCCCGGTAATCATACTTGCATATAATTCCAGTCGAACACCAATCATTCCTCTTGGATCACGAATGCCATCGAAGCCATCTACAATGAACTCTTCAGGGATTACTGAAATAATCTCACGTTCTGGAGGTAATGACCTTACTTTTGCTGCATGAAAGACACTTTTTACATCTGTGTCTGTAATTTCTTTATTTTCATTTGCTACCCCATACATACCATGACAAGGTTCAATATTAATTTGGTTGCCAGGAATCCCGACAATCACATCTTTTATTGCAATATCTGCTTTTTTTCTGCTTGGCTTACTGCTTTTTTAATGGAGTCTACCGTTTCATCGATATCAACAATCACTCCACGGCTAAGCCCCCTAGACACTTCATTCCCTACTCCAATAATGTTCAACTGATTATTTACATATTCTGCCACAACTATTTTTATTGAAGTAGTTCCAATATCTAGGCTGACAAACAAACCTTGATTCTTCATTTTTATTGAAACCTCCATTTTCCGCTTTTTAACCCGCAGTCTCGAGGCGTTGATCCGTTCCACACAAAGTATCGAACGATTTTGGGAAAGCTTTTTTTAGAAAGCTAAGCCATTTATTAACCTACTAAACTGCAATGACTGTTATCATTTCTTGTTCAAAAATTCATTTTTAATAAAATTGTTTATACCTTATATATTTTAGCATACCTCATGCTCATTTTTGAAGTTTTTCGAAAATTATTATTACTTCTTTCCTTATTACTCAAAATTCAGCACTAATATGAGAGTTTTTTCTATTAATGGTTCTACAATAGACAAAAAAACTTATTCTTCTATTTCTAAGTCCACAAGGTCTTTATCATCTTTTGTATTTTCCC
The DNA here is from genome assembly GCF_021513155.1 of Jeotgalibaca sp. MA1X17-3. Lineage (NCBI taxonomy): Bacteria > Bacillati > Bacillota > Bacilli > Lactobacillales > Carnobacteriaceae > Jeotgalibaca > Jeotgalibaca sp. MA1X17-3. Next base: position 1,783,733 of record NZ_CP090983.1, read on the forward strand.
CTTTGTCAAAAGGTTGGAAAAACACACCTACTTCCATATCAATCGTTCCCTTTTGCTCACCGATTTGATTTAAAATATCAGGATAGTAGCTAATTTTATTGGAAAAATCTTTTAAATTTGCTTTTATTTGATTCCCATCATTCATAAATAAAAGGATCGTATATGGATTCTCAGCATTTCCAGTATAGTTAATATCGGAAATGCTATTTTGAATTTCTTCACTTACTGTATTTAGCTCCGTAACAATCGTATCTAAATACAAGTCATCTTCAAAGTTTTTGAGAATAATTTTACTTCCTCTTGGTATTTTCTCTATATCTTTTAAAATAATACCCGTCTCCAAAACATTTTGATAGCCCATTTCAGTTTCGATGTAGGCAATCGTTTGAAAATCAGAGACAGACAAAGAAATATCATTTAGCCCTTGCCAGTTTATCTCTACTTTTTTTATTTGTGGCAACTCTTCTTTTATTTCTTTTGTAATACTCTCTTCACTTGTAATAACACCCAGCATGGTTTTTTGACTCGTGATATGACTTGCATCAATAATGAGTTGTTCTGGAATTTGCGTATCTCCCCTTACATGTACATGATTAACATGCCCATAAGAAGAAAGTAGATATCCCGTAATTAAAATTCCAGATATAAAAAATGTATAAAGAAAAAGATAGGATATCTTTTTTTGCTCTTCTTTTTTTGGTTTTTCTCTTTCTTTGTTGAACATTGCTTTCAATTTAGGAAAAGAGGCCTCTCCTTTCGGTTTTTCCATTTTCTCCTCAATTGAAAAACTTGTTGAACTCTCTTGCCTATCTTTTATTGCTTCACTTTCTTGTTCTTGTTTTCTAGCATATTCCATTTGTGCTTGTTGCAAAGGCGTCTGAGCCTTTATCTTTTTTTATTTTGGGATTTTATATGTAAGGACTTAAACGGACGAAAGCGTTCAAACATTATCCCACCACCTTTACTCTTCGATTACTTCTTTAACCACTGCCGCTAAGCGATCAGCGGCATCAGGAATACCTAAACTACGTGCAGCTTCTGCCATATTTTTTTGTTTTTCTTGATTCATCATCAATGAATCAATTGCTTCAAACATTACTTTTGCATCCAATTCTTTTTCTTCTAAGATAAGGGCAGCACCTTTTTTCTCTAAGCTCTGTGCATTTTTCAACTGATGATTATTCGTTACATAAGGACTAGGAATCAAAATACTAGGAATTCCTAGAGCTGTTAATTCAGTTAGAGTAGTAGCACCACTACGGCAAACAACTACGTTTACTTTTTTAAACAATGCTGGCATTTCTTCTACATAAGGAACGATTCGCACATTTTCAAGATTTTCACCTAATGAATCTACTTGTGAAGTAATCTTCTCAAAATGCTGTTCTCCTGTTACGAGAATGACTTGATAGCCTTTTTCTTTGAACAGAGGAATCGCTTCGGCCATGGATTGATTAATTTTAGCTGCTCCGCGACTACCTCCGAAAATAAGCGCGGTAGGTAATTCGTTTTGAAGACCATAATTCGTCAAAGAGGCTTCTTGTTTGATATTCGCTACTTCTTGCGCACGAGGATTTCCTGTAAAAACATTTTTTTCTGGATACTTACTAAAGTCTGCGCGAGCATCTTCGAAACACAGACAAATCCGACTTACATAGCGAGCCAGAAACTTGTTAGTAACACCTGCTACAGAGTTTTGTTCATGGATTATACTTGGTATTCCTAACCGTGAAGCTGCATAAAGAACGGGTGCACATACGTATCCACCCGTTCCAATCACGACATCAGGCGAAAACTCCTTTATTATCTTTTTAGATTTCGAAATACTTTTAATCATGAGGTAAATGGTTTTTAAATTCTCTAAAGAGAGGGAACGACGTAGTCCTTGTATCTCAACCGATTTAAAAGGAACGCCAGCTTTGGGGACGATTGTACTTTCCATTCCTCGTTCTGTTCCTACATAGAGAAATTCAGCATCTGGATACAACTCTTTTAGTCGATTCATAAGAGCGAGAGCAGGATAGATATGTCCCCCTGTCCCCCCGCCAGATAATAGTATTTTCATAAGAAGAGCCTACAGCGGCCCATTCACCTCATCTTTCTTTTCCTTTAAATCTTGCACAGCTTTTATAAACTGATCTCCACGTACTTCAAAATTTTGATATTGATCCCAACTTGCACAAGCTGGAGAAAGTAGAATTACATCCTCTTCTTCACTCCGAGCATATCCTTCGATTACTGCTGTCCTGACATCTTTTGAAATTTTCACGTCACTAATGTCGGCTTCTTTTGCTGTCTGAGCTAATTTTTCTGCTGTTTCTCCAAATACAATCATCGCTTTTACATTTTTTAAAAATGGAATGAGTTCATCAAAGGTATTCCCTCTATCTAATCCACCAGCAAGCAAGATTACTTTTTGATTTGGAAAACTATCGAGTGCTGTTTGTGCAGCTAAAATATTCGTTGCTTTGGAATCATTATAAAAAACTCTTCCTTTTATTTCATCGACATACTGAATCCGATGCTTTACACCATGAAACGACAAGAATGCTTTTTCAATGATTTGGTTGGGTATTTTTTCTATTTTTGCTACAGCAATTGCTGCCAAAGCATTCTCTATATTGTGAGAACCCGGCACCCGTAAGGAAGAAAGAGGCATCACACGTTCATCACCATAATAAATGGCATCATTTTTTATGTAAACTCCCCCGTCTAGTGTTTGCATACGCGAAAACGGAATTATTTGAGCATTTGCTTGTTTAGACAGCATTTGCAATTCTTCTTGATCCCAGTTTAATACTAAATAATCTGTTGCTATTTGGTTTTCAGTTATTCGCCATTTCGCTTTTACATATTCTTCTCTAGTACCATGATAATCTAAATGTGCTTCTGAAATATTGGTAAGGATGGCAATATGAGGATGTAATTGATCAATTCCCATTAGTTGAAAACTGGACAATTCCATAATTACATCGTCATTTTCACTTGCCTCTTCCGCAATTAAAGTCGCTGGTATCCCAATATTTCCAGCTTTATATGCTTTCCCTGAAACTCGATCTTGATTTAATATATTTGTAATCATTGTAGTCGTAGTCGTTTTACCATTCGTTCCCGTTACACAAATTAAATTAGCTTCCAATACATCCGCCGCAATTTCTACATCAGTCAAAATAGGTATACCCATTTCTAATGCTTTTTCGACCATTGGATTTGAATAAGGAATGCCTGGATTTTTCACCATATACGAAAAAGATTCGTTTAAAAGTTCTAAAGGATGTTGACCCGTGATTACTTTAGCTCCCAGAGTAATCAATTCTTGTGCATCTGGATTTTCATCTAACTCTTTTGCATCGTTGACCGTTACATAAGCTCCTAGCTCTAACAACAGCTTCGCAGCATGAAAACCACTTAAAGCCAATCCTAAAACGAGTATTTTTTTATTTTCAAAACGTGTATGTTTTCTAGTTTCCATAAATGAATCATCCTCCATCAAACTACTAGTAGTAGTCCTAAAATAGCTGCTAATAGACCTATTAACCAGAAAGTAAGAACGACACGCCACTCACTCCATCCACTCATTTCGAAGTGATGATGAATAGGGCTCATTTTAAAGATTCTTTTTCCACGTAGCTTGAAAGAACCTACTTGTAAAATTACACTAGCCGTTTCTATTACAAAGATAAATCCAATAATTAGCAAACTCCATTCTTGATGCAAAGCAAGGGAAACAACTGCCAATCCCGCTCCAAGAGAAAGAGAACCAACATCACCCATAAATATTTTTGCAGGTTTTTTATTAAAGAAAAAGAATCCCAGCAAGCCTCCGATAATTACGAGGCAAAATAATAAAACTTCTACTTGTTGTTGAGTATAAGCTATATATGCATAAGCTGCATAAGCAAAAAAAGCAGTTCCAGCAACCAAGCCATCCAAACCATCTGTTAAGTTAACAGCATTTGAAAAACCTGTAATCCAAACAATTGTGAAGATAGCGAAGAGAATCCAACTACTCACGGGACCAATAAATGGCACGGAAATCATAGGGATTGATCCACTAAAATAATAAAGCAAAACAAAAACAGTTGAACCAAATAATTGAGCTAAAAATTTTTGTTTAGAAGTTAATCCTTCATTTTGTTTTTTGAATATTTTTAGAAAATCATCTAGAAACCCAATGACTGCAAAAAATAGTAGTGTGAAAAGTAACATAAAGGTATTTGTATTTAAAACATTTTTCCAAATTGCGGAGCCAATTAACGTAAATGTTGCAGATAATACAAACACAACTCCACCCATAGTAGGTGTACCACTTTTCACTTCATGCCACAAAGGGCCTTCCTCTCTTGTAACTTGACCAAATTGACGAATCTTAAAATACCCTATAAAAACAGGCATGATACTAATTGTTAGACCAAAACTAATAACAAACGGCATCAGCATTTCTGTCCAATCCATATGTGTTCCTCCTTTATTGTATTTTACCTTTTAATGGATGTGGGCATGTTAGCCTAAAATCCATTAAAAGGCACAACTTACTCCAAAATAATTTTGACTGGTTCATCAGGATTCAAGACTGCTCCTTCTAAAACTCCCTGATCCACGACATATCCTTCTCCTACAAACTGGAAGGGGGTACCTGTCAGTTCCGATATTTTCAAGACATCATCTTTAGACCATCCATGAACATCTGGCATGGTCATCGCTCCTTCTGTCATTAAAACAACTCTTTGATTCAATAATATATTCGTTCCTGCAAAAGGATATTGTTGGACAACTTGGCTCCCACTACCTATTACAGATACAGAGTAAAAACCATGCTCTGCTAAAGAATCAATCGATTCCTGTTTGTTCATACTTGTCACTTTGGGAATACTTCCCTCATAGCTTTCTTGAGTATTTTCCGCACCTAATTCATCATAGGCTACTGCACGTGTCAGCATTGGATTAAACACTTCCGATAAATAAGTAGAGAATGATTTTTCTTCTACATTTTTTGGTAGCTTCAAAGTAACATAAAGGATATAGCTCGGATCATCAATCGGTGCAAATCCTACAACAGAATATAAGTACTCATTCCATCCTGTATAGTATTTACCTGTTTCAGCATTCACTAATTCAGCTGTACCTGTTTTTGCTCCAATTCTAACATCCTCTATTTGATAAGCAGATGCCGTACCATAATCTGCATAGACCACTTCCGTTAAATAATTTAAAACAGTCTCAGCTGTTTCCTTACTAATTGGAGAAGATATTTCTTCTGGTTCCATTACTTTTTCTTCCCCTGTAACAGAGTCAACTATTTTACTAATATATTGAAGCTTCATCATTTTTCCGTCATTTGCTACAGAAGTAAATGCTTGAATCAACTGAAAAGGAGTGACTGTGACCCCTTGACCAAAAGAGGTATTGACTTTTTCTAAAGGATAATTGTAATTATAATCCCCAGTTGCTTCATTCAATAATCCTGATTTAGTGGCAGTTGCAATCCCAAAACTCTTCATATATTCTTCCCAGACTTCAAATCCCATTTGCTCTACTAGCTTTACAACCATCACATTACTAGAACGAGCGAAACCTTCTAGATAAGAAATTTCACCCCAACCAACAACGTTAAAATCATGAATAGTGCCTCCTTCAACATTAATAGAACCTGACATAAAGGTATCATTCGGACGGAAGATTCCTTCGTTAATTGCTGCGGCAATCGTAAGAATTTTAAAAGTAGATCCAGGCTCAAAAGATTCCTCAATCAAAAGATTCTGCCATTTAGAATCGATTCCCTCCATTGTCGTAGCGTTGAATGTAGGACGTTGTGTTGCAGCCACAACTGCACCTGTTTTAGGATTAACGAGCGTTGCTACCATTGCCTCTGGCTCGGCTTCTTCATACACTTTTGTCATTAATGTTTCAAGATAAATCTGTAACCTTGTATCAAGAGTCAGATAAATATCCTTTCCATCAACAGGTTCTTCCAAAACCATCTCTGTGTGTGGAATGGTATATCCTTGAGAATCTTTTTGTGCAATGGTCTTTCCATCTTGCCCTTTCAACATACTATCGTATGCCTGCTCGATCCCCATCATACCCGTCAGCAATTCTTCGTTCTCTTCTTCGTCTTCTTTATCCACAGCTGCGTATCCAACTAAGTGAGATGCAAATATTCCATTTGGATATAAACGAGAAGGAGTCTCTACAAAAACAATACCAGGAAGCTCTTCTTCTTCAATATCAGCTTTCGTACTGTAGGATAAATTAACTCCCGCTCTTCCAAACTCAACTTGATTAACATTTTCTTGTTGTAAAACATTTAATATTTCCGTTTTACTCATGTCAATATGCGTGGAGAGCACTTGTGCTGTCTTTTCTTTATCAATAATATGCTGAGGGTTATCCTTATCTTCATTCCATTCATCAGTCAATACTCCCAATAATGAATAAGAAGTAGCATCCATAGCAATAGGATTTCCACCTATATCATAGATGGAACCTCTTTTTGCGGCAAGGATACTACTTCTGGTATATAAATTATTAACATGCTCGCTCAAGTTTTCGCCGTTTACCTTTTTTGTAATCATGATCGATGAAAAGCGATAGGCGAACAGTAGAAAAGTCAACCCAGTTAATAACATCATGATTTTTGTCATATTTCGACGGTTTTTAAATGGATTATTTTTCTCTTTCATCTTGTTACATTCCTCACATTAGCTTCATTCATTTCAAGTCCCATTTCTTCAGCCATTTCTATAATACGATCATAACGTGACAATTCTTGTACTTCTTGCTCTAAATTAGAATTCTCTATAGCCATGGCAGTGTTCCCATTTTGTAGATCTTGAAAACCTCTATTTTGGTTAGAAAGAATCACTTGAGTTAGTAAGCTTCCAAAGAACAATAACAGCGTAACAATCGTGAACATACTCATCAAACTTTTTTCTTTTTTCGAGAATACTCTCGTCTTCTTTTGTGGTTCATTAATTTCAGGAGAAGTTGGTGCTTGTTTTGGACTTTGTTGCGGATTTTCATATGGTAACGCTTGGCTATATATGTCTTCTGCATATTCTGGAGTTGCCATACATTACACTCCTTTCATCTGTTCATAAGGGTTCGTTTTTTATATTTATTTTTTTAGTCGTTCAATTACACGTAATTTTGCACTTTGCGATCGTCGATTTTTTGTTAATTCTTCTTCCGTTGGTAAAAGTGGCTTTCGATTTATCAATCGATAATCGATTTCAATATCTTTGGGTAAGATAGGAAGATTTGCTGGAATTTCTTCAGCAGTAGATACTTCTTTAAACATTACCTTTACAATACGATCTTCCAAAGATTGAAAGGTAATCACGCTCATTCTTCCACCAACTTTTAACAACTCTAATCCATCTTCTATTGAATCAGAAATAGAAGATAGCTCATCATTTACAGCAATCCGTAGTGCCTGGAAAATACGTTTACCAGGATGGCCACCTTTCCTACGTGCAGGAGCAGGAATGCTATCTTTAATAACCTCAACTAATTCTTCTGTTGTTTCAATGGGTTGTTTCTCTCTTAAACTTTCTATATTGCGTGCAATCCTCTTAGAGAATTTTTCCTCTCCATAGCGATAAAATATCTTCACAAGGTCTGCATAGGCCCATTCATTAACAATATGTTGAGCCGTCAGTTCTTGATCTTGATCCATTCGCATGTCTAAAGGAGCATCAAAACGGTAACTAAACCCTCTTTCAGCTTGATCCAATTGAGGAGATGAAACTCCTAAATCATATAAAATCCCATCTACTTCTGTTATTCCTAACTGATTTAATTCTTCTTTTAAAAAACGGAAATTTGATTTAATTAACGTTACTTGACCTTTTTCAATGTAAGCAGCTAATTCCTTTTCAGCATTCTCGATAGCCGTACGGTCTTGATCAAATGCAAATAAATGACCATTTGGACCTAGTTTTTCAAGTATTTTACGACTATGGCTAGCGCCACCTAACGTACAATCTACATATACACCATCAGGTTTGATTGCTAACCCCTCAATAGACTCTTCTAGTAATACACTATCATGTTCAAATTCTGCCATTTTATTCTACCCCTATAATCCGAAATCAATCATATTTTCAGCAATGTCCTCAAAAGAAGCTTCTGCCGATTCGGCAAATTCTTCCCATTTGTGTTCACTCCAAATTTCAATTCGATCTGAAACGCCTACAACACGACATTCTTTTTCAATTTTTGCATAATCAAGTAAGTTATTAGGTATATTGATCCGCCCTTGTTTGTCGATATCTGCTTCAACAGCTGCAGAATAAAAAAATCGAACAAATGAACGAGCATCTTTTTTGGAAAGAGGTAGCTGTTTTAGCTTCTCTTGTAAGATTCCCCATTGCTCCATTGGATACCCAAATAAACAACCATCTAATCCGCGTGTTAGGATAAACGTTTCTCCTAATTCCTCACGAAACTTAGCAGGTACAATTAAGCGTCCTTTGGTATCGATGTTATGTTTGTATTCACCGATTAGCATAAGAATCTCCCCATCTTTTCAATATAGTTTCAGTCTACCACATCCCCCCACTTCTCACCACTAAATTATAGGGATTTTTGGCAAAAAAATAAATCTCTTCCTGGATTTTTCCAAAAAGAGATTTCACTGTGAATATATATTATTATAAAGACATTCCCAAGTCATTTAAATAGATAAAAATATGGAAAATGAGAACGTATTTATTTTCTTCCTTTTACTAAAGTGGGGATTTTATTCCCATTGCTTTCTTATATACAAATAGTAATTGTTCCCCTATTTTAGTAATATCTTTGTCTTTAATTTTTTCAGAAGCATTTTCTTTTAAAGAAGGCAGAGAACCTTCTAAGATCATTTTTATTTTCAGTTTAAAATCATCGTTGGTTTTTCCTTTATACACATGGACATCTTCTACAAAATCAATTTTGTAAATAGGGATATCTCGAACGAGAATATTTTGTTTCATAGCCATTGCTTCTAACAAAACAATCCCCTCCGTTTCTTCATACGTTGGGAAGAAAAAAAGATCGGTTCCAGCATATGCATCCCTTAACTCTTCAGGAGTAACATATCCCGCAAAAATAAGGTTGGGTAGCTCTGTTTCTACTGCTAGCCTAATTTCTTTAGGAACTTGGTTAAGATTGAGAAAACCAAACCAGATAAACTGATAGTCCGGCATACGTTTCGCTAACTCTACAAAATCAATAATCCCTTTTCGTTTGATATACAATCCAACTGACATAATAATTTTATCTTTTAGATGATAGTGATACTTTTCACGGAACCTATTCTTCATTTCTTTATTTTCTTGGTAATAAGAAAGGTCAATTCCGTTCGAAACCGCTACAATGGGAGACGTTACTCCAGAATGAATTAATAATTCTTTTGCATATTCAGTGGGAGTTACTACTACATCTCCTAAGTTGTAGGAATGGACAATCCACCGACGAAACAAAGGTGATAGTTGATTGGAAAATAGAAAAGAGTTCCGGAAATCTTCTTCTGTCGAATGAGCATGGTAAACGATTGGAATGTTTTTCTTTTTCATTTTTTTAGCTAAATGATAGGATTTCAAGAAATAAGTATTAATATGAACAACATCAACCTTCTCATTGACATCTGTTGTAAAGGTTACTCCCACTGACTTTAATGCTGTCTTTTGATGTTCAATTGCCCTTCCTAAACCAGATTTACTAATCCATTTCATTCCCTCTGAGTACAGTAATACGTTCATAAATATCTCCTTCTTTTATCGTTTCCTTCTCTTTATATATTCGCCACTTGAGTGATCCGTACAAATACTAAACCGTAATACAAAAGGAATCCCGTTATGAAACTCACTTTCAAAAAAAGTGAAAATATTTTTCCTTCTGAAATATTCTTCTTTCTTATATAAAAGTAGAAAAGAGTTCCTAAGCCAACTAAAAAAATAACGAATAAGAAAACAGGTAAAAGACTATATGTTAATACTCGGACACTCAATATATGAATTCAACTAATAAGATAGGTACGACGACATCTGTGACAGAAAGTTTAAAATGAGGTTGATATTGAATAAATGGTTTAAAAAAAAGGTGGATCAAAATAATTTCAAGTACAGGTATCATATATAAAAATAATTCAAGGCTATCTATCTTCATCAATTTTATCGCATCCTTTATCTTCGATCCTAAATCTATTACTATTAGTTTACTCTATTTCTATGGGAAACAAACCAAAAAAGTACTTTCTATTTAATGAAATAGTTTTCGAAATAAAAAAGGAGTCCTCATTTACTCTTTTGGTAAACAAACAAAAAACCGACAGACAATTTAAAAACTTGTCCGTCGGTTTTCATGTATGAAATTATGCTTCTTTTGATACTACTTCTTTGCCGTCATAATGACCACATGAAGCACAAACGTGGTGACTTTTTTTCATTTCGCCACAATTTGGACATGCATTCATACCAGGTACTTGCAACTTGTAATGAGTACGTCTTTTAGCCTTACGTGCTTTGGATGTTCTTCTTTTAGGTACTGCCATTTCCTTACACCTCCCTGTAATGAGTACTGTATAAATCATACAGCTGATTGTTCATTCTTCGTTTTCTTCGTCTATCAGAAGACCTTTCAATTGCGCAAAGCGCGGATCGATATGCTCTTCTTTTTCCTTCGCTTTTTGTTGTTGGTAGTTTTCTTCTGAAACAACAACCCAATTATTTCCTGTTGGCATGACATTCGAAGTACGTTCTTCTTCTGTAAGTACCTGACTTGGTAAATGAAGAAGGATCGCATCCTCAATTGCTGGAATTAAATCCAACTCACGCCCTTCTATAGGAATGATAACTTCAGCTGGGTCATCAAAACCCAGATACTTTTCTTCATCTTCCACATAAAATTCAGTAATGGGCACATTCAGTTTTATTTCCACCGGTTCCAGTGAGCGCGACGAAGGCAGGGTGATCATTAAATCGATCTGGAAATTGGCAAGTACGGCATGATCTTCATATAATAAAAAACCATTTGCTTTAATGTCTGACACTGCCAGAATTTCGCTATCCCGCTCCATCAATGACTTTTCACGATTAATCGTTTCCGAAAAATGTAGTGGTTCACCATGATGTTCTTGGATTTCTTTTAAGGTCCATTTCATTTCCTTCACCCCTAAAATAACAAATTGAATTATACTAGTCAAAAAATAGTTTGTCAATGTATTTTCCTTTACAACAAGTAAAGTATTTTTTTATTACACTTCAAATATGAAATGGAATATACATATTACAGAATCTGAATCGGAGCACGTGTATAATTCTGTTCATCCAATTGGAGTCCTACGCCAATCTGGTAGATTTGATCTGACTGTAACTCTTTCAATAAATGCTGTTTATTTTTTTTGGACACATTGGTAATCATAACAGTATCTGTCTTCTTTTTCAATTCATTCAAATACTTACTTCCTGCTGTTGTGAAGCCAAGTATACGAATAACAGGAGGACGAGCAAAAAAGCTTTCTACATCCTTTTTCTTAATCCCTAGTAGGATATAAAGGCACACCCTCTGAAGTCGCACCCAGGTCCAGCGTTTGTTCTTTACGAGACTTATGAATTGAGAAAAAGATTCTGATTCGGTAGAAAACTTTTTAAGCCGGTATTCAATTCCTTCTTCTACCTGATAAAACTTTTTTAATGATTCAGGTGTGTTAAAAAGAAGTTGATAACGCAGATAAGGCCAATAGTTTTCCCAAGATACAAACTGACTTCTCAAAATAGCTTCTATGGTTTCCGGGGGGACCCAGTCCATCCATCTTGAATCTGTCAACTTCTCTTTTTCTAGCAATGCTTTGCGGATTGCTGTTCCACTAGCGTATACGGAGTTTTCTTTTGATTCAATATCATGATGTTGGGCTCCTGTACGTTGAATCACTACCGTTTCCATTGGTTCTGGATAGTTATGATTCTCTTTTACATATGCTAAACCAAGTGAATTATTAGGAGTATCAAAAGCTAATGTAGGACCATTTTCTCCTGCTATTTTCCGAATAGCTTCTTCCATTTGAGCAGGATAGCTTCGGCCATCATTTCGAAATTCCTGAAAAAGAAAATTAAGTTCTTCTTCTTTTTCCATCATAAAATGAGCCATTTCTATAAAATCATCCACTCGTCCTTGCTCCACACCAAATGAGAAGGTATTACAATCTAAACTTTGTAAGAGACGGATGCCACTTTTAGCAAATAAATCAGTCGCTTGAGAACTTCCTAAAACAGGTATTTCTACAACGAGGTCAGCACCATTTTGCAAAGCACTAGTGGCTCTAGACCATTTGTCAATCATTGCCGGCTCTCCTCTTTGTAAAAAATTCCCACTCATCGCAACAATCATAACTTCACTCTGAGACCTTCTCTTGGCTTCCTTTAATTGGTAGAGATGTCCATTATGAAAAGGGTTATACTCAGCAATAATCCCACAACTTCTCATTTCTACCCGTCCTCTCCACTTACTCTATTTATTTTTATGCTTTTCGACAAGTGAAAAACCAACGAGGAGTATCTTCTTTAAGGGATTGCCTGCCAAAATCAGCTTGTACTTCAATATCTTGAAAGCCAGCTGTTTGTAAAAGGCTTTTCAGAACAGGAATACTATAGGTTCTTTCCTCATGAAATTCATGAATTCGTTCGAAAAGTTCATCCTTTTGTGAAACAAAGAAAGTAAGCATATGTTCTACACTATTTTCTTTTTCTCCTTCAAAACTCTCCCAAAGGAAAACATCATCTTCATCTTGGTAGATGTACTGATAACCAGGAAAAACTTCGTTCATTTGATACAGGGAGTGAACATCAAATAAAAAACTACCCTTTTCGTTCAAATTATTAAATACCCCTTGGAAAACATGTAGTAAATCTTCTTCCTCTGTCAAATAGCAAAGCGAATCTGAAAAACAAGTAACCGTATCAAAACTACCGATTTCTCCTATTTCTCGCATATCACCTTCTAAAAGAAGAAGACGAACATTTTCTTCTTCCATACGCTCATATGCCAAAGAAAGCATCTCATTAGACAAATCAAAGCCAGTCACATCATGACCAGCCTTTGCGAGATCTACCGCAATTTTTCCAGTTCCACAAGCTAATTCCAATATTTTTAATGTGCTTTTATGGGAATTCTGTTCTACAAAGGACAACCAATCTTTATACACAGATTGATCCATCACCTTATCGTAAAACCGGGAAAAGATTTGATAACTCATTGCTCGTTTACCCAATCACTAATATCAACAAGTGGAGCATCACTCCAAAGTTTTTCTAAATTATAATAAGAGCGTTCATCTGAACTAAATACATGAACAATCACATAATTTAAATCAATTAGAGTCCATTTACCAGAATCTTTTCCTTCTACATTTTTAATTGGGATGTTGTTTTTCCCAGCAGCTTGTACAATTCCTTGTACAATAGCAGCCATTTGACGATCATTACGACCATTGGTTACTACAAAATAATCACTTAGTACGGTTAAATCTTTCACATCCATTGCGATAATATCTTCCGCAAGTTTATCATCTGCTGCTTCTATAATTACTTTTAGTATTTCTTCACTTTTCAATATATTTCCTCCTTATTTCTTACCCAAGCATTATATACTGTTAGTGTTTCTGGGTAAACTAATATTCCCTTTTCCACTAGGTGAATAATCGTTTGGGTAATTTTAAACATGACTGCTTGATCCAAGCTCTCCATTGCTAACGCTCGCGCGTTTTGTACTCCAGGAAATTTTCTTCCTGGTTCAATATAATCAGCTACAAATAAAATCTTTCCCGTAAGAGACATTTTTTCACTCCCAATCGTATGATCACGAATGGCTGTGAGAATTGTTTCATCGGTAATTCCAAACTTCTTTTCTGCAAAATAAGCTCCTGCAGGACCATGCCAAATTTGACTGCCATATTGAAGGATTTCTGGATTCCATTGTTCTTCTTGAACGATAGAATCCATCGTCTCTTTAGGTAACTCTTTAGCATAATCATGTAGGATAGCAGCCAGGCTGCAAGCTTCTAAATTCCCTTTGTATCTTTGTGCTAGCTCTAACGCACTTTTTTCAACGCGAAGAATATGCTCAAATCGCTGAATTTTCATTTTAGATTTTACTTCCGTAAGAATATCATCTCTCGTCCAACTTGTATATTTTTCTGAGTAAACCATTTCAGTCAAGATACAGTCCTTCTTTCTCTATATACTCTTCTACGCTCTCGGAAACAAGATATCGAATCGACTGTCCTGCTTGCACCATTTTGCGAAGAGAAGTCGAACTAATATCTAAAGAAGGACAATCCACCCAAATAATGGGATAAGCACTTTCACCCTGATAGCCTGGACGTCCTACCCCTACAAAATGAACGTATAACAAGAGTTCTTCCATTCGTTCCCATTTAGGTAAATATTCCACCATATCTGCTCCAATAATAAAATAATAGTCCGTGTCAGGATTTTTTTCAGTGAGTTCTTTCATGGTATCCACGGTATAACTTTTACCGCCTCTTTCCAATTCAATCGTTTCCAAGGCAAATAAATCATTCCCCTTGATTGATTGTTCCACCATTTTTTTTCGGTGTTTACTTGGAATAGACGGCTTTGCGTCGATATGCGGAGGTTCAGCATCTGGCATAAAAAATACTTGATCTAAACCTAATTGATGGCCAGCTTGTTGAGCAATATTTAAATGCCCTACATGAGGAGGATTAAACGTTCCGCCTAATATTCCAATCCGCTTTCGAAAGAAAGGATTCTCTTCAGGTTGAGTTTCCTCAACTGTAAAAAAATTCAAATCACTAACCATTTCCATCAACTTCACCAAACCATACTTCCACCTTTCTGCTCACATAACGTATTATATTTTATTAACTTGTTCAGATAGACGTTGATTCTTTTCTTGAGAAGACTCTCGGAAAAAGATAATTGTTTTTCCAATTTGTTGAACAACTACAGCATCTAACTCTGTAGAAATCTCTGCTGCAACATCCTCTGGAACTTCATCTGTATTTTGCAATAAAGAAATTTTAACTAATTCTCTTTTTTCTAATGCATCATCTAATTGTTTAATAATCTCGTCAGTCAAACCAGCTTTTCCAATTTGGAAAATGGCTTGAAGATGGTGTCCTTCTTTTTCAAAAACTGTTTTTGTTTTCCACGTAATTCCATACTATTCCTCTTTTCAAGATAAAAATGCTATCTGGTATTTGTGTTTAAATAATTGGCTTTCTAATAACCACGTCTACCCCTTCTGGGATCCACGCAGCAATCTTCGCTGGATGATGAACCGCGATCCATCCTAACCCAGAAAAGACGACGTCTGAAGCTTCTTTTAGGTTAAATTCTTTTCTCACTAATTTTGGAAACTCTCCCACTTCATCAAGAGTTGGTGGTTGAAGGAGTGATCCGACGTGTTTGGTATAAAAATCATCGGCTTTTTCTAATTTAGTACGGTGAATCTTTAATTCGTTTGCAAAATAACAAGTAAAGGAACTACGCTCACCTGAAAGGAAATCAAACCGTGCCAAACCACCAAGAAATAGCGTTTGTTCCGGATTCAATTGGAAAGTAATTGGTTTAATTTCTTTTTGAGGAGAAACTAAATTTAAGTCTTTCGCACTTAAAACATGAGCCATTTGATGTTCATGGATAATTCCAGGTGTATCAACAATGAAACTTCCATCATCTAAAGGTATTTTAATTTGATCTAACGTAGTACCTGGGAAACGAGAAGTTGTAATAATATCTTCATTGTTACCGGTAGCCACTTTAATAATTTGATTCATTACAGTCGATTTTCCTACGTTTGTAACTCCTACTACATAAACGCTACGTCCTTTTCGGTGTTTCTCAATTGACTGAAGGAGCTCTTCAATGAAATCACCATTTTTACCACTTACTAATAAAGCTTCAATAGGACGTAACCCAACTTGGTGGGATTGTTGTAACATCCAATTTTGAATTCGGACTTTTTTAGCAGAACGAGGTAACACATCTACTTTATTTCCCACTAACAGAACTGAATTATTCCCAACAAAACGGTGCAATCCTGGAATCATACTCCCGTACATGTCAAAAATATCCACTACATTCACAACTAAAGCATCCTCATCCCCAATGCTATTCAGCATTGCAAGAAATTCATCATCTGATGATTCAACTTTTTCTAACTGGTTGTAGTGACGAAGTCGGAAACATCTTTGACAATATACCTGTCCAGATTCTATTCCTTTTTCTAATGCACTAGCGGGAGTGTAGCCTTTTTCTTCTGAGTTTTCCGTTTGGACCTTTGCACCACAACCGATACAATAGATTGCTTCTTCATTTATTTCATTTTTAATTTTATCGTTACTCAAGTGTTTTCCTCCATATCATATTTGGATCATCTTTAATTAATTTTTTTAAAATAAACCGCTCAAAGAATCGATTTATTTTAGTATTCCAAGCATCTGAATCCAGAATTGGAATCACTAAAATCGATCTGACGCCGGCTCGATTTGCACCGAAAATATCTGTAATCAGTTGGTCTCCTACCATGACACACTGCTCTAGTGGAAATCCAGCTTGCTTTGCCGCTCGAAAATAAGCACGACGAGACGGCTTTAACGCACGTGGTACATAATGTAAATCAAGATGCTTGGCTACTTTTTCCACACGATCTCCACTATTATTGGAAATAATCGTAATGGATATATCATTTTCTTTCATTTCTTCTAACCATACTAGTAATTCTTTTGTTCCTAATGGATTATTCCAGGCGATTAAGGTGTTGTCAAGATCGACAAAAACTGCCTTTATATTGTGCTTACGCAACTGTTCTGCTGATATCTGATAGACGCTCTCCACCATCCATACCGGTTTAAATTTACCTAACATATATACCCCTTTTTCTACAAATAAAGAAAAGGTCAGCTCCGAGATAGAACTTCAATCCTTGAAGCTTTTTTAAGTACACCTCAAATAGGAAAGAAACCGTCTGCTAACTCTTCTCTTCACGATATTTAATTGATCACGAACACTATATTGTATATTAATTATAAAGGTTTGGCAAATAATTACAAGAGAACCTACCGGTTTATTCAGACAGTCTCTAGGAAACTATTTTCTCTACCTTTTTTAAACAAACATACTTCCCATCCGCTCTATTGTTGTTTGAAGAAGTGTATAATCCGGATAAAGCTCTTGCACTCTTTCTTTGAATACAGGTATTTTATCTACAGGTAATAAAGTCAAAACGGCTGTACCCGCACCACTAAGATACGTGCCGTATGCATGTTCTTCATGGGCTATTCCGCGTATTTTATTTAATTCAGGAATAAGCTCCGAACGATATGGTTCATGGAATAGATCTTGTTCCATTAGGAATCCAGCCTGGACCAAATCTCCTTGATGAACGGCAGAAACTAATACATTCGCAATGCTACTCCCTCTTGTTGATTCGCTAAAGGGTAAAGAACCTGGTAACACAGAACGACTTTCGGTTGTCAGAAGCTCCCGATTAGGAATAGTAATCAGTAACCCAGCTTCCGGAAATGTTGATTGGGTCCAAATAACTTGTTCGCCAAGCATGGTTCCTACTGTGAAATCTCCTAAAATAGCTGGTAGGATATTATCAGGATGACCCTCTATTTTAGCTGCAAATTGAATTTTTTCATCTTTTGTCATTTCTAAGTTTCCTATATGATTCGCCAGTTCAATACCAGCTACAATCGCAGCAGAACTACTTCCTAAACCACGTGCAGGTGGAATATCAGATTTCATTAATAACTTATGAGGTGTTAAATTTGGAGCCAATTTCAAGGCGGTCTGAATCACTAGATTAGTATCATCTTGGGGAATTGCTTTTCCTAACTGATGTTCAATCTCCCAGTACTCTACCTCTTCTATTATTTCAACGGTTAAATAAAGGGAAACAGCTAGTCCTAGAGAATCAAATCCAGGACCCAAATTTGCTGATGTTGCAGGAACTCTTATCATTACCATATGCTCACTTCCTTCTTTCATTAAATAAACAAAAAATTATATAATAGAGAAAATAGCTTCTAGTCTATAATGTGGATCCAAAGAAAAAGTGTTTTCTAAATCTATCCATTTTTCTCGTGGGAAGTCCTTTACGGTAATATAAACGTTTTTTGTTGAATCATTTTCAGTAGATAAAGAAGTCGCATCCCAGCCCATTAATTGGAATCGATCTAATAAGTAATGAGTTTCCTTATCTGCTTCTTCTTTTCCTTTAAAACGAATCACAATATTGGAAAAAACACCATTGTTTTCTAATTTAGTAGTCTGAGATTGAAAAACTGGATTTTCACTTTGGATCTTCCGGTTCTTGTCTTTGGCAAGAGAAATAATATCAGAAACTACACTATTCGCTGTAGGGAATCTACCAGCACCAGGCCCATAGAACATGGTTTCTCCAACTGCCTCGCCCTTTACGTAAACAGCATTATTTTCATTTTTCACAAATGCTAATGGATGTTCTAACGAGACAAACATCGGTGCGACTTCAGTCCAAATTTTTCCGTTCTTTATTTCTGAAAGAGCAACTAATTTAATCGTACCATCCAATTGTTCAGCAATAGAAAAATCCAAGGATTGAATATGAGTGATACCCGTGATATCCATTTCCTCTAATACTGTTTTTTTACCAAAAGCAAGTTGCGTTAAGATAATTATTTTACGTGCTGCGTCAATCCCTTTTACATCTGCGGTGGGATCACTTTCAGCAAATCCTAAATTTTGAGCCATCTCTAATGCTTCTTCATAAGATAAATGATCTTCCTTCATTTTGGTCAACATAAAGTTACTCGTTCCATTAATGATCCCCATAACCTTTTGAACGTGGTCACCTGTAAAGCTATCAAGTAAGGCTTGAATGATTGAATTCCCCCTCCAACACTAGCTTCAAATCGTAATCCTACTCCGTTTTCTGTTGCAGTTTTAAGGAGTTCATCTCCCGCTACAGCAAGTAAATCTTTATTCGCTGTCACTACTTGCTTTCCTGCACGGAGAGATTGGGTAATGTATTCTTTTGCAAGATCCATACTACCCATTACTTCTACTATGATTTCAATGGACTCTTCTTGGAGAACCTCACTAAACTGATCGGTCAGAGGTATTCCTTTATCCAGTGAAGATTGATGTTTTTCTATATGATTCACCAATATTTTTTTCACTTGAAGTTCACAACCAATTGCTTCTTCAATTTTTTCTTTATTTCTGGTAAGGAGGTCATAAACTCCTTTTCCTACTGTCCCAAAACCTAGTAAACCAATATGAATTGCTTTATTCAATAAAATCCTCCTCCTTTTATATCCGTTCTTTCAACATGTCTTCATTGAATCATATCATATTTAGATTGTTGACTTCCAATCGATACATCCTCTTTGAAAATGTCTTTTTATTTTAAAAGAACGGAGAAGGTACTGGCATTACTTCCCAGTACCTTCTCCGTTTATCTCTATTTTTTTAACTGAAAAGAAGATTTTTAATCTTGCAATAATTCATAAATTTCAATTGCAGTTAAGTCTAAGTCATCAAACTGATACACTTGATTGGTCGCATGCTCTTCCAATTCAAAAGATTCAGTTTCACGATTGTATTTGACAACACAGCGTTCATCTCCACTTTTTTCAAAGCGTCGAACTTCTATTTCTCCGTTGTCTTCCATCATCACTTCTAGTCGTCGGATGATTGCAGATAGTTGTGAAGGTTTCATAATTTTTCCCCTTTCCAGACTGACTTCTAATATATTCTAGCATTTTTTCTTCTGAATAACATCATTTTATACTGAATATCAGGGAAGAAATAAAAAACTCTTTCAACTAGTAAGACAAATTAACTCCACCATAGTTTAATAAGTGCTTGGGTACCGTCATTTTCGTTACCAGCATCTGCTAATTTTATATATAAATCTTTTGCTAACTTTGTTCCTGGTAATTCAATTTCTAGTTTGTCTGCTTCTTTTAAAGCAATTTTTAAGTCTTTTATGAAATGTTTTACAAAAAAACCAGGTGAATAATTTTCTTGTAGAATACGTGGAGAATAGTTCGTCAGCGACCAATTCCCAGCACTTCCTGCACCGACTTGTTCGATTACTCTTTCAATATCTAATCCAGCTGCTTTTGCATAAACCATTAATTCGGTCATACCAACCATCGTACTTGCTATCATAATTTGATTAGCCATTTTTGTATGTTGACCACTACCAGCCGGTCCTTGTAACATCACCTTACTTGAAAAAGTTTCTAATATTTTTTCCACTTTTTCAAAAGCACGTTCGTCTCCCCCAACCATCGTAGTAAGTTTGCCGTCCTTCGCTCCTTTATCTCCGCCAGAAACCGGTGCATCCAATGTAGCTGTCCCTGTCTTTTTTCCAGCTTCATGAATCTTAATAGCCAAACTCGGAGTGCTGGTCGTCATATCGATTAAAATATGATGATCATCTACCATAGAAAGAATTCCCTCTTTTCTAAAATATGTACTTTCTACATCTTTTGGATAGCCTACAATCGTAATGATTACATCCGTATTACGAGTGATTGCAGCTGGGCTATCTTCCCAAATAGCTCCCTCTTCCACTAATGGATCTGCTTTACTTTTTGTACGATTGTATACGTGGACAGGGTACCCTGCATCTAGTAAGTGTCGAACCATGGAAGATCCCATGACACCCGTACCAATAAAACCAATTTTTTCTAACATATGCTCACCGATTCCTTCCAAATTTGTTAGTTTCAGTATATCACTTTCTAGCTGTGCTCCAATAAAAATCCACTCCGATAAAAAACGGAGTGGATTTTCTATTTGCTTTTTTTCTTAATTTTAAAATGAAGAGGAAAGCTTTTTTCTCTTCTAAAATTGTTTGAAAATAATAATTTTCAATGATTTTACGATAATAGCTAATAACTTTAATTCCAAAGGTTCTTGATGAAATTTCTTCCATTAACAATAATCTTTCTGTTTGATCTAATTGTTCATGATCCTCTTGTAGTCGTCCAAGAGTTTGCACGATGCAATCACCAAATTCCTCATCTACCTGGA
Organism: Jeotgalibaca sp. MA1X17-3; assembly: GCF_021513155.1. NCBI lineage: Bacteria > Bacillati > Bacillota > Bacilli > Lactobacillales > Carnobacteriaceae > Jeotgalibaca > Jeotgalibaca sp. MA1X17-3. Next base: position 1,804,789 of record NZ_CP090983.1, read on the forward strand.
ACAACGAACCAAGAATAGGATTGCGAATAATCTCTTCTAAATAATCATTTCGTTTAGCAACGATAGGACAGCCATTCACAATACTTTCTAAATACGTCAATCCTTGTGTTTCACTTTCAGAAGCATTCACAAATAGATTTGCCATTTGATAATATTCATGAACATGTTCATTTTTAACTTCACCTATAAATATAATAGAATCTTCTAGGTTCGTTTCCCTCACAAGCTCTTCTAGATCCTCACGAGCTGGTCCTTCACCTACAAAAACTAGTTTTGCATTTGGATAATGTTTCAAAACGGTAGGAAAAGCACCAATTATTTTTTCCAGCCGTTTTTCATGGGCAAGACGAGAAAGAGATAACAAAACAACATCTGTTTCTGACAGTCCTAATTTTTGACGAATGTCCATTTTTGCTCCAGGATTTTCTTCTGGTAAAGGTACACCGGTAGGAATCACTCTAATTTCTTTATAAATATTATAAGATGCCAGTTTATTTTTCATCAGCTGACTGGGAGCAATGACTCCCATCGCACCGTTGCAAAACATACGCGAAACTACTTCTACACTCTTCGGCTTCAAGACTTTCCCTTTCGCTATGTAGTGAAGATATTTTTCATACATCGTGTGGTAGGTGTGAACCGTAGGAATATTCAACATATGCGCAACATATTTCCCCGCTAATCCCATGCTAAACTCCGTATGCGTATGAACAATATCAATATGGTACTTCCTCGCTTCTTTTAGTGCTTTTCCAAATCCTTTAATTGCGATTCGTCGATCTTTAAAAGAAAGGAGAGGGATACTTGTTAAACGGACAATATTTTTTTCGTTTGGATCCGCCTTAGGATCAGTCGTAGTAAATATAATCACTTCATGTCCATGAGCTTCTAACTCTTCCTTTAAAATACGAATGGAAGTCGATACACCACTCACTTGAGGAAAATAAGAATCTGTAAAAAAACCTATTCTCATTTTTAATCCACCTTCTTTTTCTGAATAATCTCTTTTTATCTATTATAAAGAACGGACACTTCTTTGTCATTAGCCCAAAGTCTTAAATTAGTATAGAAACCTATACAAAAAAACACTGCCATCAGATTTCCTAAGGCAGTGTTTTAGTGTTTTTTATACGAGTAGTTCTTTCATGTTATCTACTAATTCAATAACTTCTTCTACTGTTGTACATTCATTAATAGCCTTATCAGCTAATTTTTTCATTTCTGTTGAATCAAGTTTACTCATTAAACTACGTGTTTTTAGGACACTAGAAGCACTCATCGAGAATTCATCTAGACCTAAGCCTACTAGTAATGGCACTGCAGTCTGGTCTCCTGCCATTTCTCCACACATGCCTGTCCATTTACCTTCTGCATGAGAAGAATCGATTACATGCTTAATAAGGGTCAAAATAGACGGGTTATATGGTTGGTACAGGTAAGAAACTTGTTGGTTCATCCGGTCAGCGGCCATTGTATACTGAATAAGGTCGTTGGTTCCAATACTAAAGAAGTCAACTTCTTTAGCAAATTGATGAGCCAAAACAGCTGCTGCAGGTATTTCCACCATAATTCCTACTTCAATTTCTTCTGAAACAGCTATGTTTTCTTGAATAAGTTTTGCTTTTTCTTCTTCAAGAATTTTCTTCGCTTCACGGAATTCATTTAAAGTAGCAATCATTGGGAACATAATCCGTAATTTCCCGAAAACAGATGCACGCAATAGAGCACGTAACTGCGTACGGAACATTTCTGGTTCTGCAAGACAGATTCGAATCGCACGGTAACCTAAGAATGGATTCATTTCTTCCGGTAATTTCAAGTACGGTAATTCTTTATCGCCACCAATATCCATCGTACGAACTACAACTGGTTTTCCATCCATGCCTTCTAAAACTTCTTTATAGGCGTTGAATTGTTCTTCTTCTGTTGGAAAATCAGCAGAATCCATATATAGGAATTCAGTACGATAAAGACCAACTGCTTCAGCACCATTTTCAATTACGCCAACTAAATCTTTTGGTGTACCGATATTTGCTGCTAATTCAATATGTTTTCCGTCTTTTGTAACCGTTTCTGCATTTTTCAGCAATTTCCATTCTTCTTTTTGCTGTTCAAATTTAGTACGTTTTTCATCATAGCTAGCTAGGGTTTCTTCATCTGGATTAATGATGATGTTTCCACCTAAACCATCAATAATGACCATATCTCCATCACTGATACCTTCTGTAACAGTTTTCGTTCCTACAACTGCAGGAATTTCCAATGAGCGAGCCATAATAGCTGAGTGAGAAGTTCGTCCACCGATGTCCGTTACAAAGCCTTTAACAAAGTCACGATTCAATTGCGCAGTATCACTTGGTGTTAGGTCTTTTGCCACAATAACGACTTCCTCTTGAATAGAAGAAGGATTCGGAATTTTAACTCCAAGCAAATGACTCAATACACGTTCAGTAACATCACGAATATCAGCCGCACGTTCTTGCATATAAGGATTGTCTTCCATTGACTCAAACATATTTACAAACATACCCGTTACTTCCATCAATGCTTGTTCTGCATTTACTTCGTTAGTTGTAATGTTTGTTTTAATGCTATCAATTAATTCAGGATCAGATAGAACCATGATATGAGCATCAAATACTTGTGCCTCTTCGTCCCCTACAGTTTCCGCTACACGATCACGGATTGCTTGAATTTCTGTTTTAGAAATTTCTAGACTATCATTGAAACGATTTATTTCTCCTTCAATATCAGAAACGCTTTTCTTTTCAAAAGATAGGTCAGGTTCAGTTAACAAGTAAGCTTTACCTATTGCGATACCATCACTGGCAGCAATTCCTATTATTCGACGTTCCATCATTCTGCCAGGCCTTCTTTTTGTAAAGTCTCCACAATTCCAGCAATTGCTTCTGCTTCATCTGCACCTTCTGCGGAAATGGTTACATCTGCTCCTTGTCCAACGCCTAATGACATTACACCCATGATTGATTTTAGGTTAACAGATTTTCCTTTGTACTCTAAATTAATATCTGAATTGAATTTGCTTGCTGTTTGAACAAGTAGTGTTGCTGGTCTTGCGTGAATACCAGTTTCTGCGATAATATTAAATTCTTTCTTTTCCATTATAATTTGTCCCCTTTTAATATGAATTTGTAAAGAATATTCTTACAACTTCGACAATATATAACAATAGATACGTTCATTTCTCTAATCTGTTGAAATCAATTGTCTCATTGCATCAAAAATAACCCTTTCACAAAATAAGATTACCATTTTTTCTTGATAAGGACAACTGTTTTAAACCTTTCCTTCATATTGTTTTTTTTAAAATGAAAAGAGAACGTTTTTTTTCTAAAAAATGGTCAATATACAACTATTAACTAGTTTTTTAATTTAATAAAAAGTTTAAATCAAAAGACTTGAAAGTCAAAATAGGTCAGTGTATAATACAAGTCATAAGGTCAGTATTAGTCAGGTATGTCAACCTTTTTGATAACTGATCAAAAAAATATATATAAAAAGAGAAAGGATGTTTATCATATGAAATGTATTAATTGTGGAAAAAATGAAGCATCCATCCATTTATATGCAAGTATGAATGGGAAGACACAGAAAATTGATCTGTGTCAAAACTGTTACCAACAATGGAAAGCGATGCAAAGTAAAGATCATTCACATACATTTTTTAATTTATCGCCGGGTAACCCTTCTTTTAATTTCAATGATTTTGAAAATAGAATGAGACAATATCAAGAAGAACAACTTAAAAGCCAGTCAAATCAACCTTCCTCACAAGCAACTAGCTCCGGAAAAGGTGGTAATAATGGTGGTGAATTACTCAACAAATATGGAGTAAACCTTACTGAATTAGCTCGTCAAGGTGCTATCGATCCTGTAATTGGTAGAGATAGCGAAATTACTAGAATTATTGAAATTCTCAATCGACGTAGCAAGAATAACCCTGTACTCACCGGTGAAGCTGGTGTTGGTAAAACAGCAGTGGTAGAAGGTCTTGCTCAAAAAATTGTTGATGGTGAGGTTCCTCATAAACTTCTAGATAAAGAAGTGATCCGTTTGGATGTTGTATCTTTAGTTCAAGGCACCGGAATTCGTGGACAGTTTGAAGAACGGATGCAGCAATTGATGGACGAAGTACGGGAAAACAAACAAATTATCTTGTTTATTGATGAAATTCACGAAATTGTAGGAGCAGGAAGCGCTGAAGGAAGTATGGATGCAGGTAATATCCTAAAACCCGCTCTCGCTCGAGGTGAAATACAATTAATTGGTGCAACTACTTTAAATGAATATCGTAAAATCGAAAAAGACGCTGCGCTAGAGAGACGTTTCCAACCAGTCCGAGTAAGTGAACCAACGCCAGAACAAACATTAATTATACTGAAAGGCATTCGTCCGAAATATGAGGATTATCATAAAGTTAGTTATTCGGATAAAGCTCTAGAAGCTGCAGTAAATCTTTCCCATCGTTATATACAAGATCGCTACTTACCTGATAAAGCAATCGATTTATTAGATGAATCGGGTTCAAAAAAGAATTTAACTATGAAAATAGTTGATCCAAAAGAAATTGATGAACGAATGGCTGTAGCTGAAACTGAAAAACAAGCAGCTCTTCATGCAGAAGATTACGAAAAAGCAGCCTATTATCGAGATCAAATCTCTAATCTTAAAAAAATGAAAGAAAACCCACAAAATTTAGATCAAGAGCTAACGGTTACTCATCAAGACATTCAAAAAATTGTTGAAGTTAAAACGAATATACCTGTTGGTGATTTATTAGAAAAAGAAAATGAGCAATTACGCAACTTAGACAAAGACCTAAAACAACATGTAATTGGGCAAGACGAGGCTGTGGACAAAGTAGCAAAAGCCATTCGTAGAAATCGAATTGGATTTGGGCGTAAAAACCGTCCTATCGGTAGTTTCTTGTTTGTTGGTCCAACAGGAGTTGGTAAAACAGAACTTGCAAAACAATTAGCAAATGAAATGTTTGGTACAGAAGATTCTATTATTCGTTTTGATATGAGTGAATATATGGAAAAACATGCTGTTTCCAAATTAATTGGGTCGCCTCCGGGATATGTAGGATACGATGAAGCTGGACAACTAACAGAACAAGTTAGAAGAAATCCATATAGCATTGTCTTATTAGATGAAATTGAAAAAGCTCATCCAGATGCGATGCATCTATTCCTCCAAATTCTTGAAGATGGTCGTCTGACCGATTCTCAAGGTCGTACTGTAAGTTTCAAAGATACGGTAATTATCATGACGAGTAATGCAGGAACTGGGACAAAAGAAGCTAACGTTGGATTTGGTGCCGCACTATCTGGTAAAACAAATTCCGTTTTAGATCGTTTAAATAATTATTTTAAACCTGAGTTTATTAATAGATTTGATGCGATTGTTGAATTCAACTCGCTTTCTAAAGAAAATCTGTTTTCTATTTTGACGCTCATGTTAGAAGAACTAAATAACGTGTTAGTTGATAAAGAAATTCACATTACGGTCAATGATGCAACTAAAGAGAAACTGATTGACCTTGGCTATAGTACAACCATGGGTGTAAGACCTTTACGTCGTATCATTCAGGAACAAATTGAAGACCAAGTAGCCGATTACTACTTAGATGATCCTCATACAAAAAATATTAATTTTGATGTTGATGACAATGGTTCCATCATTATCGATGAACGAGTTACCCAACCAATAGAAAAAAAGGTATAAACATATAAAAGAGCAATCTTTTTAATAAGATTGCTCTTTTATTGACATTAAGACGCTTTCTTCCTTTCACTATTTGAACAAAAAGGCTATAATAGATTAAAATCCAATAAAGTTTGAGGTGTTTTCTATGAAACTAATCGATGTAACGAACGGCCATGCTGAACTTGTCAGAGAACAACTATCAAATACTGACGCCTCTTTTGTTAAAGTATACTCACTAGGGCAAACAACCGTCATATATACAGGGGCTCCCGCTCATGAAGATATTATCCTGCTTAATCGTGATCGTAGAATTAAACAAAATGAAATTGACTTTGTTTTAAATAAACTAATGCAATTAACCGCTGATGAAGTCGAAGTCATGCACGGGCATAACTTTGTAGAGTTATCCTACATAAGAAATCAAGCTTCACTTACCTAGTTCTTACTGTATACAAAAAGCCTTCCAAATTTTGGAAGGCTTTTTGTTATACGCTGATTATAGTAAAGCTCGTAATTTTGTTTCTGGATATTTATCTTCAAACCAACGAAGTGCAAATTGATTCTCAAATAAGAAGACTGGATGATCAAAACGATCTTTACATAGTAGATTTCTACTAGAAGACATATTCGTATCCAAGTTCTCAGGATCAATCCATCTAGCAATTTTAGAACCTAGTGGCGTCATTTCTACTTCTGATTTGTATTCATTTAACAAACGGTATTGGAATACTTCAAATTGTAATTGACCTACAGCACCTAGTATAAATTCTTCTGTATGGTACGTTTTGTAAAGTTGAATGGCTCCCTCTTGCACTAACTGCTTTACCCCTTTATAAAAGGATTTTTGCTTCATAACGTTTTTAGGAGTTACTTTCATAAATAATTCAGGTGTAAACTGAGGTAGTTCCTCAAAGTGAATCTTATCTTTACCCACATAAAGAGTATCTCCAATTTGAAGATTTCCAGTATCATACAGACCAATAATATCTCCAGCCACGGCCGTCTCAACTTGGCCTCTAGAGTCTGCCATAAATTGAGTTGTATGAGATAATTTCATTTTCTTACCCGTCCGAGCAATGGTTACATCCATCCCTGGTTGAAACTCCCCGGAGCAAATACGCAAGAATGCAATTCGATCTCGGTGAGCTGGATTCATATTCGCTTGTATTTTAAAGATAAATCCAGTCAAATCTTCTTGTGCTGGATCAACCAACTCCCCTTCTTCCGTTTGATGAGCACTCGGATTAGGGGCAAAGTCGATAAAGGCATCCAAGAATGTATGAACTCCGAAACCAGTCAAAGCAGAACCAAAGAATACTGGAGTCAATTCTCCTTTAGCAATTTTTTCTTCTGAAAACTCATTTCCAGCTTCATTTAATAACAAAACATCTTCAACGGCTTGTGTATAAATGCTAGAAGTAGTAACCGAGTAATCCCCTTCGATTTCCCCCTCTTCATTAAGTGGTAAAAAGTCATTGTCTTCATTTTGTTCTGGATGAGTCAATTCAACTCGATGATTATAAATATCATATAGGCCAAGGAGGTTTTTTCCCATTCCCATAGGCCAATTCATTGGATAAGCATCTATTTCCAATACTTCTTCCAATTCAGTAATTAAATCCAATGGTTCTAACCCATCACGGTCCATTTTATTAATGAATGTAAAAATGGGAATACCTCTCATCCGACAAACCTTGAAAAGTTTCTTTGTTTGCGGTTCAATTCCTTTTCCGCTATCAATCACCATCACGGCACTATCGACAGCCATCAAGGTTCGATACGTATCTTCTGAAAAATCTTCGTGTCCAGGAGTATCCAAGATATTGATTTGATAACCAGCATAATCTACTTGCATAACGGAACTCGTTACGGAAATTCCCCGTTTCTTTTCGATTTCCATCCAGTCTGATTTTGCAAATCTTCCTGATTTTTTCCTTTTACCGTTCCTGCTTGACGAATTGCTCCCCCAAATAATAGTAATTGTTCTGTAATCGTTGTTTTACCAGCATCCGGGTGAGAAATGATGGCAAATGTTTTTCTTTTTTTACTTTACTTTCTAGTGTTTGTTTCATAGGTATTCCTTTCTTCTCTTACTGTATTGGTTATGAACGTTCTTTCATTAAAAAATCGAAAGAAGCATCTACTTATAGACTAAACTTCCTCACTTACTTGACAGATTAAAAAATATTCCATCTATCGAGTGGCCTTTGTTATTATATATGAAAGCAATCTTTCTAACAAGGACTAGCGAAGCAAGATTAGCAATTGGAGCATCAATCCACATAAACGGCGCCGATTAATCAGCACCGCCTGTGTACGTCTTCTACCGTTATTTGTTTTATAGTGCCCATTCTTACCTTTTTGTTTTTTCTTCGACAACCAGACGCTCTTGAAATGTTTTAGCTGAGTTTTCTAAGTACGTAACACTTATTTTAGCTAGTCTTTTATTTTCAAATTCTAACGTTGCTATTCGAAGCCCTTCTTTTTCAATACTCATCCCTTCTCCATTATCAAGAAAATCTCCTAATTCCGTTAATAAGTATCCAGCAATGGTATCAACCAGTGTTGATTCAAGATGAGTTCCAAAGAAATCATTAAAACGATAAAGAGGTGTTGTACCGTCTACTTCAAAGTAGTTATCCTTTTTCTTTTCAATTAAAACAAAGCTCTCATCATACTCATCTTGGATATCCCCTACTATTTCTTCCAAAATATCTTCCAGAGTAACAATTCCTACAAAACCTCCATACTCATCATGTAAAATTGCTAATTGATTGTGGCTTTTCTTTAAAAATGCCATTAAATCTTCTGTCGTAATCGTTTCTGGAACAAATAAAGGGTCATTCAAAATCTTCCGAATATTAATTTCTTCGAAGGAAGTACTTCTAGATTCTTTTAATAAGTTTTTTAAATGAAGGACTCCAATAATTTCATCCTTGTCATCATCATATACTGGAATTCTCGTAAAGGGAGAATCTAAAGCTGCTTGTATATTTTCATGTGTAGAATCTTTTACATCTAGCATAAAAGTATCGGTTCGTGGAACCATCACTTCACGTGCAAGCTTATTATCCATCGCTAGTACACCTTTTAGCATGTTGAATTCAGCTGCTTCAATCGTTCCTGCTTCACTACTTCTTTGCAATAACCCTCTTACTTCTTCACGTGTATACATGTCTTGATCATCATTAAATTCAATCGGTACAACACGTTCGAGTAGTCTGGTAGAAAATGAAAGAGACCGAATAAAAGGCTTTAATAATTTTTGTATCAAAGAGATTGCTCCCGCTCCTGCATAAGCAATCTCCTCTGGACGTTGCATAGCAACCTGTTTGGGATAAAGTTCTCCAAAGACCAAAGAAACATACGATAAAATAAAAGTAACAGCTATCAATGCAATTTGTTGGCTGCCAGCAAATCCTTTAAAGTATGGTTGTAGCTTTTCCACAAATGTACTCGCTGCTGCTGCACTGGAAAGAAAACCCGCAAAAGTAATGGCTACTTGGATAGTTGCTAGGAAATCATCCGAGTTATCTAACAAGGCTAATACTTTTCGTGCTTTCTTATCTCCTTTAATTGCTTCATTAGCTACTTTGTTTTTATTGAGCGATACAAAAGCAATTTCTGACGAAGCAAAAAAAGCATTGATTAAAGTCAGCACAACGATTAACAACAGTTGCCCTATCAGCTTCTGATTACCGGGGTCAACATTCATATATTCCTTTTCTCCTTTTAACACTACGTTTTCGTTTTATAAGACTACTAAATGTTTGTGAATGTATTTTTAAACTCACTTTGATACGCTCCTTTTTCTTTTAAGAACTGTATCATTGCTTGAATGGTCTTTATTTCTGTAAAACGATGATTCTGACCATATTTTTTAGGAACCCCTTGCTTTGTTATATAAGCAGCTTGGTATATTTTATCAAAAATAACTTCCTCATCATCTATAAATAGTTTCATAACTCGAGTTCCTTTAGGATTTTCCACTTTTAAATACGTATGAATACCACTAGCTCTTTTCACATAGCCGCCCATCTGATTAAATGGATCTTTAGCATAGGTATTTTCAAGGTTTTCTTCTATCATCTGATAGATCTCTGAACCTGTCAATTCTACCAATGATATGATTGGATTCATCGGAACCATCTGATACAAATCCCTCATTGTTATAGAACCCTTCGAAATAGGTGCACCATATCGCCAACCATTTGAAAAAGCAATATCTGCATTTGTAGTATGTATAATTGCTTCTAACAAAAATTGATCCATACTACTTTCAGAATTTAAGCCTCTGAATAAATCGACTTCCGTTTGACCAATCATTTGGTCTAGGTAATCTGTATACGGAGAAACTGCTGCTTCAACTAGTTTTTTTATTTTTGGGTCCTCTGGAATAGAATCATCAATTTGTAACAATTTGTATCTTACTACTTTAACAGATGAATCTATTGTCATTTCTAATATACCGACAAAAGATCCTTGTGACCCCGATTGGATAATGGTTGTTTCACCAACCTGGATACTTTTCTCCATTCGATTATGCGTATGACCGCTTAAACAGATATCAACACCCTCAACCTCACTCATCAATTGATGATCTTGTGGAAATCCTAGGTGTGATAAAACGATAATGACATCCACTTTTTGTTGTTGAAGTTTTTCGATATATGTAGGTAACTCTTCTTTTCCTAACGTAAAATAAATCCCTTTACTAAAAGAGTCGGGCATGGTTTTATCAACAATATTACAGGCAATCCCAATCACTCCAATGGATAATCCGCCTATCTCAAAAATACGATAAGGATCAAATACTAATTTATTTGTATCCTCTTCATAAACATTAATTGCAAGAATAGGATAATTCAATGCTTGAGAAATGTTTTTTAAATTTTTAGGCCCATATCCAATATCCCAATGAAAAGTCATTGCTTGAATACCTATTTCATTTAGAATAGGTACCATATTCCAACCTTTTTCTTGGACAACTTCATACGTTCCATGAATAGTGTCCCCATTGTCTAAAACAATAGTAGGTCCTTTTTGTTTATATTCTTCAATAATTGTTTTTATACGAGCATACCCACCAGCTTCGGAAAAAGAAATTCCTTCTGCTGAAAAAAAAATTTCATTGTGAGGTTTTAAGTAACCATGAGTATCATTTATTTGAACAACAGTAAGGTTTTTAGACATATTTTCTCCTCCAAAAACATCTTTCACTTAGTGTATCACAGCAACGAATAGAACGATAACAAATCATTCACAAAAGGATAAATGGATCATAAAAAATAGAGAGGTTGGACAAAAGTCCAACCTCTCTATTTAGTATAACTTTTAAATTTTACTCGATGATATTTTCAGTAATTTGGTCTGCATGTTCGGTAGCAGTATTGAAACTCTCAACATCCACTACATTTAATTGATCTTCTTGAACTAGAGCTTTTTGTGCTAGCAAGTTCAAGTAGTTCCAAGGACGGTCAAAATGAGGTTGGAAGAAGAAGTCTACCAATGCCAAATCTTCAATCGTCATTCTATTTTGAATAGCTAAAGAAAGAGTATTTGCTGATTGAGTAATATCATATTTAGACATTACTTGACCACCAACAATACGTGTTGTTCCTTCTTCGTATACCAATTTCATCAATATTTTTTCATTTGTTGGCATGAATTCTGGACGGTAGTAATCTTCAAATAGGACAGATTTGGTTTTTAAACCAAAGTTAGCTGAACTAGAATCAGTTACTCCTGTAGAACCAATGTTATATCCAAATAGGTGAAGACCAGAAGTAGATTGTGTACCACGGTATTTCATTTTTGGACCATTGATATTTTTACCTACAAGGAAGCCCATACGTACAGCATTAGTAGCTAATGGAATATAAGCATGTCCGTTGTTTGGATTGTAATTCACTGCACAGCTATCTCCTGCAGCATATACATCTGGTACACTTGTTTGCATGTAATCATCTACGATGATTGCTCCATTACCTAACATTTCAACTTGGCCTTTTACAAGTTCGGTACTAGGACGGAATCCTACACAAAGAACGATCATTTCTGACTCGTACTCTCCACCACTTGTAACAACAGTTGTTCTGTCTCCAGCTTCATTGTCTTTAAATCCTTGAACCATTTCATTCAATTGAATTTTAACACCGTGATTGCCGATTTCTTCTTCCAAAACTTCTGTAAATTCAGGATCAAGATATTTATTCAAAATACGATCTAGACCATCAATTAACGTTACGTCTTTTCCATCATTAGCAAATGCTTCTACAAGCTCGATACCGATGTATCCTCCGCCAACAACCGTAATTTTTTGTTTGTCTGTTTTACGTTCGATGATTTCTTTTGCTTGGTTATAGTTTTTACAAAGTACTACATTTTTACTGTTGATTCCGTCAATTGGAGGAATGATTGGCCAAGAACCCATTGTTAGAACTAATTTGTCGTAGGAATCTTCGAACTCTTCACCAGTTGTCATATTTTCTACAGTAACTTTTTTAGTTTTTGTATCAATATTGGTAACATTATGTTTCATGTTCACGTCTGCGCCTAGAGATTTCAATTCCTCTGGATTAGAATAAAACAGTCCTGCTGGATCTTTTACAACTCCACCTACATATAAAGCAATTCCACATGATAAAAAGGAAACATTATCGTTTCTTTCATATACCTTCACTTCTGTGTTTGGGTTTTCTGAAAGAATTGTTTTTACTGCAGATGTTCCTGCATGTGTACATCCTACTACTATAACTTTCATGGTAAATCCTCCTAGAATTAATATAATATATAGTAAACAAATCAACAACATACTTTTCAAGCATTTTACTGCAAGGAATAAAGCGCCGATTCGATTGACTTATGATTTTTTGCACAAACTAACTGTCAAGTTCTGTACCCTATGATTATAAGGCTTCAAAAATAAAATGCAAACAATACGTTTCAACTGTACTAAGAAAATAGTCAATAAAAGCAATTTATTGACTATTGAAAGGGATTTCCCTCTTCCATTTGTCTACTTTTCTGTTTCTGAATAAATTGGTAAACATGCATAATGACGGTACGAATGACCGCATAAGCAGGAATTCAACTAACATGCCTAATAATCCAAACATTTTTCCAGCAACTAGTAAAATAATAATAATTGTTAATGGATGGATATCTAAATTTTTCCCTAAAATATTTGGTTTTAAAATATTTGCATCAATTTGTTGGACAAGCAATACAATAATACAAACCCAAGTAGCTTTTAAGGGGGAAATCGTTAATGCTATCAAAACAGCTGGAATTAATCCAAAATATGGCCCAATATACGGGATAATATTGGTAACTGCTGAGAAAAGAGATAAAAGGAAACCGTACGGTAAGCCAATAATTAGATAACCAATAAAAGTTCCAGTACCAACTAACAGGGATATGACAGCTTGACCACTGATGTAATTCGCTATGGTTATATTCATATCATGTAAAATGTGAAGAATATCCGTTCTATATTGATTTGGAAAAACTTTAATAATTCCTGAGGATAGTTTTTCTCCATCTTTTAACATGTAGAACAAAAGAAAAGGGATTATAAAAAGTAAAATAAAGCCATTCGCTAATGTTGTTAGTAATTTCCCAATACTACTGGTTAGTCCCGATAAAAAACGCGTTAATGTATTTTGAAAATCATTACCTAATTGTGTGATCTGATTTTCTAAGTGCAAGCCTTGAAGCCATTCCTGTTCCATTAATCTATCATAATAATCAGAGAAAAATTCAAAAATAGTCGGAAAGTTTTTTATAAGCTCCGTTATTTGTGTAATCAAATAAGGGATTAATGAACCAAATGTAAGGATCGTAATGATGATCAGAAAAATTAACACAGCCACAATTCCCCAAATTCGTTTGATGGAAAACTTTTCATTCAATAGTCCTACTAAGGGTTCAAAAATATAATAAAGAAATCCTGCAATAAAAATTGGAAGATATAAAGTTTGTACGAAAGTACCTATTGGTGAAAAAATAAAACTAATCTGAGTGGAAATAAATATTAAAGAAGCAATAACTAATAGCCAGATAGACCAAAACATTAGGTTTTCCTTTTTGGTTTTATTCATATCTTAGCGGCTCTTTCTCTGATAATTTTTTGATTTTATTTATAATCTTAGCCTACTCCTTTCAAAATGAAAAATATTACCTTCAATTCCTAGTATAGAGGAATCCAGATGATTTAACATCAAAATATAATTGTTTTTTTCATAACTTTTATTCAATCTTCCTTATTTTGTATTAACAAATCACTTTTTAGAACGTATAATTAAAATCATCTAAAAAGAAAAGGAGGAATCACATGTTAACTTTCGATTACACGCTCGATACCAACTCTCCCATCTACAAAGATTCATTGCAAATACGCAGAACCGTCTTTATTAGTGAACAACATGTGGATCCCGCTATTGAAATAGATGAAAAAGAAAGTCTATGCATCCATCTTGTAGCTTATAATCCGTTAAAAAAAGCGGTTGCGACTGCTCGTCTCTATCCTGTATCTTCTACTATTTTAAAAATTCAAAGGGTTGCGGTGTTAAGAGAAGAGCGTAAAAAACGGTACGGGGAAGAACTTATGCAACAAATAGAACTAATCGCTCGTGAGAAAGAATATACTACACTCATTTTAGGTGCTCAAAATCATGCTCTTCCTTTTTATGAACGCTTAGGATACTCCATCATTGGAGAAGAGTATGAAGAAGCAGGTATTCTGCATCATGATATGGAAAAAATTTGCTAGTTTATATGCAAGAAAGCCTCAGATCCCTCCTTTTTATGGAAGGGGTCTGAGGCTTTTTACTTTAACCAACGATCATCTCTAAAAAATATTGAGCAATATTAAAATAAATCAACACACTAGTCAAGTCACTGAAAGTAGAAATAAAAGGTCCACTTGCAACCGCAGGATCAAATCCAATTCGATCCATTAATAAAGGAATGAGACTCCCTGCTAAGTTTGCTACCGTAATAGCTGCTAACATGGAAAAACCAATAATACTACCTAAAATAAAGTTATTCTGCCAAATCCCAATAACAATCGTAATCGTAGCTCCCGTCACCACTCCTGAGATGAGTCCTGTTTCCAACTCTTGCAACAGGACTTTCCCCCAACTTCTACTCTCAGAGTCCGCATTTCCTAATTTTCGGACTGCTACTGCTAATGATTGTGTGCCCGCATTTCCAGCAGTTCCCGTAATTAAGGTAACAAATACAGATAGAACTGCTGCATTAGCAATTAACTCCTCGTATTGACTAATCAAGCTTGATGTACCCATTCCTAAGAACAATAGAGTAATAAGCCATGGTAAACGTTTAGAAGCTGCTATAAAGGGGTTAACTGTCGTTTCATCGACATCAACTGCAGCTAGTCCAGAATAATCACTGGTATGTTCTTCATGGATAACGTCTAAAATATCATCGACCGTAATGATTCCTAATAAAATATTGTTTTCATCTATTACGGGCAAGGCTAGAAAGTCATAGTCTCGTGCCACTCTAGCAATATCCCCTTGATCTTCGTCCACGTTTACAGTAATAATACGATCACTCATAATTTCAAAAATTAACTTGTCATCTTCATGGACGATTAAATCACGCAGAGAAAGAACTCCAACAAGTTGTCCTATCTCTCCTACTACATAAATATAATAAATTGTTTCCGCATCGAAAGCTTTGCTTTTTATATAAGCCATCGCTGCACGAACCGTTTGATTTTCAAAAACAGAAATAAATTCCGTCGTCATAATGGCTCCGGCTGTTTCATCTTTATAATCAATAACTTCACTAATTTCGGCTGCTTCCTCTGGATCCATTAAACGTAAATATTTAGGAATTAAATCGGGATTCAGTTCTTTCAACATATCAACTGCATTATCCGTATACATTGAACCTAGCATATCTGCAGCATATTGTTTATTCATTTCAACAATGTACTTTTCAATTGATTCCACATCTTCTTCTAGAATTTCAAACATATTAGCCATCTCTTGTGGAGATAAATAGTTATACATTTGTATTCTTGTTTCAGGTGTAAAACGTACGTACATTTGTGCTTGATCATATAAAGGATACGATAAAAAGATTTCTCGGAACGATTTCATATCTTCTAATTGCAAGATGGTTTGAAGTCGTTGTGTTTCCATATTTATATCAACATCATATTGTGGTTCACTCACTATCTCTTCCTCCTTGTTTTTCTTGTTTGATGATCCATTCTTTAAAATCTTCTGGAAATGGAGCCTCAACCGTCACTAATTTTTCGGTAAAGGGATCAACAAAAGAAAGTTTCGTACAGTGCAAAGCTTGACGTTGCATAACGGGATCCAACGTACCACCGTATAAGTCATCTCCTAGCAAAGGAGCTCCCATATGAGTGAAATGTACCCGTATTTGATGGGTTCTCCCCGTGTGCAATTTAACACTTGCTACAATTCCTTCTTGATATTTCTCTTTTATCCAGTATTCCGTTAGGGCTTCTTTACCACCTTCTCGTACCATGCGAGTAATAATCGAATCATCTGTCCTTCCGATAGGGGCATCAATGACCCCATGCACTTCTTCTAAGCTACCTGGACTAGAAAGAACTGCCGTATACATTTTATCAATGGTTTTATTGCGAATCATCTTATCCATCTGTGAATGTACATAGCCACTTTTAGCAAAAAGCATCGCTCCTGTCGTATCCCGATCTAATCGAGTAACGATATGAATCACTTGGTCCACATAGTTTTGAGTCTTGTAATACCCTTTTACTCGATTAGCCATTGACAAGTGAGGATGTTGCCGAGAGGGAATGGATGCAACACCCGAAGGTTTATTCACAATTAGAAAATGTTGATCTTCATATAGAATTTCAATAGGAATATATACGGGAACAGTGGTTTCATGCTCTCCTTCATCAGGAATCAGTATTTTTACATGGTCTCCTTTTTGCATATGGGCCAAGACATTTCTTTCTTCACCATTTAGCCATATAGTACCGCCATGATATTTTATTTTAGCTAATAATTTTTTCGAGATTCCTTGTTCCCTTAAAAAGTTTTTTAGTAGTCTTTGTTGCTCGCCTTCGTACTTCCATTCATAAATCACTACGTGTACTCCTCTTTATTTATCCAAAAATTTTTCTCCCTAATCATATAGGAAAGTAGAGAATGGAACAAATAATATCTAGTTTTGGTCAATAAAAAACCTGCAGAATATTCTCCGCAGGAAAATTATTGATTATTTTTTCATTGATTATTGATTAGTAATTTCTTTCATAACTAATTTTATTTACGCTTACTTTTCCTTCTGTAACATAGGATATCGCATTCGGCTCCATAACAGCAAACAATGCATCCCTAAAATGTTCAACGGATCCAGAAATATGTGGCGTGATCAATATGTTCTCATGATCCCATAAGGGACTTGACTCATTCAAGGGCTCTGTTTGAAAAACATCTAAAGCTGCAAACGATACCGTTCCATTATTTAACGCTTCAAGTAAATCTTCTTCTACTACAGAAGTTCCTCGTCCAACGTTAACAAATTGAACTCCCTTTTTCATTTTTTCAAAAAGATCTTTAGAAAAATAATTTATTGTTTCAGGTGTTTGAGGCAAGATGCTTACGATAATATCACCTTCACCAAGAACTTCTTTCAAGCGTTCTTGTGTAATCGTCTGATCCGTTTCTTCAATTTCATTACCACTACGATTAACACCTATCGTCTTCATACCAAAAACTTTTGCTAATTTACCAAGCTGTCTCCCAATTTGCCCCGCTCCAACAATAATCATTGTTTTACCATACAGTTGTTGGATCGATACATCTTGATTCCAATCTTTATTTTCTTGGTTTTCCACTACTTTTGATAGGCTACGCATCTGATAAAGAAGTATTCCGATTACATGCTCACTAATGGTGTATTTATGAATACCAGAAGCATTTGTAAGAATAACCCCTTTTTCACGAAAATCAGAAAGAGGAACTGAATTGACCCCCGCTGAAATTACTTGTACCCATTTAAGTTTAGGAAATTTACCCTGTTTCCATAACTCAGTCATTTTTTTATTCCAATGAAAGATGACTTCTACGTTTTCCAAATCAGAGACATCATGATAATCTGTAGAAACTTGATATTCTGAAAAAATTTCTTTTAGACTTTTCATTTGTTCTTCTTTTAGTTCTTGGTTGAATAAGACCGTTTTATTTTCATTCAATGATATTTTCTCCTTCCTTTTGCAGGTTGTTATGAATGCTCTTGAAAATTCTTTTCATCACGATTCAATGCTCCAATAAATGAATTCTCAACACGATTCCAAAAATGTGTATGGCGGTAACGAGCAAAATGTACTCGCTCTCTAGCAATTCGGTAAATAATTTTCTTTATTTTCCTATTCGGAAAAGTAAGATTATCAACGGAAAGAATGAGGCCATCTCCTTGAATCGGTTTAATGACAATCCATTCATCTTTTGCAATAATCATAGGAGAACTAAGAGTACGATACACACGATTATTGAGAGATGCCATTTCTGTTAACTGAATAGCTTCCGTCCTTGGGTGAATAACCGCACCACCTAAGGACTTGCTGATCCCCGTAGAGCCTGTTGGAGTAGACACACAAACACCATCTCCTCGAAACGTTTCAAACAGCTCACCCTTAACAAAAATTTCACAGACCATCGTTCCATCAAACTTTTTTAATACCGCTTCATTCAATGCAATGAATGTTTCTGATTCTTTTTCATTTTCATATTCAACTCTCACATCTAATAATGGATAGCTAACACTTTCACCTTCGTCACGCTTTAAACTTTCAAATAACTCATCTAGTTCGTAATCACGCCAATCCGTATAGAATCCCAAGTGACCTGTATGGATCCCTACAAATCGAACTGTGTTGAGAAGATGTTGGTATTTATGAAAAGCAGACAACAACGTGCCATCTCCACCAATCGTAACGACTAGTTGAGGGTTTTCTTCATCAATTTGAATGTACGCTTTTTTACATTTTTTAAAAAATTCTTTTGCCAACTCAACAGAAGGTTTGCTATCATTATGAACCACTGCTACT
This sequence comes from Jeotgalibaca sp. MA1X17-3, assembly GCF_021513155.1. NCBI lineage: Bacteria > Bacillati > Bacillota > Bacilli > Lactobacillales > Carnobacteriaceae > Jeotgalibaca > Jeotgalibaca sp. MA1X17-3. The sequence continues at coordinate 1,823,606 of NZ_CP090983.1, forward strand.
CTCACCTGAGCAACCCCCCACTCTAATTTTTCTTTTTGTCCGCAAAATATACTTGCGCTTCTTTTACTTCTTCTCGAATTTCAGACATTTCTTTATCTAATAACGAGGCAGCTTCTGCAGCACGAATTAAGCGGGCATGAAGTTCTTCTGGGTACTCCCCACGATATTTGTAGTTTAGAGAGTGCTCAATAGTTGCCCAAAAATTCATAGCTAAAGTACGTATTTGTATTTCACAAAGTACTTTTTTTACATCCATTCCACGTTGAACTGGATACTCCACTACCATGTGGTAAGAACGGTATCCGCTTTCTTTTTTATTCGTTACGTAATCCCGTTCAATAACAATTTCAAAGTCTTTACGGGCATGTAATAACTTCACTACTTCATGAATATCCTCAACAAACTGGCACATAATCCTAATACCGGCAATGTCTTGGATATCTTCTTCCAATCGATCTAGAGAAATTTCACGTATTTCAGCTTTTTCTAAAACACTTTCTTTTGTTTTTACCCTACCTGTAATGAATTCAATAGGAGCGTGATTATTGTTCTCCCGATATTGTTTGCGAATTCCTTTTAGCTTTACCTTCAACTCTTCTACAGCTTGTCCGTAAGGTGCTAGAAATGCATTCCAATCTGTAATAGGTTCATTTTTCATATATAATCATCCATCCCTACTATCATTAAAGTACACCATTATCTTATCATACTGGAAGAACATTCTGAAACCTTCCGTCTAGTATTTAAAGAATTTTATTTTCATTCTCTAAATCTTTTATCTATTCTCTTTTACTAACTGATATGTCAAACCTATGCTACAATATCAATAGTAACGATTACTACAAGTTTTTTTTACATACAAGCATTCTGCACTTATAAAAAATTATATGGATCCAAGAAAGGATGTGGCTCCTTTGAGTCAACAAATTGAAAAAGAATTCAAAAACCTACTAACTAAAGAAGAATATGAAGAATTACTAGCAAATCTTCAATTAAACGAAAACGAAGCCATTCAACAAACGAATATTTACTTTGACACGACTACTCAACAGTTGAAGAATCAAAACATGGGTCTTCGGATTCGCCTTTTTGATGACTATGGTGAATTAACATTAAAATCTCCTATCTCTGAAAATGAACAATTAGAAACAACTGATGAACTAAATTTAGAAACTGCTACAGTAATGGCAGATAAGGGAATCATAACTCTAGAGGGCCATGTGGCTGATAAATTAGCTGAGTTCGGGATAAAGATTAGTGAACTAGAACCTATAGGAAAACTCTCTACCCTTCGATATACCTTTCCAGGTGAAGGAGGAATGTATTTTTTAGATGAGAGCTACTACCAAGATCAAAAGGACTATGAACTAGAATTTGAAACAGAAGATGTGGAAAGTGGGAAATTTCAATTCGAACAATTTCTTGCGAAGCATCAAATTAAAAAAAGAAAAGCTATAAAAAAAATAGCAAGAATGCTGAATTATCCTAATAAGTAATCAAAAATGGAACAGTTTCGCTATCCTTTTGGAAGCGACTGTTCTATTTTTAAAATTTGACTATATTGTGAACAACATGGTAAAAAGTGAGTCTATTTTCCTGTTCAGATTTTACAAATATTCACTCTAGAGTGTATACTTATCTTGTATTCTTTAAAACAACAGTTTATTTTGAATAGAATTTATAAAGTCGTTTCATTTTAGCAGAGCCTTTATTTTTGCTACACTATGAATAACAAGAAGATGTCGGGTTTAAGAAGAAGGGATAATATGTATAGACAACAAAAGAAAAATGCCACTCCCATCTCTTCATCACAACAGATCTATGAACTGTATTTATTTGTAAATCCAATCGGTCTTAAGTGTTATCGTACCGAGCAGGAAGTTTTACGATTCATAGAAGATAGGGAAGATATTAAGATTCATTTTCGTTTTATAACTTTCCATAACTTCAATACTGTAACTCAATATATGAAGAGATTGAATCTCCCACCTAATAACTTACAATTAAGAAACCAAATGTACCATTCGATTTATGATGCCTCTTTGGCTTATAAAGCAGCTCTCATGCAAGGTAAAAAACGTGGAAGAAACTTCTTGTTACTATTGCAAAAAGAACTAACTACAAACCCCCGAGAATACGGGAATGATTTACTTAGAGAAGTAGCAATTGATGCAAGATTAGATGTAGAAATGTTTTTTGAAGATAAAAAGTCTGGTTTCGTTAAGAGCAGTTATGAGGCGGATCAACACATTGCACAAGAAATGAATATTCAATGTAATCCTTCCTTAGTTATTTTTGATAACTATAATCAACAATACGGAGTTTTACTTGAAGATACGATTACATATGATTTAATCGAGGAAGCCTTTAATCATTCAGATGCATTATCTAAAAGTAAAGACTTATTGCTTATGAATGAAAATGTTCGAATGATTGGAAAAGAATATCTTCGTGTAATTAAATAATAAAGGAACTGTCTTTTTAATATGACAATTCCTTTATTGCGTTTATAGACAAAAACGGCAACTACCTGGAAAGGTAACTGCCGTTTTTTCGTTATTTAGTTTTAGAAATTAATTCCTCTAGTTCATTCAAGCGAGATTCAAAGACTTTCATTGCATCTTTCAAATAAGCTGATGCAGTCATATCAACGCCTGCTTTTTTCATTACATCAATTGGATACGCACTGCTACCTGACTTAAGATAGGTCAGATACTTATCAAGTGCACCCTCTTCTCCATCTAAAATCCGTTTAGATAAAGCCGTTGCTGCAGAAAAGCCCGTTGCATATTGATACACATAATAATTGTAATAGAAATGAGGAATACGAGACCATTCCAAAGCAATTTCAGGGTCTTTTTCAACACTTGGTCCATAATAGCGTGCATTTAAGTCTCCATAATAGTTAGTCATAAATTCTTGCGTCAATGGAACTCCTTCTTGAGCTTGTTGATGGATATAATGTTCAAATTCTGCAAACTGTGTTTGGCGGAAAATAGTTCCTTTGAATCCATCAAGATAATGATTCAATACGTAGATTCTTACTTTAGGATCTGTTTGAGTTTTTAACAAATAGTCCGTTAAGATATTCTCGTTCGTAGTTGAAGCAATTTCTGCTAAGAATATAGAATAATCTCCATATGCATATGGTTGACTATTTCGAGTATGATAACTGTGTACACTATGCCCTAATTCATGTACTAGTGTATATAGATGATTTAAAGAATCTTGCCAGTTCATCAAGATATATGGGTTCGTATCATAAGAACCAGAAGAATAGGCTCCACTTCTTTTTCCATCGTTTTCTAACCAGTCAACCCAACGATTTGAAAAAGCTTCTTTCAATACTTGTTGGTATTCTTCCCCTAATGGTTCCAAAGCCTTTAAGGTTTCTGCTTGTGCTTCTTCAATTGTATATTCAATCGGAGCTTTACCAGTTAGCGGTGTGTACATATCATACATGTGCAATTGGTCTACATCCAATAGTTTTTTACGCAAATCAACATACCGATGAAGAAGAGGTAAATGATCATTCACAACTTCCAACAAAGTATCATATACTTTTTCTGGTATTTGGTTTCCAGACAACGCTGCTTCTCTTGCAGAACTATAATTTCTTACGCGAGCTTGATAGTTATGTGACTTAACATGAGTAGATAGAGTAGTTGCAAATGTATTTTTTAACCCTTCATATGTCTTATAAAGGGTTTTAAAAGCTTCTTCTCGTACTTCCCGATTAGAACTTTCCATCAGCTTACCAAATAAACCATGTGTTAATTTTACTTCATTTCCGTCTTCGTCTTTTACATTTGGAAATTCAAGGTCGGCATTGTTCAAAACAGAGAATGTACGACTTGGTGCTGAAAATAATTCAGATGCACCTGCAAGTAACTCTTCTTCACGTGCACTTAATACGTGTTCTCTTTGAGCAGTAAGACTATCCAGTAAGTGCTCAAATGCACCCAATTCTTCATTTTCTTTTAAATACTCTTGCAAGGTTTCTTCTGGAATTGCCAATACTTCAGGTTGGAACCACGAAGAAGCTTCACTCACTTGTGTTAAAACAGCAACTGCTTTGTCATGAAGTGTTTGATAGTGACTATTCGCAGTATCTTGATCATTTTTTAAGTGTGAATACACATAAACACGTTCTAATTTTTGATTCACATTTAATAATGTTTTGAGCCCCTCTAAAAGAGCATCGCTACTTTCCCCGATGCTACCTTGTAGTTTTTTCATTTCTTTTCCTAATTCACTGACAGCCTTTAAATCCGTTTCAAATGCCTCGTCAGACTTATAAATTACACTTAAATCCCATGTCATTGATTCAGGAACTTCATTTCTTTTTAAATTCTGTTTTACTTCGGCCATTAAAGTGCCTCCTTTATGATATTTCGTTCATTACTTCCACTTAATATCTTACCATATCTTAATCTTTTTTAAAGTTCATACATCTCTTTGTTCATTTATTTATTATTCTTTTTAATTTTTTTCTGTTGAGTAGCCATAGTCCTCCTCCAATAACGATTAGAATTCCTTCCTCAACTAATTCATTTACAAAAAGAAGCAGTGGTTGAATAAACATTTCATCTAGAACAAAACCCATCGGTCGTACTTTGATGATCTGATTTTCTTTACTCTGCTTAAAAAATAAAAAATCATCTCGGTATTTACTATTCCATCTTGCTCCAAATCTTGCAGCATAAAGAGAAAGGCATATTTCCAAATATATCCCGGTGTCTGCCAATAAACTGACTTTATCGGATAAGTAAATAAAAGATCGGGCAACCCCTGTACGGTTTGTCTGTTTAAGTAAACTCTTTCCAGGAATGCTCTATGAGATTCATCTTTTCTATAAAGAAGAAATATTTTTTCTGAGGGCTTCATCATTTTTCGTGTTTGACTCTTCCTGGTTGTTAAAAATTGTTCTTTCTTTATCCTCTCTCCTGTACACTCTTCCCAAAACTCAATGAAATTTAGTTTTTCTAGCGGCTCTTTTTCAACTAGATATTCCAATTGATCCCATTGATTAAAAGTAAAATCTCGATAACGTAATAACAACCCTTTGTGGCTATCCAGACACGTTAGACAACAGCCAAAATTTTCTGACCATATAAAAAAATTAGTTTGCTTATCCTTTAGCCGAGTACTAGGGATATAATCTACCCCGCAAATCCACAACACTTCATACCCAATCGAACGGTATCCTTCCGTACGCTCTTTCAATTTTTTTAAGGAGATAGGGCTACACTGATATTCTATAGCAATTTTTTTACTCTCAGTGAGTGTGACTAGTAAATCAGGTCGTTGTTGAAGTGTTGGCAACCACGCCTCCATCTCTACAGACAAACCTTGGCTTTTACACCATTCCCATAGTTTTATTTTTCCTGTTAAGTGAGCATGTGTCTCTCCTTCTGAAAAAGAATGACAATCTGACTCTCGATAATGAGAAAAATGAGCAAGCTTTTGCTTTCCATTTTTAAGAAATATTCTCTCCTTACATCCTGGACAAAAAAAGGTAGAATCTACTTGTATACCTTTTGAATTTTCAAGTTCTACGCTATATTCAATAGCATTTATTCTTTTACCATTTTGTAATTCTGCATAGAGCACCTAAATCCCCTCCTAGGAAATAGATACGTTAAAAAAGTTCATATCCTTTTAGACAAAATAAAAAAGCAACTAAGAATTTGATAAGCTCCCTTCAAAGTAGACACTGTAAAAAGCAAACTACTTTGAAAGGGGCTTTTTTCTATGGCTAGAAAACATACCGAGGCAGAACTGTTACATTTCATTGGTTTACACCTGAAGGGTGTTCCTTATCAAACGCTTGTCGATCAGCACCATCTAAAACTATCTAACACCACTTTTATGAATTATGTCCATCGGTACCAGGACCATGGCATGGAAGGGATCCGCTACCAAAAGAATTACCGCAGTTATTCGAAAGAATTCAAGCAGAAAATTGTGGCTGAATATCTACAGACGGGTTACGGCTTTTCATACTTAGCCATTAAATATAACATTCCGTCGAAAATAACGGTAAATAAATGGGTAAACCGGTATACTGAAGGAAAAGAGAATGAGACGTATTCTCCGAAATCTGAGGTGTACCACATGACGGGTATCAAAAAAACATATGAAGAAAAATTAAAAATTGTAGAAGACTACATCGACAATCGCCTGACTTATCAGGAAGCAGCGGAGAAAAACCAGGTAAGTTACAATAACATTTATTCCTGGGTGAACAAATACAAAAAGCATGGACCGAAAGGTCTGGAAGACAACCGGGGCCGCGGGAAGCCCACAGAAATTCAAACAGCGGAAGAACGTTTGAAAGCAGAAGTAGAGACACTCAAAGCTAGAAACAAATGGCTGGAGATGGAGAACGATGCTTTAAAAAAGCGCCGAAAGATCGCTGGGAGTCTCAAATCTCAGGAGTCAGACAAGAAGCGGAATATCTGACTATTGAAGAATTAAAGCATAAATATCCGATTACCCATCTTTGCGATATACTGGGCATTGCCAGATCGAGCTATTACAAATGGCTGAAACGTGAGCCTTCAGAAGCCGAATTGAAGCGCCTAAAATTAATGCGAGCGATTAAAGAGATCCATGAGGCTTTTGGAGGAATTTACGGCTACCGGAGAATGACCATCTTTCTAAACTTCTTTAGAAGAGCAGAAGTGAATCACAAATGTATCCATCGCTTAATGAAAATCATGGGGATAGCAGCAGTCATCCGTCGGAAGAGAAAGAACTATGTGCCACACAAGGCCGTACATGTAGCGGAGAATCTGTTAAACCGTCAGTTCCACGCAGAGCATCCCATGGAGAAGTTACTGACTGATGTCACGGAGTTTCGGTTGACCAACGGGACGAAACGTTACCTGAGCGCCATTTATGACCTTGGGTCAAAGAAAATCGTGGCTTATAAAACCAGTCACCGCAATGACAACCCGTTAGTACTGGATACACTAAAGCAGATTTTGGGTGATATAAAGCCTGAAACCACCCTGATCCATAGCGACCGCGGTTCCCAGTACACCTCCCATGCTTTTAACCAGACGATTAAAAATCACGAGATCATCCATAGTATGTCCCGCGTCTCGAAATGTATTGACAACGGCCCTATGGAAGGCTTTTGGGGTACGCTCAAGGTGGAGATGTTTAACCTGGATACGTTTGACACATCAGCGTACTTAGACCAGAAAATCAAGGCATACATCGCGTTCTTCAATAATGAACGCGTCACTTTGAATATGGGGTTAACGATTCCTACGGAAGAGAAGATTCTACAAATGATTGCATAAACACTACAAAAAAGACCACACATTTTTACATGCATGGTCTAAAACAATTTGTTTTTTTACCTGTCTACTTGACAGGGGGCAGTTCAATTTTCTCAGCTACTTTTTTATTGAATATATATTTAGTTTCCTAGTTACTTAAAGAAGTGTCGCGCTGTTTCTAACGCATTTCCCTTCATGATCACTTTTCCGTATTCTCCTAAGACTTCTGTTGCAATGTCTGACTCTTCAGCAAATTCAAGTGCTATCGCAATTTCATTTTCTAAATTCGTCTCTGTCATTTTGTCTATAAAGAATACAATAGAAAGATAATATGCTTCCTCATAGTAATAAAGTGTAGATAACCCACTTTCTAAAAAGAATCTCTTGGATACTTCTAAGAAGTATTCAAAATCAGAGAATTTCAACATAATTTCTAAAGGACCTAAGTCATTTTCATCTTTATTCAACTTTTTATCTTTTTCACTTAACTGTGATTGCTTTTTCATATAATCAATAACATGTTCTAAAGCACTATCTTCTCCTTCAAAGGAGTCGAGGTCTTCACCATGACCTTTACTGATGAACAATTCCAGTCCATTTCCATTCGGCAGTACTTGAAAAGTAATTGCATCTGTTTCGTGAAATTGATCATCAACGTCTACCTCTTCTAAAATACTATAAAAGAAGTTTTCAATCTGCTTTTGATTCCCCAAAAGATCTAAAAAGGTAATCCCTCGTTCTTCTAAATCTGAATTCTCAATCAAAACACGGATTGTATTTTCGTTAATATTTTCCATTTCCATGATGCCACACCTCACTTTTATTCCTATTTCTTACTTCTATTGTAAATCAATTGTATGAATTGTAAAGGTAAACCTCTGAACTAGAGATTAACTACAACATTCTTAGTTTTTTCTATCCCACTAATTGCAACGGTTCATAAGCTATAATTATACGTCGAACACTCTTAAAAGGCAATTTTTCTGCTTACTATTTAGAAGTGGGGAAAATTACTACTAGCTTAGGACATACGGAAAAGACACACCTGCTGAAAGCTAGATGTGCCTTAATAAATAAACTAAATATTAATAGAAATTTGCTAATTCTTGAGCTCTTTGAAGTTCAATCGCTCGTACTTCTCTTGGCAAGAATCTACGAATTTCATCTTCATTATAACCAACTTGCAATCTCTTCTCATCAAGGATGATTGGACGACGTAAAAGTCCTGGATTCTCTTGGATTAGTTTGAATAATGTATTCAAAGGCAAATCATCGAGATCCACATTCATTTGTTGAAATGCTTTTGAACGAGTCGAAATGATTTCTTCAGTTCCTTCTTCAGTCATTTTTAAGATTCCTTTAATTTCTACCTCGGTTAAAGGTTCAGAAAAAATGTTGCGCTCTGAATAAGATATATCGTTTTCTTCTAGCCATGCGCGAGCTTTACGGCAAGAAGTACAGCTTGGTGAAGTATATAGAGTTACCATACTGGATCTCCCCTTTCCTATAAGCAATGTACTTATCTTTATAGCTTTCATTATCTATATATTGAATTATACCTTACTTTGTGAAATAAAGCCACCCTTTTTTTAAAGTTATTTCGATTTATGTACATATATCGTTCAAAGTTTCATATGTTTTTTTGTTGAAAAATAAACGAAAGTGTTGATTCAATAGTATTGTTCATACTTTTCATTCTTTTTAAATTTTTATAGTTAGTAATAATTACAATCTAAAGGAGTCTCATTTGTAATATTTGTTATAAGTTTTTAATCTTGTAACATTGTTTTCACTTCACAATCTATTGTTAAAAACGGTGTATTCCCTTGCTCAAATAAGCTATAATAAGAAAGTAATGAACAGGAGAGTGATTTAGAGTGAAGAAAAAAGTTTTTTCAGGTGTTCAACCTAGTGGAATACCTACAATTGGGAATTATATAGGTGCGATGAAACATTTCGTTGCTTTACAAAACGAATATGATTGTACTTATTGTATTGTGGATCAACATGCAATTACGGTTCCTCAAGATCCAAAGATACTAAACGAAAGAACCAGAGGCCTAGCAGCCCTTTACCTAGCTTTTGGTATTGATCCAGTTAAATCTATTATATTTATCCAATCAGAGGTGCCTGCACACGCACAAGCGGCTTGGATCGTTCAGTGCAATACGTATATAGGCGAATTGGAACGGATGACCCAGTTCAAAGATAAAGCTGGCAAGCAAGAATCAGTATCAGCTGCCTTACTGACGTACCCACCTCTGATGGTTGCTGATATTATTTTGTACAATACAAATATTGTCCCCGTTGGTGAAGATCAGAAGCAACATATGGAATTAACTAGAAACTTTGTTCAACGATTCAATAACAAATATGGTGCAGGAGAAGATTTACTTGTTCTTCCAGAACCTTTTATTCAAAAAGAAGGTAGCCGAATCATGAGTCTACAAGAACCTACTAGTAAAATGAGTAAATCTGACACTAATAAAAAAGGCTATATTTCTATTTTGGACGAACCTAAAGTAATTATGAAAAAAATAAAGAGTGCAGTTACTGACTCTAGTGGTATCATTGAATACGACAAAGAAAACAAACCTGGTATTTCAAATCTTTTAACTATTTTCTCAGCTTTCAGTGGAAAAACCATAAAAGAATTGGAAGCAGAATTTGCAGATAGTGGGTACGGAAATTTTAAAGAACAACTAGCAAATGCTGTTATTTCAGAACTAGAACCCATTCAAAATAAATATTATGAGTTGCTTGAATCAGAAGAACTAGATATTATTTTGACAGAAGGTGCAAACCGCGCTTCTGCTATTGCAAACACAACGTTATCTAAAATGGAACAAGCAATTGGATTAGGAAGATAAAAAGATTCACTGAAAAATAGGCTTTAACAGAAGACAAGCCATCTTTTTGATTTCCTATTTTTTCAGATTGAACACACAATCATAATGAGGTGGCTTATAAAAATGAATTATCTATGGTTAACGATTAAAGGCATGTTAATTGGTATTGCTAATATTATCCCCGGAGTCAGTGGAGGTACAATGGCTATATCGTTAGGTGTCTACGACGATTTAATTTTCTCCATCGCCAATCTATTAAAAGATTGGAAAAACAGTTTACGAATTCTTGCTCCCATTATCATAGGGCTCGCAGGAGGAATTGTCGCTTTTTCTTACTTAATTGAACTATTACTTAGCCAGTATACACTTCCAACTGCATTAGCGTTTATTGGATTAATATTGGGAGGAATTCCAATATTATGGTCTTCTCTAAAAGAATCACTTCGAACTAAACAGACTACTTTGTCTTTCAAACACCTTCTTGTATTTTTAGTTTCCTTTGCATTAGTTGCAGGAATGGCATTGATTCAAGAAAGTGATGCAAGTCTTTCTTCTTTCGACTTTACTTTTAGTAATGTTATCCTTCTCTTCTTTATCGGAGTGATTGCTTCTGCAACAATGGTTATTCCTGGAGTAAGTGGTTCATTGGTTTTGATGGTGTTAGGATTCTACTACAACATCCTTAACACGGTAACAGATTTTGCAAATGCACTTCGTACCTTAGATTTTAACGGGTTATTGTATGGGGTTGGACTGCTCCTTCCATTTGGAATTGGAATTCTGTTAGGAATCTTTTTCATCAGTAAATTAGTCAGCTATTTATTTAAAAATCTTCCCGTAATGACTTATAGTGCTATTTTAGGATTAGTATTAGCTTCTCCGTTGGCTATTTTAATCAATACCAATGCCCTCAATCGTCTAGAAGAACCAAACGGGGGAATCTTTATCATCATCGGTATTGTATTGCTAATTGGCTTTGCGTACGTAACATACGTATTAGGTAAAACAGATGAGCCTAAAAAAATTAAATAAAACAAAAAAGTTTCAGAAACAAATAAAATTGTTTCTGAAACTTTTTTATTTTGAACTTTTTTAAAAAAATTCGTTATATAATTTTTGATAGATGGTTTCAGCTTCATGATCAAATACTACAAAATAAACTTTTTCAATATCTTGAAAAGATGCTAATGAAAGCTGCTCAACTACCGTATGAAAAGCAATCGTTGCAGCCTCTTTTATTGGATAACCATATATTCCTGTACTAATAGAAGGAAAAGCAATGGTTTTTACTTTTTTCTTTATCGCTTCGTTCATGGAGTTTTGATAACAACTCTTCAAAAATTCCGGTTCTTGATGACTTCCATCTTTGTAAATTGGACCTACCGTATGGATAACATACTTGGTATCTAGACGATATCCCTTTGTTGTCTTCGCCTCACCCGTATTTGCACCGCCAAGTTTTTTGGTTGCTTCTAATAACTGAGGTCCGGCAGCACGATGGATCGCTCCATCTACACCACCCCCACCTAATAAACTTTTATTTGCAGCATTTACAATCGCATCTACATGCAGTTGGGTGATATCCCCCCGCACAATCTCTATTCGATTTGCTATTTCTTCCACTTGAAAGGGTTCCATTTTCTAGTTATTTTCCTTTCCTTTTTATATTAAAACAAGGAATCAACAATTTCTTCAGCTGTTACATTTCCAAAATATTTTTTCAAGTCAAGGTTACTTAGAACAGCCTTTACATCTTCTTTCGTATATTTCGCTCCAATAAGAGCCTCTTCCACGTCAGCAATTTCTCCTAGTCCAAAAAAATCTCCATAAATTTTAGAGTGGGAAATTTTACCTTTAGAAATATTAAAATGAAAATCAATACTTCCGATTGCGAATCGTTTTAACGTTTCGATTTCAAATTTGGGTGATTTTCCGTAGTTCCAATCCCAATTATTAAAATATTCTTCACGAATTTCGTATACTCGTTTCCAATCTTCCTCTGTTAACTTATATTCCTTCACATCTTCTCGTTTTTCTACTTCAAAGATGTGTAGCAACATCAAATCACGGAACTCTTCTGTAGATAAATCTTTATATTGCTCATCTAAGAACGGTTTGATATTCGTTACACGGCTCCGAATGGATTTTATTCCTTTAGATTCAATTTTGTCCTTTCTTGGCTTCAATGCATTTGTAATAGCATCCAAATCGGAATCAAATAAGATCGTTCCATGAGCAGTCATCCGTCCATTAGTAGAATACATGGCGTTACCAGAGAATTTCTTCTCCCCAATGGTTAAATCGTTCCGTCCTTTGAGAGCCGCATCTTTAACACCAACACTATGTAAAAACCCGATAACTGGCTCAGTAAATTTAGCAAAATCTCGGAATGAGTTGCCATCGTCTTCTGTAATAAAGCAGAATGAGAAGTTCCCATGATCATGATAAACGGCTCCTCCACCTGACATACGTCGAACAATATGAATGCCATTTTCTTCTACATATTTCTGGTTAATTTCAGCAATCGTATTTTGATTTCTACCGATAATGATAGATGGCTCATTAATATAAAAAAGTAAAATAGGTTCATCCATTGCTTTCTCTTTCAATAAATAAGTTTCTAAAGCAATATTTACACTTGGATCAAATTGATTTTGGTTGTCTACGAAATACATTTTATCGACTCCGATCTTTTCTATACATTTTTTATATGCTTATTTTTTTACCTTGCACTGCTAATGACACAGGTACAGGCCCTGCTGCGGCTTGTGTTTCTTTCAAAAGTTTCTGCCAATCTCCTTCTGGTGGAAGGTGAGTCAAGACTACTTCTTTTACATTTGCCGACTGTGCAAGCGTACCAACTTCCTTAGAAGTCATATGAATAGGTGGATGTTCTCCTTCTTGAAAGAAATTTGTATCTGCTAATAGTAATTCAGCATTTTTTGAAAAAGGAATAAATTCTTCCATATAACCAGAATCTGCTGTGAAAACCAGCTTCTTATTTGTTTTTATTTCAGTAATTTGTAAAGCAAAGCATGGGACCGGGTGAATGGTTCTCAAAAATTCAATATGAAAAGGCCCAATTTCTATTTTTTCTTTTCCACTATAATTCACACCCTTTGTAACTTCAGGATGTGTGCGTAATTTGTGTAACTCAGATTCTGCATGCCCATAAATCGGCAACACACTTTTTTCTTTTTTATCAAACCGTTCTTTTAAAAGAAAAACATGTTGTAAAACACCTAAATCTGCAATATGGTCCGGATGATAGTGAGTGAGAATAACGGCATCAATGTCTAAAGGATCCATTTGTTGTTCCAAAGCAAGTACTGCATTGCTTCCCACATCAATCAATAAGTGAAAATGATCCGATTCTAATACGTAAGAACTTGTACCAATCCCTTTACTTGGATATCCTCCCATAAAACCTAAAATAGTTAATTCCATCTTCCTACTCTCCTTTCCTTTATATTTGTTGTTAGAATTATTATAACATCTTCTGACAAGAAGCTCCTCCCCAAAAAAATAACTCTCTAGATTTCTAAAAGAAGAAATCTAGAGAGTTGTTTTATTACATCTTTGTTGAAGTGGACTGGAGTAAGGGACTATTCGTTCGTTCTCTCATGTAGGTAATGGCTGCTTGAGCTAACTCTTTTCCTTCTGCAATTGCATTAGGTAAGCCATACCCTCTCAGTCCATTCCCACCTACAAAAATTCCACGTTGTCTAAAAAAGTTATCTAATCGATATGTATTTCCCTCCAGAACCTGCCGATCTTCTGGTAGTAAATGTGGTATCGCATGCTGCCAACGAAAGACCCGTGCAAAATGATAACTTCCTTCTAATCCCATAATTTGAGTCAATTCTTTTTCAATAATAGAAAGAATTGTTTCATCATCTAATTGTATCAACGTCTCCTCTTGACGACGACCAAATTCAACTAACAAATAATCATACTCAGAATCTTTAAAAGAAGACCATTTCCGATTTAGTATAGTAGTCTTCGTAATATGAAATGAACTTCTTTTAGGAATTACAAAACCATACCCCTTTGGAAATTTAGTAATCGTTCCTTTTTAAATTGAAAAAGAATCGTACACATACTGGAAACAATTGGTTTGGGAATGAGTTCTGATTCTTTCCATCTCTTATCTAGAATTTGATGGGATTCTGTCAATGGAATAGACGAAATAACACTTCCTACTCGAATTTCTTCTGTTTCATTAACTTTTAAGAGTACAAGACCTTGATCCAACATTTCCATTCCCGTTACTTGCTTTCCAGTCTCTATATACGCTTCTGTTTGTTGTTTTAAACGATCTACAAAAACTCTCATCCCATTCAATAAGTTAAATTCGTTTCCAGGCTTATCTTTGTAGGGTTCAATTTTTTCTTTTATATTATTTAGTGGTTCATCTGAATATTCAAATAAATCAATTAAGTTTGGGTCAAAAAAATTAGGTGGACATAACTCCATAGACCCATATATATTCTCTGGATAATGTGGATAGGCAATAAAGGTGGCTGCCTCTTTACAAAGACGATACTCTAAAAATTGACTAGTTGAAATAGAATATGTTTCACTCTTTTTTTGTTTATGAAAAGATCCATTGATGATCACTTTTAATTTATCATGTAAGGTTAATCCACGATCATGTAAAAAACCTGTTCTACGAATCGGAACTCCATGATAGGTTGGTTTTTCATTATAAATAAAATCGTGTCCATTATATCGATCAGATTTTCCGCTGATGCTGTATTGAATTTCTGCAGATAATCCTAGTTCCTCTAAAAAAGGACGAATATCTTCTCTACGAATATCAAAACTGGCTGCTCCAACATCAATCGAATGACCTTCCATTTCAATAGTTTTCACCATACCGCCTATTTTATTACGTCTTTCTAAAAGAATAAAATTAAAAGGTAATTTTTCTTTTTGGATCGCCTTGTTGATTTCATAAGCGGCTGTTAATCCACTGATGCCACCTCCGATAACAGCAATTCTATTTTTAGCTCGTTCCATTTAGTGACCTCATCTTTATCTGTATTTTAAAATATTTATCCTATTTCAAATTATCATACTCTAAGTTCGATAACAATGATGTGGACAGTTTATGACAATTATTTTAAAAAAACTAAAAGAATAGTTATCTTGCTAATAAACAAAAAAGTCCCTTTCCTATAAGGAAAGAGACTTTAATATGAATTAGTTATTTAAAGCAGCTTTTGCTTGTTCTGCAATTGCAGTAAATGCTTTAGCATCATGAACAGCTAAATCAGCTAGCATTTTGCGGTTCATTTCAATTTCAGCAAGTTTCAAACCGTGAATCAATGTGCTATAGCTCATTCCGTTTAGACGAGCAGCTGCATTAATACGAGTAATCCACAATTTGCGGAAATTACGTTTTGTCTGACGACGATCTCTGTATGCGTACATATAAGATTTCATTACTGCTTGTTTTGCTGTTTTAAATAATGTATGTTTTGAACCATAATACCCTTTAGCAAGTTTTAGTACTTTCTTGCGGCGTTGACGGGTAACTGTTCCACCTTTAACACGTGGCATGGTAATTCCTCCTTATGAGAACAATTTGTTCTCTCCTGTATAATTAGTTAGTTTTTATTATTTCATTTGTGACAATTGTTGGCTAATACGTTTCATATCAGATTCATGAACCATTGATGGTTGACGTAACTGACGTCTTTGTTTCTTTGTTTTTCCGTGGAATCTATGACTTGTAAACGCGCTGAAACGTTTTAGTCCGCCGTTACCAGTTCTTTTGAAACGTTTAGCAGAGCCACGGTGTGTTTTTTGTTTTGGCATTTCTCTTTCCTCCTAAAGTTTTCGTTATTTCTCTGTTTTTGGAGCGAGCATTAGGAACATACTTCTGCCGTCCATTTTTGGATATGTCTCGATTGTTGAAAGCTCCTTTAATTCGGATGCTAAACGATCAAGAACTTTACGTCCAATGTCTTTATGCGTAATTGCTCGTCCCTTAAAGCGGATAGAAGCTTTTACTTTGTCACCATTTTCCAGAAACTTCTGTGCATTACGCAGTTTAGTTTGGAAATCATGTTCATCAATGGTAGGACTCAGTCTTACTTCTTTAACGTTTACCACTTTTTGGTTTTTACGAGCTTCCCGTTCACGCTTTTGTTGGTCAAAACGGAATTTACCATAATCCATAATACGGGCAACTGGCGGATTTGCATTTGGTGATACTAATACTAAATCCAAGTTTGCCTCTTCTGCTAATCGAAGTGCGTCAGCTTTCGATTTAACTCCTATTTGTTCACCACTGCCACCAATCACGCGAATTTCGCGTGCTCGAATACCGTCATTCACCATCATATCTTTAGCTATGGTCATTCACCTCCATAAATTTTGAGAGAAAAGTGCAAAAAAATGGCGGATCCCATGACCCGCCATTACAAACACCACAATAGACTTCACTGTGGAAAACTTGTATCTATCTAGCCCAAGGACGCATTCGTCAACTTAGGCGAGAAGCGGGTGCTTCTGCTTTCATTTCTCAACTTTTATAGTATACAAGGTTCCTTGCTATTTGTCAAATCATTTTTATTTTTTTATTGCATTTCTAATGCAGTCAAAGCAATATCACCAACGGCTTTTGCTGCTACTAATAAAGCTTTTTCGTTTACATCAAATTTCGGATGATGATTGAGGTATACTTCTTTTGCTTCCGGTTTGCAGCCGACATTAATAAAGCAACCAGGGATTTTTAATAAGTATTGACTGAAATCTTCCCCACCGGTAGAAGGCGGTGAATCAATTGCTTGAGTCATATATTCTCCAACACCATGGTCTTCAAGACTTTTTATTGCTTTAGCAGTTTGTTCAGGATGATTATATACAGGCGGATAATCCCAAAGAAATTCCACTTCTGTTTTGACATCAAAACTCTCTTCCAAACCTTTTACTAATTTACGAAGTTCTATTTCAATTTTTTCACCCACTGAAACATCCATGTATCGGGCATCTCCACGTAAAATTAAGTTGTCTTTAATTACATTACTAGCACCTGCCCCTTCAAATGAACCAATGGTGACTACAGCCATATCATATGGGTTCACTCTTCGAGAAACGATGGTTTGAAGATTCATCACTAAGGAAGAAGCTGCTACAATCGCATCATTAGCAGTATGAGGCATAGAACCATGCCCACCTTTTCCTTTTATCTTAATAGATAGATCACTACAGCCAGCAAAAGCCCAGCCACTTGTATAGAATACTTCTCCCACATCATGTGTTGGAAAGAAATGAATTCCATAAATTTCATCGACATCATCTAATAGCCCAGAATCAACAATACTTTTTGCTCCCGCTGGTGCCATTTCTTCTGCATGTTGGTGAACAATTTTAATCGTTCCATTCCACTGATCTTTCAACTGGATCAAACAGTCCGCTAATACCATCATATAGGCAGTATGTCCATCATGACCACAAGCATGCATCACTCCAGGATTTTTTGAAGAAAAAGGTAAATCGGTTTCTTCTAGAATTGGTAAGGCATCAAAGTCTGCACGTAAAGCAATTGTTCTTCCAGGTTTTTTACCTTGTATGTCTACTACGATTCCATACCCATTTCCTACATTACGATGGACTACAACATCTTTTCCTTCATAATAGCTAGCAATCGTATTGGCTGTTTCTTTTTCTTGAAACGAAATTTCTGGATTTTCATGAAAATGGCGACGAAGAGAAATCATTTCTTCTTCTTTTTCAGAGAGTAAGTTCATTAATTGTTCACGTATCATTCAATCATCCCTTCCTTTTATATCATCAATTAACTGAAGTTTTTTATTTCTGCATCCACTTGCTCTAAAAACTCAACGAGTGGGAATGTATTGGTTTCTTTTGAACCATAGCGACGAACCGTTACCGTTCCTTCTTCCAGCTCTTTATCACCAATTACTAGTTGATATGGAATTTTTTCGGTTTGAGAAGCACGTATTTTATATCCCATTTTCTCATTGCGTTCATCCACGTTTACACGCATTCCTAATTGGTCCATTTGAGTTTTTATTTCATAGGCTTTATCTGTATGCATCTCCAAATTAACGGGAATAATCGTTGCTTGTACAGGAGCCAACCACGTTGGGAACGCACCTTTGTACTCTTCTATTAAGTAAGCAACGAATCGTTCTAGTGTAGAAATAATCCCGCGGTGAATTACAACTGGTCGATGTGTGTTTTCACCATCTTCTCCTACGTACGTTAGATCAAAACGTTCGGGTAGAAGGAAATCTAACTGAACAGTAGATAGTGTTTCTTCAATACCAATCGCAGTTTTCACTTGAACATCTAATTTAGGACCATAGAAAGCTGCTTCGCCAATGGCTTCAAAGTATTCCATTCCCATTTCATCCATTGTTTCCTTCAGCATCGCTTCCGCGTTGTTCCACATATCATTGTCATCAAAATATTTTTCAGTATTATTTGGATCACGATAGCTTAGACGGAAACGATAATCTGTAATATCGAAATCTTCATAAACCCCAAGCATCAATTCGATTACACGTTTAAACTCATCTTTGATTTGATCCGGACGTACAAATGCATGAGCATCATTCAAAGTCATTTCACGAACACGTTGCAGTCCAGATAGAGCACCACTCTTTTCATAACGGTGCATCATTCCTAATTCAGCGATTCGAATAGGTAATTCCCGATAACTGTGTATATCATTTTTGTAAACCATCATATGATGAGGGCAGTTCATTGGACGCAATACGAGTAATTCACCATCTCCCATATCCATCGGTGGAAACATATCTTCATGATAATGATCCCAATGTCCTGATTTCTTATAAAGCTCCACATCCGCCATAATAGGCGTATAGACATGCTGGTAACCTAAGCTAATCTCTTTATCAACAATATATCGTTCAATCGTACGACGAATGGTAGCTCCTTTAGGTAGCCAAATAGGTAACCCTTGTCCAACTGTCGAGTTCGTCATAAATAAGTCTAGTTCTTTTCCAAGTTTACGATGATCACGCTCTTTTGCTTCTTCTCGTATTTTTAAGAATTCAGCTAAATCTTTTTTGTTGAAGAAAGCTGTTCCATAGACACGTTGCATCATTTTATTATCTGAATTCCACGCCAGTATGCTCCTGCTAATGAAAGTAGTTTGAATACTTGAATACGGCCGGTTGTAGGAACATGGACACCACGACACAAATCAGTAAAGTCATCTTGCGTATATACAGTCAGAACTTCGTCTTCTGGTAAATCATTAATTAATTCAACTTTGTAAGGATCTTCTTTAAATAATTCTAATGCTTCCTCTCGTGTTACGGTTCCACGAACAATAGGATAATTAGCCTTTACAATATTCATCATTTCTTTTTCTACCAATGGAAGTTGTTCCTCAGTAAGTTGTTCAGATTTATCCGTATCATAGTAGAAACCAGTTGCGATAGCTGGACCTACTCCAAAATGAATTTCAGGGAAAAGTCGTTTTAAGGCATGTGCCATCAAGTGAGCGGTAGAGTGACGCAAGATTCCTAATGCATCCTCATGCTCTGGTGTAATAATTTCCAAATCACCATCTGTTTCTAACGCTTGATGATAATCGATCAATTCTCCATTAAATTTACCTGCTAAACCTTTTTTAGCTAGGCTTTTACTGATACTTTGTGCAATTTCTTGAACACTGCTACCTTTTTCAAAACTTTTCTTGTTTCCATCTGGAAATGTAATTTCTATTTCTGACATCGAATTCTCTACCCCTTTATTTTTTTATAAAAAAAATCCCATTTCTGAATACAATTGCATTCAGAAATGGGACGTAATGTACGTGGTTCCACCCAAAGTTTAGTCTTCTTTTTGATATATAAATCATCAAAAAAATTGACTCTCTTAGTCGCTATAACGGGCAGCCCGGACTTTTCTATTCCTTATATTCTTCAAAAAGTCTCTCAAAAGTGGTCCAATAAAAAGTACATTAGGATGTCTCAGCCGTCCATCCCTCTCTTTAAATGAAATCTTTTTATGGGTGTCTTTCTCATTGATTTGTTTTGTTTTTAATATAGCTATTAAACCATTAACGTGATCAAAAAGCAAGGATCACTCTTGTAAACGACGATTTTTCCCGGTCATTTTAACTTGTTTAGATAAATACAGAACGCGCTCCATTAACCTCTTTGCTTTAATCGGCTCATCTTCTCCACGATTCCCTACTCGGAAATGCTCTTCTAATTCTTTAAAATTAAGATTAGAAGAAAAGAAAGTAGGTAGCTCCTCTTGCATTCGATACTGTAAAATAACTCCTAATACTTCATCTCGTACCCAAGTAGAGTTAATATCTGCTCCAATATCATCTAGCATTAATACTTCTGCTTTTTTGATAACATCTAATTTTCCAGAAACGGAATTATCCGCTATGGAAGCTTTCATCTCTTGAGTGAAAGTAGGGTAATGCATCAAGGTTGTAAGATGTCCTCGAAGAGAAAGTTCATAGGCAATCGCACCTAGTAAGTATGTTTTCCCTACTCCAAAAGGTCCATAAAGATACATTCCACGGTGATGGGCATGGGGTTGATCGGCATAGCTTTCAATAAAATCAAATGCAAAGTCTAATACCTCCATACGATCACTCGTCTTTAAAAATTTATCCATCGTAGCAGAACGAACATCTTTGGGAACGTTAATCGATTGAATACGTCCACGTAACTCTCTTTCTTTTTCTTTCTTAATGGTTTCAGCGGTCGGTCGGTAAACTACATCGATATATCCAGCATTTAAAGCTAAATGAGGCTCATATCCAGGATTTTGACCGATTTTCCCTTGTTCCAATTTATTTTTCTCATTTAAAAATTCATATAATTTTGAATAACTATTTGAAATCATTTCTTGAGATAGGAGTTCTTGATGCTCATCAAAAAATGCTTGGATGGCTGGATCTGCATGAACCGACTCAATCATCTCTTGATATTGTTTACTAATTTTGGGATCACTCATATACTTTCGAAATCCCTTTCCAACATGGTCCATCATTTATCTCCTGCCTTTCCAGCATCTCTAAACTTCTTCAAGCGTTCATTTAATTTTTCTTGTACGTCATCTGGGAGTAACTCTTCTGAATGAACAGCATTTTCTCCCGTAGCCCATTCCGGTAGTTTCTCAATTTTTCGAACTACATTTTTACCATAATAAGTGGCAGTAGAACGTTTTTCTTGTCTACGTTCTGCACTAGCTATTTTCTCTCCAACAAATTGTTTTGATTTTTCAATCGCTTGTTCCGGTAGCTCCACATTAGATTGAGTCCAATCATTAGCAATTGCCTCCGCTACCCCTTTGCTCATTGTAGGTTTTTGTTGAATCACTAACATATAATAAATCAACATATTTAAAACAGCTGGACTAATACTATGTTCATCAAGAAGAACTTTTAATAGTTTCTTTTCATTAGCCGTTACCGTTCCTTTTTTCTGATTTTTTATATCAGTAATAAATTCAATCGGACTAAATCGTTCACTCATGCTAATTAACTTGATTTCTTTTTCTGTATACCCAGATTTTTTAAGTTCTGCTTTGCGGTCAACTGATTTTGATTTAGTTTTTTCAATTTCTTTTTCAACTTTATCTTGTACTTTATGACCGGAAGACCCTTTCCTACCATAAGCTTCTGCAACTTCATTCTCTAATTCTTTTCTATCTACAATGCCGGTCTCTAAATTAGTAGCACGAAGAACAAAGGATGAGATACCCATTTCATCAATTCCATACAAGGTATGCAGCACTGTAATTGTCTTCTTCAACTCTTTTGTGAGGGCTCCTTCGCTGAAATATTCTTTTTCTAGAAGTTGTTCTAAAAAAGAAAAATCAAAGGAATTTTCTTGAATTTGAGGTACGTTCCCTTGTTGAGAGCCAATCAATTGCAGACCACTTTCTGAATGATTCTGAGAAATTTCTCCCTGTTGTTGATAAGAGTTTTCTGAAAAATCATAGACACTTAAAAATGATTTCGTAATGTCTTTCAAGTTCTTTTGATTTCTTTTTTGAATACTAAATCGTTCTTGCAAGGCCAACAACTTTCTTTCCCCCACTCGATCGAGTAATAGGAGACGTAAAAGATCATCTTCAAAGAAGTGTTTGCTACTTACGGGAGGACAAGGTTCATAGACATACTCTTTGTCTGTGCCTTCTTGCATATAGGTCTTTAAAAGACCAATTCCTTCCAAACGAACCCTCGCTTGGTAAAATTCAGGAATTCCCATTCCCAGAAGAGAAAATAATTCCGAATGTAAATGTTCTCTACTACGTGATGTGTGTTCATCTACCTCGGAAAGAAGGGTCATATAAAGGCTATACGCATGAGAACCAATAATTGGTTGGTAGAGGAACGTTATTATTTTTTTGTCTATATCAGTAATAAAACAATTTTGTTGAATTAAGAAAGAGTCTTTTGGACTCAAACTTTTCCACGGATAACTCATTTCTAACGACCCTCTTCATTCAATGGTAAATCTTTTTCATTATTTTCTTTAGGAAGTTCTTTTTCTGGTTGTTCACCATTCATTTTCTTTTCCATATTTTTTAATTCTTCTAAAAACGTTTTTCGGTCTGAGAATTGACGGTATACACTAGCAAAACGAATATAAGCAACATCATCAATCATTGCCAACTTATCCATCACATATTCTCCGATTTCCATACTAGGAATCTCATTTTCTCCTAGAGCACGAATTTCTTTTTCTACTTGGGAAACGATATCTTCTAACTGCTCCAAAGCAATTGGACGCTTTTCTGAAGAACGAATTAAGCCACGTAACAATTTTTCTCGATTAAATTCTTCACGTGTTCCATTTTTTTTGATAACGAGGAGTGGCGTTTGTTCAATTCTCTCAAAGGTCGTAAACCGATGATGACATTTTTCGCATTCTCTTCTGCGCCGAATAGAATTACTTTCTTCCACCGGACGGCTGTCTACAACTTTTGAACCGTTGTACTGGCATTTAGGACATTGCATCTTTTCGACCCCTTTCTACATGGTTTTATTAACGTTAGTATAGCATATTTCCATGCCAAAAAAGTCTATTTCCTTGCTTATTCCAGTAAGCTAGCATTTTCTTTCAGCCAAGAATCCAATTGGAGATATGTATCTTCAATACTTCCACTATTATTAATCAAAATATTGGCTTTTATTCTTTTTTCTTCTATTGGCATTTGAGTGTGGATTCGATCTTCAGCTTGTTCTAGCGTAAGTTTATCTCTATTCATCAATCTTTGGATTTGCAATTCTTTTGGCACGTACACTACCATAACTAGATCACAATCTATTTGATAGTTTGTTTCATACAATAGTGGAATATCCCAGACAATAAGTGGAATCCCTTCTTCAGTGAGTAATTTCGTTTTTGTTTGGATCCATTCTCGTATCAAAACATGTACGATCGAATTCAATATGTGTCGTTTTTCTTCTTGAGAGAAAACAAGTTCACCTAATCGTTTTCGATTTAAAGAACCATCTTCCAAAAGGATCTCTTCACCAAATGCTTCTACTATTCTTCGTAAACCTTCTGAATGCGGCTTGACAACTTCTCTTGCACCAACATCCGCATCTACAACAGGAATACCTTGTTCTGCCAGATAGTTAGCGACGGTTGATTTCCCTGTAGCAATTCCACCAGTTAATCCAAGTATAAATGTCAAAGAGGGGTCCCCTCCTTATCAATAGGAGTGTATGGTTGACATTGAGGGCAAAAATGCGTTCCTCTTTGAGCTACTTTTATTTTTTCAATTGGTGTTCCACAACGAGGACATGCTTCATTCTTTTTTCCATATACATGAAGGGATACTTGAAACTCGCCTGCTTCGCCTAGTGTATTTTTATACGTTCGTATCGTAGATCCACCTGCTTGAACGGCACGACCAATTACATCAATGATCGCATCATGTAACTGTTTGACTTCTATTTTTGTTAATGTATTTGCTGGTTTGAGTGGATTAATTCGTGCTTCAAAAAGGGATTCATCTGCATAAATATTACCAACTCCCGCAACAACTTGTTGATCTAAAATGGCCGCTTTGATCGTTCGTCTAGTTTTAGACAGGGTCTGTTGAAAATCACTTGTACAAAATCTTTCTGGTGTTGGTTCTGGCCCTAGTTTTCTAATAGGTTCGTATTCGTCTTGCTTGTCAATTGGAACTAATGTAAAGCGACCAAACTTGCGGACATCCAAGTAACGTAAATCTCTTCCATCTGTAAGGTGAAAAACAACATGCGTATGCTTTTTATATTCCTCTTTCCTACTCGTAACTTCATATTTCCCTTCCATCCGTAGATGAGAAATCATAGCCCAATGATCTAACAAAAAGATTAAATATTTTCCTCTTCGTTCAATCGTATGAATCTTTTCGCCCTTTAATTTCTCTGCAAATTTTTGTGATGAAAATGGTGGAGTAATCATTCGACTCCAAAAAACATCAACGTGTTCTATAGTAGACCCTGCCACTAATGTGTTCAACCCTCGTCTTACCGTTTCAACCTCTGGTAATTCTGGCATCCTTTCTCCCCCTTTACTCGGTTCAGAATAAAGAGAAGGAAGCAGGAACGTATTTGATGTTCCCATTCTTCCTCCTCTTTTTTTATTCTATTATGCTTCGTACCAACTATCTCCGTATCCACTTTCTACAATCAAAGGTACTGTTAAGGAAACAGCTTGTTCCATTACTTCAGGAACTAATTTTTCCAAAATAGGGATTTCTTCTGCGGGACATTCGAATATTAGTTCATCGTGTACTTGTAAAAGCATATTTGCTTGTAGATTTTTTTCTTTTAAAACTTCTTGCATACGAATCATTGCTACTTTAATGACATCCGCTGCGGAACCTTGTATAGGTGAATTGATAGCAGTACGTTCTGCAAAGGAACGCAAATTAAAATTACTACTATTAATATCTGGTAAATATCGCCGACGATGGAATAACGTTTCAACAAATCCAGTTTCCTTTGCTTCCTTAACGATAGATTCCATATACCTTTTAATTCCTGGGTATTTTTCAAAATAACGATCGATAAATTCCTGAGCTTTTTTACGTGTAATTCCTAAGTTTTGAGAAAGTCCATAGTCACTAATTCCATAAACAATTCCAAAGTTTACTGCTTTTGCCTGACGACGCACATTTGCGGTAACTTCTTCTGGATCACTAATTCCAAAAACTCTCATAGCGGTAGAACTATGAATGTCTTGTCCTTCAATAAAAGCTTCTTTCATGTGGTCATCTTCTGAAATATGCGCTAAAATTCTTAATTCAATCTGAGAATAGTCAGAAGCAAATATTTTCCAGCCCTCTTTTTGAGCAACAAAAGCTTGACGAATCTTTCTTCCTTCTTCCATTCGAATCGGAATGTTTTGTAGATTCGGTTCTGTTGAACTTAGTCGTCCTGTTTGGGTTAGCGTTTGAACATACATCGTATGAATTTTACCCGTTTCTGGTTTGATGCACTTCAATAAACCTTCTACATACGTTGATTGAAGTTTTGCTAACTGACGATAATCTAAAATCATTTGAGCAATAGGTGCTTCACTGCTAAGTTTTTCTAGAACGTCAACGGCTGTTGAAAAGCCGGTCTTTGTTTTTTTAATCGGCTTTAGTCCCATTTTTTCAAATAAAATGACACTTAGTTGTTTAGGTGAATTTACATTGAACTCTTCTCCTGCTTCGATATGGATGTTTTTTTCCATTTCTAACAGTCGTTCTGAGAATTCTTCTTTCATAATTTCTAAACGTTCTGGCTCTACTTTGATTCCCGTAATCTCCATGTTTGCTAGCACTAGGGCCAAAGGAAGTTCCATGTCAAAGTATAAATCTTGTTGATTATTTTCTTTTAATTCATCAATTAGTTTTTGATTTAGTTCTAGAATTGCTTTTGCTTTACGAGCTACGTGCTTAAACAAAACTTCTTGTTCAGAAGGAACAGCTTTCTTTGCTCCTTTTCCATAAATGACTTCATCAACAGATACATCAAAATATCCATGTTCTTGTGCCACTAAAGCCAAGTCACGACCACTGTCATTCGTATTAATCGTATAAGAAGCAAGTAACGTATCAAACTCAATCCCTGAAATTTCTATTCCGGCATAATGCAACATTACAATCGTTCGTTTTGCATCATATACCATTTTTTTCTTAGTTTGATCTTCAGCCCACTCTTTGAACGCTTGACTTTGGAAAACTACATCTGGTTCGGCTACATAAAGATGTTCTTTGTCTCCCCAACTAATCCCCACGATGGTTCCATAATGGTAATTGTTTTCCAACATTTCTACGTATAGAGACATTTCATCACTAAAATGTTCTGGAGTAATGGTATCTACTTTTGTGTACGTAATTTCATTAAATTCTTCCGATAAATCATCCTCACTAAGATCCAAATCTTGTAAAAAGGTACGGAAATTCATTTCACGATAAAAAGAAACTAATTTTTCAGTATCTCTTTCTTCCAAGGCTAATGAATCCAAGGTTGGTTCAACGGGAGTATCCACATCAATGGTTGCTAGTTTTTTACTTAAAAAAGCATTTTCTTTATCAGCAATTAAATTTTCTTTCATTTTACTTTTCTTCATACCATCGACATGTTCATATATATTTTCTAGTGAACCATATTCTTTTAAAAGCTTCAGTGCTGTTTTGTCACCAACTTTACGAACACCAGGATAATTATCCGATGCGTCACCACTTAGCCCTTTCATATCAATAATTTGCAAGGGTTCAATTCCAAATTCTTCACGAATGGATTCTGGTGTATAAGCCTTCAAATCGGATACGCCTTTTACGGTGATATCTACCCGAGTCTTTTCAGAAGCAAGTTGCGTTAAATCACGATCTCCCGTAATAATAACAACTTCAAACCCCTCTTTTTCTGCACGTCTCGCATAGGTTCCAATAATATCATCTGCTTCATAGTTCGCAAGCTCATAGCTTTTACCACCCATTGCATCCACAAGAACTTTAAAATAAGGCCATTGTTCTGCAAGTTCAGATGGCATTTTTTGACGGCCACCTTTATAATCTTCGAAAAACTCCGTACGAAAAGTAGTTTTCCCTGCATCAAAAGCAACTAAAAGGTGAGTAGGTTTTTCGGTTTCAAATAATTTTTCCATAATTCGGTTAAAGGCAAATAGAGCATTTGTATGCAATCCATTTTGATTTTTAAAGCGGTTTAAATCTAGTAGTCCATAAAAAGAACGGAAAGCAAGGCTACTTCCATCTAATAACAATAATTTCTTATTCTCTGACATGTTTCCAACATCCTCACTTCTATATCACTATTCTTGTCTATCTATTGTCTCTATTCTAACAAACCTTCATATTAATGGAAAGCCACGGCAAAAGATGATTGATTTTTAAAAAATATCATCCTATCCTAGTGCACGTTAGGTAGCACCGGGACAGGATGACGGTTAAGTTTTTTAGCTGTTATTATATTGGTTAGCTCATTCTTTTAGTACTGTAGCTTAATAAATCTTCATATGCCGTTCCAAATTTTTGAACATCTCCAGCACCCATAAATAAAACGACTGCATTCTTATGCTTTAAAAGAGGACTCATATTATTTAGCTGCAGAACCTCAGCACCTTTTGCGATTTTACCTGCTAAGTCTTCAATAGAAACTTTTCCAGTTTGTTCACGCGCTGAAGAGAAAATATCACAAAGATAAACGGAATCCGCTAAGTTTAATGCCTCTCCAAAATCATCCATTAACGCAATAGTACGTGTAAATGTATGGGGTTGAAAAACCGCAATAATCTCTTTATCTGGATATTTTTGAGTAGCAGCATCAATCGTTGCCTTAATTTCTGACGGATGATGTGCGTAGTCATCAATGACAACCATATCTGCAACTTTTTTCTCCGTGAATCGTCGTTTCACTCCACCGAACGTTTCTAGCTGTGCTTGTACTTGCTCTTTATCAATTCCTTCTAGCCAACAAAAAGTAATAACCGCAATGGAATTTAAAATATTATGGTTTCCATAAGAAGGAATTGAGAAATGTCCATATTTTTCACCTTTGATGTATACGTCAAAGGAACTTCCTGATGTATTTTTTACGACATCTCTTACAAAAACATCATTATCTTCAGAGAACCCGTAAAAAATAATTGGATAATTTGAACTTAGTTTTCGCAAGCAAGGGTCTTCTCCGCAAGCAATGATCCCTTTTTTCACTTGAGATGAGAATTCATCAAATGCATGAAATACATCCTCAATATTTTTGTAATAATCAGGATGATCAAAGTCAATATTCGTTATAATCGCATAGTCTGGTGAGTATGCAAGAAAATGACGACGATATTCGCAGGCTTCCAACACAAAGAATTCAGCGTCTTCTCTACCAAATCCTGTTCCATCCCCAATTAGATAACTAGTTGGTTCAATCCCACCTAAAACATGTGCCAATAATCCAGTTGTACTGGTCTTTCCATGAGATCCAGTAATTCCGATACTTGTATAATTTTTAATGAATTCACCAATAAAATTATGATAACGAATGACCGTTAATCCCATTTCTTTTGCCTTTACAATTTCTTCGTGGTCATCAGAAAAAGCATTCCCAGCAATTACTGTCATTCCAGGTTTTATATTTTCTTTGTCAAAAGGATAAATTGTAATTCCTTTATCATCCAATCCTTTTTGAGTGAAAAAATATGTTTCTACATCTGAACCTGAAACTTTAAAGCCTTTTCCGTGCAAAATCATTGCTAATGCACTCATTCCAGATCCTTTAATCCCAACAAAATAATATACCTCTTCAAAAGTCATTGTTTTCCTCCACCTATTTCCAA
This sequence comes from Jeotgalibaca sp. MA1X17-3, assembly GCF_021513155.1. Lineage (NCBI taxonomy): Bacteria > Bacillati > Bacillota > Bacilli > Lactobacillales > Carnobacteriaceae > Jeotgalibaca > Jeotgalibaca sp. MA1X17-3. The sequence continues at coordinate 1,852,565 of NZ_CP090983.1, forward strand.
AACAGCCACCCGTTTATATGTGTTCTAATCTGTTTATCTATTTCATTTTTATCTTTTAATTTTCAATTGAGTACCTGTTATCCTTAAAAAATAGTGATTCTTTTTCGCACAAAATTCATCACAAAGTATATCATGTTCCCATCAAAAATAAAACAAATACGGGCAGAGAGTCATTCCTTTCATTCTCTTTTAAAAGAGAATCTGTATCCTATTCAACGATTTGGAAAGATTCGTTTCATATCATACGAGAATCAATAAACGAAACCATTTATGTATATTTATCTAGTTTCTACAGGGGTATTCTCCAAAAAAATTAGTTCTTCTGTCGGAACCATAAGCTCTTGTTTAATTTTTTCGTAATCAACTACCTGCTTTTTCCGTTCAACAAAGTCTGTTTTCCATAATGAAGGGACTTCTGTAACTTTAAATGGTCGACGACTTCGATAGTAAGAATATGATTTACTATCACGCTTTTCCATATCTGCACGCCGTTTCCCTTCTGTGAAATGACTACTTTTAGGACGTTCATTTTTTTCTTGATGTTGTGAAAATCTTTTTTGATTGTGTTGAATAAACGGTACGGCTGAAGTTGCATCTAGGACACTTTCTGCTATAAAAGGTGAGTTCGGTTCTGATTGGTTGACCTCGTTAGGAAATGGATCATTTGTTTCCTCAGAATCACTTACCAAATAGTTTGGAAAAGATCTTGGAGGTACAGGCTTCTTGTACTGTTTTTTTTCATTATTTAAAAAATCACTTTGATATTGTATTGGTTTCATTCCGTTAACTCCCTTCTCAAGCAGTTGTGTTTGCTCTTATTTATTGGTGAAAGGTTTTCCAGTTTCGGCTTCAGCATCTAATACTAGAATCCCTTTTTTACCTGTTGGGTTTTCTACTCCTAATTCTTTTGCAGAGCAAATCATCCCGTAACTCTTCACCCCTCGTAATTCACCAGGCCAAATAATCATTCCATCAGGCATAACCGTTCCTGGTTTCGCTACAACAACTTTTTGACCTTTTTTAATATTAGAAGCACCACAAACGATTTGTAATACTTCTCCATTTCCTACGTCCGTTTGTGTGATATTCAAATGATCTGAATCTTCATGTGGAACGCATTCCAAAACATGACCCACCACTAATTTAGGTTCTAAATCCATCGTAATTAAATCAGGAAAACCAGCAATTTTGATTAAATTATTAACTTCTTCCGTTTCTTTATCACTCAAGAAGACTTGGCCATTTCCAGTCGGAGTAAACGTATCCGATATAGAAAACAAGTTATACGCACCCGTTTCGCCGGTTTCTTGATTGAAAATACGAGTAACAGCCCCTACTGATTTGGTTGCTACGAACTCTCGAGGGATTTGATTTTTGGTTAGTAGAAGGGTATCCCCTACTGAATCTTTATTATAAAAACTTAGCCACATTAGATGTTTCTCCTTTTGTTCCATTATTTGTTTTCTAATCGAATGTTATCATTTACTTGATTTAAAAAATCTTCGATTTCTTCTTGATGCTTTCGGTTTGGAGAAACAAATCTACCGACTTGTTCTCGTTCATGAAAGACTACAAAACTTGGTATTCCATTGACATCTAGCTCATTGGCAAAATCTAGGAATTCATCGCGATCTACTTCTACAAAAGTAAAGTCTTCGAAGCGTTGCTCGATGGCAGGAATAAATGGTTTGATATAGGTACAATCTCCACACCAAGTTGTCGTGAATACGAATACTAATTTTTTTCTAGTTTTTAATTCTGCTATTTCATTTTCATTAGTTACTTTTTTCATAGTACATCCTCCTTCAAATATTTTCTCTTTTTTTATACATTTAGTTGTTATTCATAATGGTTTCGTATGTACTTCGATCAAGCGTTTTTGCTACTTGAATAACCATTTCTTTTGCTGCTTCGTAATCATCGATTTGGAACATCGTTTGATGAGTATGAATATAACGTGCACAAACACCGATAACAGCACTAGGGACACCGTTATTCATCACATGAGCTGCTCCTGCATCAGTTCCACCTTTTGATACAAAGAACTGATAAGGAATATCATGCGTGGAGGCTGTGTCTAACAAGAACTCACGCATTCCTCTTAATGTAATCATTCCTGGATCTTGAATACGTAAAAGGAATCCTTCTCCTAAATGACCATAGGTACCTTTTTTAGTGGTCAAATCATTCGCAGGTGAACAGTCTACAGCAAAGAACAAATCAGGATCAAACTTATGTACAGCTCCTTTTGCTCCACGTAATCCAACTTCTTCTTGCACATTTGTTCCAGCAATCAGAGTATTCGGCAGCTCTTCACCTTTTAAGGCTTCTAGAGCTTCTATAAGCACCGCATTTCCATATCGATTATCCCATGCTTTAGAAATAATTTTTTTCTTATTAGCAGTCAAAATTGTTTCTACATCCGGTACAATCGTATCTCCAGGTACAACTCCAAATTCCATTGCTTCTTTTTTTGAATCAAATCCTGCGTCAAAAAGAATATCTTCGACTTTTACATCATTCTTGGAAGATGAACCTCTTAGAAGATGGGGTGGTACAGAAGAAGAAATAACAGGAATATCTTGTGTTCTTGTTTGAAGAGTGAATCGCTGTGCTGAAACCACATAAGGATTCCACCCTCCTAAAGGTACTACTTTTAACATTCCGTTATCTGTAATTTGACCTACCATAAAGCCGACTTCATCCATATGAGCCGCAATCATAATTCTTGGAGCATCTTCTTGTTTACTTTCACGTATACCAAAAATACCGCCTAATCCATCGGTTTCGATTGAATCTACAAGTGGCTCCATTTTTTCACGCATGTAATTACGAACATTACGTTCACTTCCGCTTGTCCCTTGTAATTCTGTTAACTCTTTAATTAATTGAAATGTTTTTTCTTCCATTCATTTATTGAATAACTAAAATTTTTTTAGCTATTCTTCCCCCTCTGCGCCGGTATTTTAATCTTTCACTACGTTTATTATACCGAAAGCAAAACAAAGGGGCAATATTACTGTTTTTTAAGAAAAGTATCTTTTCTAACATTGGTACGTGTATCGAATTTTATGATATACTATTTTTAGAAGTAAACGGAACCATCATGGAGGGACTATATATGTTTGAAAAATTGTGCATGAAGAAAAAGAATTTGAATCTGTCAGATAAAGAACAAATTTGTGCAGGAATCCTGTTTGCATCTGGAATCGCAATTGGCGCTAGTGTGACTGCACTTATTTACGAAAATCAAAAAAGAGTAGACGGCGACGAAATATTGGAAACGGTTAAAAAAATGTTTCTAGTAGATGGACCAATTGAGGGTTCATGGATTGAACTTCATCCTGTTCCTTTAACTCGCTTTTCGTCAGAAACGGAAGTCTATTACGGTGGGATTTCTCGTAAAGAAAAAGAAAATGATGACTTGGTTCAGTATGAATTTATTGCTGATTCCTATACCGGAACCATTCTTGATATTTATAAACTTTAATTTAAAAAAGCCAAGTAAAACAGCTACCTGTTTTGCTTGGTTTTTTATTTTAACTTCTTATTTAATTTCTTTCTTCTTTGGAAAATGCGCTTCTACTCGGTAAATTCTTTGACCTTTTGAAGAAAATTTTTCTTCATATTCTGTACGGACATTTCCTTCGAAATCTGACTCATGTAAGTTCAACCACACTTGGTCCAAAATCATTCCATATTGTGAAAAACTAGCCAGTGAAAATTCGAATAGTCCTTGATTATCTGTTTTAAAATGAATTTCGCCTTCCGGCTTTAAAATTTGTTCATAATTCTCCAAAAATACACGGTGAGTTAGTCTTCTTTTATCATGACGTTTTTTCGGCCATGGATCAGAAAAGTTTAAATAAATTCGATCAACTTCACCCTGTTCAAAATAATCGTCCACATTTCCGCCATCTGTATTTAAGAGTTTTACATTTGTTAGTCCTGATTCAATAATTTTATCTAGAAGCATAACGGCTACACTCGTTTGTTTTTCAATACCAATGTAATTGATTTCTGGATGTAATTGCGCCATCCCCACAATAAATTGGCCTTTTCCTGAACCAACTTCAACTTGAAGAGGACCCGCTTTCTTAAAGGTACTTGCCCATTTTCCTTTTAATTGGGTTGGTTCCGTAACTACAAAATCTGGATATTCAGCCAATCGATCTGCTGCCCATGGTTTATGTCTAACTCTCATTTTTTCTCCTCTTTCATTTTCCATTTCTATATTTAAATAGATTTTTATTTTAGATGTTCTTTTACAAAAAAAGAAATCCTACGCCTATAATCAGTCGGAATAGGATTATTCATTATCTGTATGTAATCTGTTTTCATACGTTTCTTTCATCAAAAGAATTTGTTGATTCATTTTCTTACTTTTTCCTTCTTGATGATACCGTTTGGTAAGGAGCAAGCCATTAACTAAAGTGTACCACTCCATACACATCGTTGTTTGTGGAGTGGCTTCAATACCATACTCCTCTAACCACGTACCCCAATCTTTCCGATCGACATATTGAATCAAGAGCATCGCAAGATCAGAAAAAGGATCAGAAATCTTAACCATTTCCCAATCAACCAAGTACAGCCGCTCGTTCTTATCTAGCAAAAAGTTTTTCCGATTCAAATCACCATGACAAACAGAGTATTGGAACCCTTTAATATAAATAATCGTTTCGGTAAGATATGTCTCAATTTCACTTAGGAATGTATTCGTATTTAATTCTTCGCTTAAATTTTCTTGATATTGTTCTAGGAATGTTTCTGGATCATATACCTCACCTTTTACTTTACGTAACATATTTAAAAGATGATCTGATTGATGAATCCTTCTCAGAATGTTACTAATTTCAACCGACTGCATTTCTTTTGCGGTCAAAACTCTTCCGTCTAACCATTCCTGGGCAGTTAAAACATCACCATTTCCAACTCGTTTTGTCCAAATGAGACGAGGAGTAATCCCCTCAACTGAAAGCGCAGCTAAGAAGGGAGACGAGTTGCGTTTTAAAAACACTTTCTCTTCTTCCCTGATTCCCATATATGCTTGCCCTGTGTCTCCTCCGATTGGATGCAAACGCCATCCGGAATCCATTTTATAGTCCATCTGATTCATTCCTTACTCATTCCTTGGTTGGTGCATATTTTTCTTTTGATTCATACTAGTAGAAACGAAAGTGACTTTCCCTTTTTATAACTCATTAGAGGAAAAGTCACTATACTTTTGTCAAAAGTAGCTATTTTTATTATCATTTTATCTTTTTAGCCTAGTCTTTTCTAAGAGAAGAGATACTCCCAGATATCGTATTTATATTTTAGGTTTATTTATGCGTTCCGTCAAGGTAAACATCCTGTTCCTTTTTAACTCTACTAGAAAGGAAACTACTTTAAAATGCCTAGTTGTCACGTTTTTTTGTTCTTTTCCCAATATAAAAGGAATGAAAAAGAATTATAAAAATTAAATTTAAAAGGAATGAAAATATAGCTGTATCTAAACCAGCACCCAAAGAGACGGCAACAGTGAATAAAATACTCTCTACAAGAAGAAGATACATAACTACTTTTCTAAATCCTTTAAATCGTTTATCCCTTTGTTGTGGATAAAGATGAACCAATATATGCTCATCTAATTGAAAGTAAAGAGGAAGGATTTGAAAGCCGGTTAAATACAAAAAAAGGATACTTAAAAATATACTTGCAGCTGGAATTGAAGCAAACATCAAAACCAAAAAACCAATAATAGTTAAGCGGAAAAAAAGTCCACTATAACTATTCCCTCTAAAGAAGATCCTGCTATACAAATATTGGTAGGGATTATTTGTTCCAGAAAAAATGTGGACAAAACAATCTAAATATTTCCTCCTTTTTGCATGATTCTTAGTATGAGGAGCATCTGTAAAGAGATTGATGATGCGATTTAGTTTGGCAACACGTCTTCCCTCTAATTGGATTAATTTTTCCCACGAAACTAACGAATGTTTTTCCATCATGCTTTTTTGTAGCCACCTATTTCCTATATAGGCCAGTCCCATAGCCAATCCCCATGATAACCAAGGATTAACAAAAAAGCTTATTACGAACAATAGAATAGAAGATGCGAACAGACCCATACGTAAATTTCTTCCGAGTTTTTCACTACCCATTCTGGCTTCTAGTTCTTGAATGTCAAATTCTATCCACTTTAAAGCAAATGCTGTTAAAAAAATCGGTAAGAATTCCATCCAGCCAAATTTTTCTCCACTAAAAACAATGGGAATACTAATCCCAGTTAATAGGAGTAGGATAAAACCTGGTAGTAAGATACTTTTTATTTTGGTTTGTTTTAAATGCACTTGCCATTTTTCTTCCATACTGGATAAAAAAACTTGGTCCGCTTCCACAACTAATGATGATAAGGCTCCTATAGAAACTGCTACTGATAACAGAATCGCTACAAAAACTTTTCCCCAAAAAATTCAGTAGGTAACGTTTTTAAAAGTTCAGAATATTGAAAAGCTAGAGCACCCAAAAGAAAGAACATGACAATCACAAAATGATCATTAAAGATATATTTCATATACCGACTCATTTTTTTAAATTGTACACTTCGTCTTTTCTTTAATAAATCTTCAAAATTCATCATAAAGACTCCTCTTTTGTTAACTGGATATACAATTCATCCAAAGTAGCTCCTGGCATCTTCATTTCTTTTTGGAGATCATCCATCGTTCCTTTTACCTTTACTTCCCCATTATGAAGGAGAACAAAATTATCACATTCTTTTTCTGCAGAAGCTAAAACGTGTGTAGACATTAAAATGGACGCACCTTGCTCTCTTTTTTCACGAACAATTTCTAGAAAGGTATGAATACCCAGTGGATCAAGTCCTAAAAATGGCTCATCAATAATGTAAACCGGTGCATCAACCATAAACGCACAAACAAGCATTACTTTCTGTTTCATTCCTTTTGAAAAATAGGCAGGAAACCAATCAAGTTTGTCGCCTAAACGAAAAGCTTCTATATAACGCATTGCTTTTTTCATTCCTTCTTCTGGAGAAAGGTTGTATGCCATCATCGTCACATCTAGATGCTCTTGCAAAGTAAGCTCTTCATATAAAATGGGTGACTCTGGCACAAAAGCGAATGATTGTCGAAATTGCTCTGGATTTTCTTTCAATTCCTTTTGTTGAATAGTAATCTGTCCTGAAAATGGTAGCATAAAACCAATGATATGTTTGATGGTTGTGCTCTTTCCCGCACCATTCAAGCCAATCAATCCAGTCAGTTCTCCCGATTCAACTTTAAAAGTAACATTTTTAATTACAGGAACAGAAGTATACCCTCCTGTTACATTTATTAGTTCAAGTGTCATGTTTTGCATCCTCTCAAAATTAGTCTCGTTCATTATAACATAGGTCACCCACTTCATAATGGAAATAATTCGGCAGTTTTCCTTCTTTATGGTAAAGTATTAGCAAAGATATTGAGTGATACAAAAGAATTTATTTTATAGAAAAGAGGTTCCTGAATGACAGATTGTATATTTTGTAAAATTATTAATAAGGAAATTCCTAGCTATACGATTTATGAAGATGAGGATATTCTTGCCTTCTTGGATATATCACAAGTATCCAAAGGACATACTCTTGTTATACCCAAAAAACATGTAGCTAATCTTTTTGAATATGATGAAGATTTAGCTGCACGCGTGTTTACAAAGATCCCAGAAATTGCTCGAGCTGTACGCTTGTTTGATCCAGAAATTAAGGGACTAAACCTTTTAAATAACAATGGAGAATTTGCTAGTCAATCTGTTTTTCATTCCCACTTCCATCTGATTCCTCGCTATGCCACTGATTCATTAGATGGATTCGGCCTCAAATGGGAGACAAAAGGAGACACCCTTTCTTCAGAAAACTTTACAGAGATAAAAGATACAATCATATCTAAATTGGAGGAAAAATCATGAGTAAATTTGTACAAGGAATATTTTTTGGATTAGGTGTTGGTGGACTACTTGGACTATTGAATGCTCCAGATAGTGGTTCCGAAAACCGTCGTCGATTACAACAATACATGAATGAGAATAAAGAAGCTGTTGATAATCTTAGTAGAGATTTGAAAGGTTTACAAAATTCTTTGTCTACCCTTTCTGATGAAGGAATGGCAGTAGCCAATACAGCTACCAAAGACTTAGCTGAATCTGTAACAGAATTTGCTCAAAAAAACCAACCCAGAATCAGACGTGTAACCGATAGTCTTTCTAAACTTATGGATGATGTTGAAAAAGAATCAGAAAAATATTAAGACCATTCTCTCGTGTGAAAATAAGAATGGATATTGACTACACATAAAAAACGAATGCAGACAGGTATATCTATCTGACCGCATTCGTTTTTCTAATAGAAATTATCACAAAAAATCTATCTCTTACAGTATTTGTGAATATTTTTAGAAGCTTTAAAGCGTTTTTAAAGAATTCTTGTCATTTATTTTTAGTTTATGATATAGTAATTAAAGTTCGTTTTAACCTACGATAAAATCAGATTATAGAAATGGAAGTGCCCTATTTATGAAAAAATTAACCCTATCAACTGTGACCTTATTAACTGCTGTAACTCTAGCAGGTTGTTCTACTAGCGAGAATGTAGTTACATCTGCAGGAAACCAAACGATTACTAAAGATGAGTTTTACGAAGCAATGAAAGACTCTGTTGGAGAAACAACTCTTCAACGAATGATTTTAATTAATATTTTCGAAAATGAAGCTGGCACAAATGAATTTGCTAAAGAAGCAGATGCAGAAGTTACAGAATCAATGGCATCAGTTGGCGGAGAAGAAGCTTTCAAAGGGTTCATCCAAGAAATGGGATTTGCGAGCATCGAAGATTACAAACAACAAATTCTTTTAAACAAATTATTGCCTGAAGCAATCAAAAATAGAACAGAAATTACTGATGAAGATCTTGCTGCTGCATACGAAAGTTATGAACCACAAATAAATGCTGCACATATCTTAGTTGATGATGAAGATGTAGCGAAGGATCTCATTAAACAAATTAATGAAGGTGCTGATTTTGCTGAATTAGCTAAAGAAAATTCAACAGATGGATCTGCTGAAAATGGTGGAGATCTAGGATTCTTCGGTAAAGGCCAAATGGTTCCTGAATTTGAAGAAGTAGCTTATACATTGGATGAAGGAGAAGTTACTGATACTCCTGTTGAGTCTGAATATGGATACCACATCATTAAAATGCTTGAAAAGCCTGAAAAAGGTACACTTGAAGAAGAAACAGAACAACTAAAAGATATCATTATTCAAGAAAAAATTCAGGATGCAGCATTTTTCAATGGCAAGCTTGCTGAAATTGTTAAGGATGCAGATGTTAAAGTCAACGATAGTGATTTCAAAGATATCATGGCTCCTTTCCTAGTAGAAGAAGAAGCTGTAGAAGCGCAAGATAGTGCTACTACAGAAACTGAAGAATCTGCTACTACAGAGTCCACTCCTGAAACTGAAGAGTCTGCTGAATAAATTGAATCAGCCAAAAGGCCATACGCATTTGCGTATGGCCTTTTTCTATATGATTATTTACTATCTGGTTCTACCAATTCCGATGGCTTATAAAAGTTTCTATTCCCTAATCCAAAAACTCTTTCACTAAATTCACCAGGTTTTGTACGCTGTATTGCAGTATCAATCATATTAATAGATGCATCCAAATTATCTAAATGATGAATAATTTCTGCTTCTAAAAGATGAGGAACAACCGGTGAGCCAAACTCTAATTTCCCGTGATGAGCAAGAACAACATGTTTTAAAAGAATAACATCTTCTGTATCTTCCTCAATCTTCAGAGCTTCACAAGCCTTTGTTATTTCTTCATCAACTAATACGATGTGTCCAATTAAATTCCCTTTTAATGTATATTCTGTTGAAAGTGCACCTGTTAGTTCTATGGTTTTACCAATATCATGCAAAATAATTCCACCATATAAAAGAGAGTGATTGATTCCCGTATAATTCTTTGCTATCGTTTCAGCAAGACGAAGGATGGAAACGGTATGATAACTTAATCCACCCGCAAAAGCATGATGGTGTCTCTTCGCTGCTGGAAAATCAAAGAATGCTTTTTGATATTTATTCAAAATGTATCGAACAATTCGATTAATCGGTGCACTCGTAATTTCAAATAAAACGCGATTAATCTCTTCAACCATTTCTTCCGTGCGTAAAGGTGCTCTTTCGATAAAATGTTCAGGCGCTACCGCCTCGTTTTCATGTGCTATTCTCATTTTAGTAATTCTTAACTGAGGATTATTTTGATACAACTCTCTCTTCCCAGAAACCTTTACTACGGTTCCAGCCTGAAATCGATTGATCTCATCCTCTTTCGCATCCCAAAATTTCCCATCTATTTGGCCACTTCGATCTTGAAATGTAAAAGCAATAAAGGGCTTATTATTTTTTGCCAAACGAACATCTGCACTTTTAATTAATAAATAAATTTCAAAAGCTTCATCCAGTTCATATTCATAAATCTTTTTTGTCATGTTTCCACTCCTCTCCTTCTATCTGTTTAGTGTAGCATATAGACTTGCTCGTTGGTGAAAACTTCATAGACATTTTTATCAAATGTAAAAAAGAAAATTTGAACAGTTTCACTTAACTCTTGCATCAAAGAAAACATCGCTTGCTTACGAGTTTCATCAAAGTTTACAAAGCTATCGTCTATAAGGATTGGTAAATTAGCAATATCCGATGTGTTTTTTATAAAAGCGAACCGCATGGCAATATATAATTGCTCGATTGTTCCTTGAGATAACTCATGAGGTTTGAAAATGGTTCCATCTTTATGTTGCACTTTCAGTCCCGATTTTTGAAAAGCAATCCGTGAATACATGTTGTCCGTTAATAAAATAAAGTAAGCATTCATATCCTCTAAGATAATGGGGAGTCGATCATTTCGGCCTTCTCGAAGAGTTTCTTCTACCCATTCTGCCGCAATCACTTTGCTGCCCCACTCAATAATCATTTCTCTCATCTCTGTTTCCAACATAGCGTAGTCTTGTAAAAGAGAACTATACGTTCCACCTTTTTCTAATTCGTCGATTTCATGACGAGTTGAAACTTCTTTTCTTTGCCAAGTCTTTAACTCACTTTGTAAATTTTGAAGTTTCTCTTGGTTTTCTTTTAGGAAACGTTCTGCAGATTCTTTTTGTGGATACTTTTTCAAAATCTCTTCTTTTCCTATTAATTGCTCTCCCAGGAAATCTCTCCGTCTTTTTTGATTGCGTTGCTCTTCTTTTGCATGAAGAAGTTGATAAAATTCAGCTTCTGTTTCTACATGAGCTTTTTGAAGAATTTGGCTTCTTTTTTCTTGATTATCTTTTAACTTTCCTTGAACTTCATCCAGTTCCCGCTTTACTTCTACATATTTATCTTGAATATTTCTAGACATACTTTCTTCTAAAACAACAGATTGATAAATTTCTGTAAACTGATTGAGAAATTCTACATCATTAAGGTGCTCTAATCCAAAATGTTCTCTAACAAAGGCAGAATGATTCTTCCAAACTTCTAACTGTCTTTCTATGGCTTCCAATTGATGTTGGTTTTCTTCGAGAACTCTTCTTTTTCTAGCAAGGATTTCCCCAGGATCTTCATCTAGAATTTTTCTCACTGTAAAAGAGAGAGGATAGCCTCCTATTTGAAGCCATTTTTTTTGCTTATGAACTTGTTCTTCCAACTGCATGTCCATTTCTTCTTGTTGATTCAATAACTGAATGAGTTGTTCTTGTTCACTTTCTTCTTCCACTTTCCACTCAACCAAACGTTCCCGTAGCGTCGCTTGTTGAATATAAGTTTGCATTGAAAAAGGAGTTGCTTCTTCAATTTGAATTTCTTTAGTATTTTTATTCTGATTTCTCAACGTGATGATTCCTACTATAGTAAGGAAACCAGCAGAGAATAATACTGTATATAAAAATGCGGAAGGAACAAAAACTCCTACTAGCACTACTATCATAACTAATAAAATCGCTATAATCATTAACGTTTTATTTTTTTTAGTTGATGGAACTACGCTTGAGTTTTCCTTTGGTAGATCGGCTTGTTTTTGCCATTTCTGAAAAACATCCTCACTCACTAAATCCGGCTTCACACCTTCAATTCGCTGTTCAACTATCTTTAATTGTGACTCACAACGATCTAACTGTTGTTGAATTTCCTTTTTCTTTTCGAGAAGCTCTTCTTCCTTATTCAGTAGAGCTACTGCTTCATTCCGACTTTCTTCATCTAGAGGTTCGATTGTTTTTTCTTCTTCAAGTCCCATTTCTCTTTTTAATTGCTGGAATTCCACTTGTATTTTTTCTATTGTTTGTTGCAAAAACTGTTTACGATTAAATTGAGCAGTTGCTTGAGGTATTTCATGTTGTAGGGCAGTTAACTCTTTTTGATACTCCTTAAACCATTCTACATGTGAATATTCCTCTTTTTGTTTAGTTAAATGATGAACCCGTTCTTGATACGTGGTCTGAGTTTGAAGATCGTCTGAAATTTTACTCTGGAGTCTTTCCCACGTACGTTGGGCATCGGGAGGAAGAATACTTGTATCTACTTCTTCAATTTTTTTATTTAAATGTAGCCACTCTTGATAGTAATCATTTAATCGAATACTTTCAGATAACTCAAGATTATTACTTTCTAAATCTTTTTGGAGGAAATGAATGGCTTCAATTTTTTCCTGAATATGACTAGCTTCTAGAAGAAAAGATTCATACGTACTATTTTTTTTGTTTGGCTTGTTCTAATTTTAGAAGAAGGTTTTCTGTTTGTTGAATTTTTTTATTTAAAGGTGGCACCGTTCCGGTAGGCTTAAACTCTTTTTGAGCTTCTTTTCGGTAATCATCTGCCAATTGAAGTAGTTTTTCACTTCCAGTTGTTCCCACACTAAGCAAGTGTCGATTTAAATCATTTTTCTTCACTTTATTTAAATCCAGTAAGCTGTCAATTTTAAATGTATAAAGTAATTCGTATGTTTCTCGATCAACTCCTAAGAGATAAGCTGCTAAAGAATCAACTACTTCTTGTTTTCCATTTTCGTATGTTAGAGTAGCCTTCCCACGGTTCTTTTCCTTCATTCTCTCAATCATGATCGTTCCAAACCGGGTCCCCGTTAGGAATATTTTCCCACCGTACGCTTCCCCTTTTTTTGGTTCATAAGAATTTGTATCTTTTTTTCGAGCAGAAGGAAAGCCAAAGAACATCGTATGAATAAAAGAAGATAATGTACTTTTTCCTGCTTCATTATTTCCAAGAAAAATTTGCATGTCTTTCAAGCTATTAAATTCCTGATGAAGCCATTTTCCATATCCATAAATTTCAATTTTTGTAATCTTCAACTTCGATCCTCTTCCTCCTCAAAAAAGATATCTTCGAACAGCAACTCCTGAGCAGCTATTAGGATTTCTTCTTGTAATAGTGAATCTTGTTCTAGTTCAGAAAAACGACTACGCACGATTTGATTTTTAAAGAGGTCTCGAAGTTTTTTGCGAAAGACTTCTCCTTCTTTCAAATCTTGTCCACTTTTTTCAAAACTTTCCTGCATCTTTTGATCATAAGAAAAAGGGACTTGTTTCTTTTTTGGGGCAATTTTCAATTTGTAAAGATAAACAAAAGGTTCATGATCATCTTGGTTAAAGCCTTCTAAAAGATCACCATCTTGTATTTTCTCAATAACTTCTTCAGGTAACTCTTCTTGATCTTCGATGGTTATCGAAAGAAAAACACCTTGCTCTTCTTTTGCCGCTGCTTCGATTTCTGTTTCTACTCTAGCAAACAAGCTTTGAAGACTGCTCACTCCTTTTAAAGAAACCAGCTTTTCTTTCCAAATAATAGGAGACGTAGGAAGAAATTCCAAACGTGGAGAACGTCCTTTTTCTAAGCTTACCAAATAAGCACCTTTTTCACCTAGCTCATTGGGATTTCTTCCTTGAATATTCCCCGAATAAATAATAGGAGGAGATTCCTGGAGGATTTCTCGTTTATGAATGTGTCCAAGAGCCCAGTAATCATACTGTTTACCATTTAATTCCTGAATGGAGAATGGGGCATAGACTCCTTCTGATGATTCTAAGCCTTCTAAAAAACCATGGAGCATTCCAATATGAAAATCAACATCACTTTTCCGATTAGGATATTGTTGAATCATTCGTTCTTTTACCCAACGAGTTTGATAACTAAAGCCAGTAATAGCAATTCTCTCTTGAGATTTTGTTGTCCATACATCCGTTTCAGGTTCTGTACCAAAAATCATCACATTATCCGGCATCTGTAGTTTCAAGGTTTCTCTTCCTAAAAAATCATGATTTCCGTGTGATAGATAAACTGGTATTCCAGCTGCCTTTAATCTTCCCATTTGATCACGAAGAAAAGCTTGGGCTTTGACACTCTGATTTTCCTCATCATAAATATCTCCGCTAATCAACAAAAAATCTACTTCTTCTTCAATAGCCTTGCTGACAATATGATAAAAAGATTGAAAAGTTGATTGGTAGACCTTTTCATATAAATGAGGGTGCATTCGTTTTAAGCCTTTAAAGGGACTATCCAAGTGTAAATCTGCTGTATGAATAAATCGAATCATTGCTTCTCTCCTTTCTGTAATCAGTATTTTAGTATAAAACAAAAAAAGGCTTTGCCTTTTCCATCGAAAAGCTGGCTAGTGTCCCTAGCAGAATTTCTGCAATAATAATGGGTTCTTTTGTGCCAGCCCTTGGATCACGAAAAGTCAAAGCCTGCTTATTTTTAATTATAGGACGAGATTACTCTGCGTCTGTTGTTTCGGTTGTATACAAATCTTGTAGAGGTTTCATAATGATTTTGTTAACATCTTCAATAACTGTTCCCAGTTGTTGTTCTGCTGTCATCATTTTTTGGATCATTTCGTTAGTTGAAGCACGTCCAGCAATTTCTTGAGCTTGCTCGATGTATTCTTCAGAAAGACCTTCTCCACTCATTTGTTTCATTTGTAGTTCTTGTTGCATTGCAGTGAATTCCTGAAATAAAGCGTACGCTTCTTCATTTCCTTTTACTTCTTCATACGCTGAAGTCAATTCTAGGAAAGAAGGTTGTGTGCGTAACCCTTTTTCTAATTCATATGCAAGATCGTATATATTACTCATAACATCCATCCTTTACAATTTACTGTATTAATCATAACATGTTTAAAAAAACATTACCATAAAAAACTACGAAAGTACGTTCGCTACTCCAGGAGTCTTTTTTGTAAAATGGATAAAGATAAAAACTAGTTTTTTCACTCGATCACTATTAATTAAAAACATTTCTAGCCCAATCGAATATCTTTTTAGAACCCTCTTCAATTCTTTGACCAAACTCATCGACACCTTGAATAAAGTCATTCAGTGGGTTGTTCCAACCTCCATCTGTAGTCGTCTCTTGTCCACTGATTTCTGCTGCTCCACCCACTGTAAATTCAGTTTGGGGACTAATACTCAATAAGTTCCCTGTTTCGGCACTAAAGAGATCATAAAACATCATCCCAATTCCATTCAAATTGTGGACCTCATCTGTTTCATCGAATCCAATCCAAGTTGCTACTACCATATCTGGTGTATAAGCAATCATCCATTTCGAACGATTAATCGTATTTTCTGCATCTAATTCTGATGTTCCTGTTTTACCGGCAATTAACATACCATTATAAGGTTGAGCGCCATAGCCAGTTCCCCCTGGAGCATATACCTCCATTAACATACTCGTCATCTTTTCAGAAACTTCTGGAGTAGTTACACGAGTTGTTTTCGGTTCGGTATTATCAACAACAACCGCCCCTGTAGAATCAACAATTTTCGTAATAAAACGCGCTTCTGTACGAATCCCTTTATTAGGGAATGTCCCGAATGCACTTGCCATTTGTAAAGGAGAAACGCCATCCATACCGCCAAGAGCTACCTGACCTAACACTTCATCTTCTGGACTCACAGAAATTCCAAATTTCTTTAATTTATTAATTCCTTTTTGAATGCCCATCTTATCCAATAAGTAAGCAGCTACTGTATTTTTACTTTCTGCTACTGCTTGATACAAAGGCATCTCTTCATAAGAACTGTATAAGTCATAATTTTTTACTGAATAATCATTATTTTCACCATACGTTAACGTATCATCATCAATCACCATTGAATCCACATCATAGCCATTTTCTAACGCTGGCGTATAAACAGAAAGAGGTTTAATTGTTGATCCAGGTGGGACTCTCATTTGAGTAGCTCGATTGAACCCTCGGAAAACCTGTTCCCCTCTTCCTCCTAAGATTGCTAGGACATCTCCTGTTTCTGGATGCATCGCTACAGATGCACTCTGCATTAACGTTCCATCTTCTGCATCAACAAAATAGGCATCTTCATACGTTTGATCCATTTGGATTTGATACTCTTGATCGAGACCCGTATAAATTTTATAACCGCGGTTCATAATGTCCTCTTCTTCAAAACCATACACATGAATTGCTTCGTCAATAACCGCATCAAAATAGAAAGGATATTGATAATTACGATTATTGGCATATTGATCGTTTAGATAAATTCCTTCTGCCATCGCTAGGTCAGCTGATTCTTGGTCAGTTATCTCGTTATCTACCATGAGTTGAAGAATTAAATCTCTTCGTTCGATACTCTCTTCATAATGATCTAAAGGATTATAATAGCTAGGAGCTTTCAAAATTGCTGCTAGCACAGCACCTTCTGCCATCGTAACTTCAGCTGCTGATTTTCCAAAGTATTTTTTTGAAGCATCTTCCACTCCCCAAACTCCACTTCCAAAGTAAGAGTTGTTTAGATACATTTCTAGTATTTCATCTTTTTCATATTGTTTTTCTATTTCAAAAGATAAAAATAATTCTTTAGCTTTTCGAATGAGCGTTTGATCTAAAGATAGATAGGCATTCTTAGCTAATTGTTGAGTGATGGTCGATCCTCCACCTACAATATTTCCACGATTGATGACAAATCCAACAGCCGCTCGGCCAATCCCAATAGGATCAACTCCTTTATGACTGTAGAACCGTTTATCTTCCGTTGAAACAACCGCCATTTGAATATTTGATGAGATCTCATCAATGGGGACAAAGGTTCCTTTTTGTGAATAAAGCTCTCCGGCTTCTTCCTTATATCGATCATACACGATGGTCGTTTCCTGTAAGCCACTCTTTAAATTTTCTACATCAGCGGTCTTCGCAAGAAAAACAAAATAACTACTTCCCACTAAAATCATGCACAAACCCAGAAGGATAATTAATTTATTAAATCGATATCGTCGCCAAAAATTTTGTAGTTTCACAAAATAACGTTTGATCCATAACTTTATTTTTTCTTTTGTTTCTTCTTTCATCTGCTTCATCCCTTACTAAATTCAATATTCAATTTTTATAGTTCCTGATCTCTTACCATACCAATTATTTTTTCATTCTGAAACATACTAAAGTACGATTTTTTTAATAAAATAGATAAGAATAGTTGAAATAAGCTCAATTAGATTGCAAAACTAGTTATTTGATTTATAATTTTAGCATACATAGCTTTTATTGATATTAATTTTCCATTAAAATATAGAGAAGAAAGTCCGTGATTTATTATCGGAACGTATTAAAAGATAACCAGCTTTGCCCAAGCGTGTCCCTTACAGAGGAATACACATCATAGGAGGTGAAAGCTCATTTTACTATAAAGTGAGCGATGCAAAGTGAAGATTTCAACCGGTTTATTTCTATTCTTTTTTATCTTACTCATTGCCTCTTTTTTTGTGATGGCAGAATATGTACTCGTTCGAATTCGTCCTTCTCGTTTAAATTTTTTAATTGAGAATGGAAATCTGAAAGCCAAAAAGCTTAAAGAAATGACGATGAAATTAGATAGCTACTTGTCCGCAACTCAATTAGGTGTGACCATTACTTCATTAGCTCTCGGTTGGTTAGGAGATCCTACATTTAAACGGATTTTCGATAATTTATTTGATCAATTCACACTTCCAAAAAGTGTCTCTACCATCTTATCATTTTTTGTTTCATTTACCATCCTTACTTCTATTCAAGTAATCGTTGGTGAGTTAGTTCCGAAAAATATCGCAATCACCAAAACAGAAAAACTTGGATTAAAAATTGCTGGTCCTTTGAGTGTGTGGTATCGAGTCATGTACCCACTTATTTTTATATTAAATAAAACTGCAAACGGAATATCTAAAGCAATGGGTTTTGCTACTTTTTCTGAGTCGGATGACCGCGTTTCGGAAGAAGAGTTACGAATGATTATGAGTGAAAGTTTGAAGAGTGGAGAAATTAATCACGAAGAGTATCAATTTGTTGAAAATGTTTTTAATTTTGATGAAAGAATGGCTCGAGAAATTATGATTCCACGAACAGAAATGGCAACCGTTTGGTCTGAAGATACATTAGATGACATCGCAGATAAAGTCCGGGCAGAAAAATATACTCGGTATCCAGTGATTGAAAATGATAAAGATAATATCTTAGGCGTGATCAACACCAAAGAGATTTTTGCTGCTTATGTCGAAGCAGTGCGGGACCAAACGACTTCAGAATTTATTATTCAAGATTATATTCGGCCGGTTATTACCGTGATTGAAACATTACCAATAAAAGATTTACTTGTAAAAATGCAACGCGAACACAATCAAATAGCTATTTTGATGGATGAATATGGGGGTACGAGTGGATTAGTTTCCATGGAAGATATCGTAGAAGAAATTGTTGGGGATATTTCCGATGACTTTGAAACAGAATACCAACCTGAATTTATCAAATTAGGAACAGACCATTATCGAATTACGGCACGAATGCTGATTGATGATGTCAACGATCTTTTTGGTTTAAAAATAGAAGAAGAAAATGTTGATACAATCGGGGGATGGATGCTCAATGAAAAATATGACATCCAAGTTGGTGATGAAATCGATTTCGATAAAGTGATTTTTAAAGTGATTCAAAAACAAAAGAATACTCTCCTATTAATCGATATCTTTATTCAGGAGTCTCATCAAAAAAAAGATGAACCCACTTTAGAATCAACAACTGAAACGAAAAATGAAGAATAGCATAAAGAGGCTAGGACATTGTCCTAGCCTCTTTCCTATTTGTTAGTTCTTCCTTAAAGCCTGATTAAAAGACAGCCCAGATGTCTCCTTCATGAATCTTACTCTCTCGATGTTCGTTCGACAAACTCCCAATCTAGAGGGTCTCTTCCAAAACGTGCTTCCATATTCATTTCTTCAATCGCTTTCATATCTTCCTCTGTGAGAGTAAAATCAAATAAATCAAAATTCTCTGCAATTCGTCTAGAGTGAACCGATTTAGGAATAACAATCGTATTCCTTTCTGTGTGCCACTTCAAAGTGATTTGTGCAGGTGTCTTTCCATACTTTTTCCCTATTTCATAAAGGAGAGGATGCATCAGTAAATCACTCTTCCCCTGACTTAATGGACCCCAAGCTTGATGGGCAATCTCTTCTTTTTGCATATAATCGCGTAACTCATTTTGTGGGAAATAGGGATGCGTTTCTACTTGATTAATCATAGGCATAATCCGAGCAAATTCTTTCATACTTTCTAAATGATCAATTGTAAAATTACTCACACCAATGGCACGAATCTTCCCCTCTTCATACAACTCTTCCATTGCACGCCATGTCCCTTTTACATCTACCCCAAACCAGTGAATCAAATACAAATCCAAATAATCCGTTTGTAACTTATCAATACTTTCCTGAAAAGCCTCTTTCGTTTGTGAATACCCTTGTCGGTTATTCCAAACTTTTGAAGT
Source organism: Jeotgalibaca sp. MA1X17-3 (assembly GCF_021513155.1). Taxonomy (NCBI): domain Bacteria; kingdom Bacillati; phylum Bacillota; class Bacilli; order Lactobacillales; family Carnobacteriaceae; genus Jeotgalibaca; species Jeotgalibaca sp. MA1X17-3. The sequence goes on from NZ_CP090983.1 coordinate 1,872,409, forward strand.
TAAAAAGAATTCGTTACGATTCATTTCACTTTTCAGTAGGGCTTTTGCTAGGAATTCTTCATTCCCATATATGGATGCCGTATCAAAATGACGATATCCCGTCTTTATTGCTCGTTGGATTGCCCATTTTGCTTCCTCTTCTTCTTCCATTAAGAAAACACCTAAACCAATTTGGGGGACTTTTACGCCATTATACAAAGTAATATCTGGTATTATCATATTTTATTCACCCTTTACAAGTATAGTCGATGGGGCCTCTTTTCGTTATTTTCGTTTGATTTTATCGTGATTTAATCCTTCTTGTTCCATAAAGAATGGTAGAAGCTCTTCTTCTAATTGAGGGAGTTTTCCTTCTTCATCACTTTCAATCGTCCAAACTAAAAGAGGCTCATGCAAGCTCATTCGTAAAATAAACCATCCCTGCCCATATTTCCCAGAAAAATCAGCCCGAATTCCTTCTAAGTGATTTTTTACGATGGCTAAATCTTCTTGTTGCTCTAAGAACTCTTTAAAATTATCTATGACTTGATTTCCCGTCTCCGTCACTGCCTCATCAATAATCGTAAATCGATATTCTAGTGTTTCTTTTGGCTGATTCAACTTACTAATTAAATCACTCAATTTCTTGTTTTCAGAAAGTAACGTAGCATCTGCCATTAATAATTTAGCAATGAGATAAGCCCCATCATCCAAATAATAATTTTCTTTTAAGGCAGCATGTCCACTCGTCTCAATTGCTAAAACAGCATTTTCACCTTTTTCATCCAGTTCCATTGCTCGATTGATTACATTTCGATATCCCGTTAGATATCGATCTAACGTTCCACCTAAATTATTTAAAAAGGTTTCTAAATGCTTTGAAGTAGCTGAATTTGTAACAACAGTTGCCCCTGGTTCTTCTTTTAATAAAATCGCTGAAATTAATGCAATTAGATTGTTACGATTAAAAACATTCCCCTCATCATCCACGAGAGCGGATCGATCCACATCCGTATCAAAAATAATACCTAAATCAGCTTCATAAGCAATCACTGCTTTTTGGAGACTTTTCATAGCTTCTTTATTATCTGGATTTGGTTCATGATTAGGAAAAGTTCCATCTGGATCAAGGAACTGGCTTCCTTCTGTATCCGCTCCTAGTGGTTTTAAAACTTGCTCTACGAAAAATCCACCCGCCCCATTTCCGGCATCCACCACAATATGACGGCCTAATAAAGGTTTCTCTGGATGAGCACTATTTGGAATTCCCTTTTCTAATCTTTTCAACTAGATCTGCTGCATAAACGGATAATAAATCCTTCTCAATAACTTCTTGTTTTAATTGAAAGGTGACTTCTTCTGGTAATTCTGCTGCAAACTCTAGAATTTGTTCAATGTCTTCATGTTCTGCACCCCCGAAGCTGTGAAAAATTTTAATCCATTGTATTCAAAAGGAAGGTGACTCGCTGTAATCATAATGGAAGCATCTACTTGAAATCCTTCATAAATGGTAGACATAAACATAGCAGGTGTCGTTGATAATCCGCAATCTACAATCTCAACATCGAAGTCTTGCATTCCTTTTATCAAAGCTGCTTTCATGTCATCGCCAGAAAGACGGCTATCCTGTCCAATCGCAATTTTTATCTTTTTTTCTGATGTAGATGGCAGTTCTTTTTCTTCAATTAGCCATTTCATAAAACCATAGCCAATTTTTGACACGCGTTTTGGAGTGAGAGTTTCTTCTTGGTGAGAAGTCGAGATAGCGATCCCTCTGATATCCGACCCATTTTGTAACGCTTGTAAATCTAATTTTTCAGTCATCTTCAATCTCCTTTTTTACCATATGATAATCTTATTATAACCTTTTCTTAATGTTTTGACATAGAAAATCCAAAATGGGAAATCTTATTTGGAAATAATTGGATGTCTTTCTTCATTCGGAAGGCTTTCACTGTATATTAATTATTGAAAAAGAGACTTTTATTCCCCTTATGCAATAACACAATCAACTGATCAACATCATTTATTTTAAAAAATGGTTATAAAAAAAGAAGAGGCATAAATGCTTCTTCTTTTTTGGCTATTTCATTATTTTAATCGTATTTAGATTTTCGGGTCAACGGCATACTCATACAACGTGGGCCCCCTCTTCCGCGAGATAATTCGCTAGAAGCTATTTCAATTACTTCAATTCCTTGTTCTCTAAGTAGTGCATTCGTAACCGTATTCCGGTCATAAGTAATTACTTTCCCTAATGCGATTGCTAATGTGTTGGAACCATCATTCCATTGTTCGCGGGGACCATCAATCTCGTCACCACCTCCACAAGGTATGATATTGATTTCTTTTTCACCAAGAGCATCACATAGAGCATCTCCTAGATGATTCAAAATCGTAACATCCAATTCATTTCCATCTCTACCAGGTTCCACTAAATGAATGGTCATACTTCCATCTACATTTTGAATTCCAGCGTGAATGGTAAAAATATTTTTATCAATCATCGTAAATACCGTATCCAAATGCATCATTGCCCGAACATTAGGAATTTCAATCGCTAAAACTTTCTTGAAGCCAGAGTCTTCTGCAAAAAGACTCTTCGCAATTGCCATTACTCCTTCAATATTTGTTCGTTGCGATACTCCAACGGCTACAACTTCATCACTCAAAACAATGATGTCGCCACCTTCTGTATAAAAATCAGGTTGGTTACGATTTAACCAAATATGTTTTTCATCTAACTTAAATTCAGGATGAGCTTGAGCAACTAATTCTACTAATAAGGTTTCTCGTTTACGAGCATCAAACATCATGTTATTAATGACCATTCCCGTCCCTACTACGGAAGCAATATCACGCGTAAAATAAAGATTCGGCATTGGATTCATGAGGAATAAAGGATACTCTCTTATCGTTCCTTCTGGTAAAAAGTTTACTTCATTGCGATGAACACCTGCAATCATTTTATCAATCATTTCTTGGGCTTCCATTGAGAAAAACAATTTTTTCAACCCTTCAAAAACTAGTTCATCCGTTACATCTGACTCACGAATCATTTGTTCGATAAACTTTTCTTGATTTATTTTTTCAGAGGAAATAAAAGCATCCGCTGCAAGTTTTTCTATATAAAATACTTCTGCTCCATTTTCTCTCAAAATTTCAGCAAAAGCATCATGCTCCGCTTGCATAAGTGGTAAGTAAGGAATGTCATCAAATAATAGTTCTTCCAGCATATCTGGAATTAGATTTTCAATTTCTTTTCCTGGACGTTTTAAAATAACAGAAGTCAACGGTTCAATCTCAGAATAAAGATTCAATGTGTTTGTCATAATTCACCTCGGCATTTTTTTGTTAATCTTTTTGATACTCATTAAAATATATTTTATACTTATTTTTTTAATTTATCTGTTTCGTAACGATGACTTTTCTCTAAAGAGGGAAAACTTTGTTGTCGCAATGCTTCATATACAATCATACAGGCCGTATTCGATAAATTAAGAGAACGTACATGTTCGTCATTCATCGGTATACGCAAACAATCCTCTTCATGTTCTTTCATGAATTCTTCTGGAAGACCGGTTGTTTCTTTTCCGAACATAAAGAATACATCTTCCTCTTTTGTATAGTCTACATCAGAGTACACTTTTTCAGCAAACTTTGTAATTAAATATAATTTACGTGTTCCTAAGTATTCCAGAAAAGCTGGTAAGCTTTCATGTTTCTTTATATCTACTTCATTCCAGTAATCCAAACCTGCTCGTCTCAGATGCTTATCATCGGTTAAGAATCCAAGTGGTTCAATTAAATGTAACGGACTATTGGTGGCAGCACACGTCCGTGCTATATTTCCAGTGTTCGCTGGGATTTGTGGTTCAAATAATACAATATGATTCGTCATAAAAATACTCCTTCAATCCGTTTACGTTCTTATTATTTATAATTGCTCTAACTTTTCTAGAGCCATTTCCATTTCTGCTTTCGCTTCTAGGTCTTCTTCGACATCAATTCTTTCACGGAAAAAACCGAGTAACTCCGGATTTATTTGTCGCATAATTTCACCAATTGCCCAACCCGCTGTTCCTCGAATCATCGGTCTTGGATCTTTTTCCATGACTTTCAATAATTCCGGAATGGCAGTTCGATCACGGTAATTGGCTAAAGCAATAATTGCATTCCTTTGTAAAGGCTTCTTCCCTCTCCAAGATCCTGCTAGTACTCCATAACGTTCTTTGAATTCTCGATTACTTATTGTTAAGAAAGGTTGTAGCAGTGGTGTTTCACGGTCTGGTTCAGGTTCCATTTCTGGATGTAAATGGAAGTTTTTCCCTCGATTGTATGGACAAGCCTGTTGGCAAATATCACAACCATAAATAACATGACCGATTTTACTACGAAATTCTTCTGGCATACTTCCTTTTGTTTGCGTTTGGAAAGACAAACAAAGAATAGGATTTAATTCTCCATTTCCAAGAATGGCTCCTGTTGGACAAGAAGTCACACATCTTGTACATTCACCACAACCAAATTCTCCAGGCTCATCTGGTTCAAAATAAATATCTGTAACAATTTCTCCCAAATATACATAAGAACCAAACTCTTCCGTAATCAATAAACCATGTCTCCCAATAAAGCCAACACCTGCCCGCTGAGCAACAACCGTGTCAATTAGCTCTCCTGTATCAACCATCGGCTTAAAACGTGCTGAAGGTACTTTCTCCTGCATAAATGAGACTAATTGATCCATCTTATCCCGGAGAATATCATGATAATCTACTCCCCAAGATGCACGGGCAAAACTACCTCGTCTTTCTCCTTTTACTCTTTCAGCTTTTTCTAAGGGTTTACTAGGATAAGCTAAACAGATAGAAAGAATAGACTTGGGCTGATCAAAGATTAAGTCAGGGTAGATTCGTTCTTTCAAAACACGATGTTCAAATCCAGTAGTGTGACCCTTTGCATGTTGTTCTTGCAAAGGTTTTTCCATATATTCAAAAGGTTCTGCTGTGGTAAATCCGATTTTGTCGATGCCGATTTCTTTGCAAGCTTCTATCACTTGTCTTTTTAGGTCAGCAATATCCATAGCAGCCCACTCCTTATTACTTTTTAAAATTTTTGAATAAATACTTTTAACGTATATAAGTATACCATTTCAACTTCTAGAATGAAAAAAAACATCCATTATGGATGCCATGTTTATTCCTATTCAGCTTGTTTATAAAATAGATTTAAAAAAATACAACAAAAAAACGTATAAACTCGGTGATGACCACGGCGAATGAATACGTTGAAGGTGTTCATTTTATAGTACTTATAAGCAGCACGAACAAAATGACAAATTTAATTATACCATATGACATCGATTTGTAAACTATTTCCTTTACCTTTAAGAAAAACCGATTCAATAATTTTCCTTTGTTCCAACAAGAACCGATACTGCAACTGTAATTTCTTTGATTGGATCTTTCTTTATCTGTTCTAGCGCTCCTTGTGATGCATGCCATGCAAGAGGAGTCATTTCCACAAGCCATTTCGCCATATCTTCTGTTAAATCAATTGTATATCTGACATGTTCGTGTGAGCAATTTGGGTAGAATTCTTTAAAGCGATTAACTACCTTTTCATTTTCATACACTTGCTTAGATTGCTCCCCTTCAAATAACGTTTCTCTTAACTCAATTAGATAATCTGAATCCGGAACGACCTTTATAACTTTTCCCCTTGGCTTCAAAAGACGATCAAATTCTTGATACTGAGATGGAGAAAAAATATTTAAAATGACATCAAATTTGTCAGCTGCAAAAGGTGAATGAGCTAAATCAGCCACACACCAAAAAGCATCCTCAAAAAAATGATTCGCTGCTAGTTGAATTCCCTCTTTGGAAATATCAAATCCAATTTTAGTTCCATTTAGTCCTTGACTAGATAAATAATGCAGATGAGACCCTTCCCCACAACCCACATCCAAAATTGTATCTTGATGAGGAGCGTCTATTTGTTTCATGACTGCATCCAACAATGGATAGAAAAAGCCAGAATCAGCTAGTTTTTTTCGACTGGACAACATTTCTTTGCCATATTCATTTTGTCCACCTTTTGACAATAAATGAAGGGTTCCTTTTTTAGAAAGGTCAAACTGATGATGGTTTATACAAATCATACTATTTTCCTTTACTTCTCGAAATACTTCACCGCAAACTGGACATTGGAATAAGTCTACTTGTTGCGTTATAAAAATATTACTCATTTCAATTTTTTTCATTATTTATATAACCCCTTAGAACGAATCGTTGTCTTAGTAGTTTACCATAACTCATTCTGACCGATCTTATGAATGAACAACGAGTATCGTCTCTTTAAATTTACTGTTTATTATTTTTTGTATTTAAATCTATTTTAACAATATTATGGTGAGATACTTGAACTTCGGGTGGTTGCATATAATCTCCATAGGCTCTCGTTAAAACCTCATCGTAAGCTCGAGGAACTGGAAATTTATATTCTTCAAAATCCCAATCAATTGAATCTTCAAGTGTTTCTCTTCGTAGCATAAATTTTTCCAATACACCCTCACCTGGGTTAGCCAAATCAGCAACATATTCTGTTTTCTCATCATTAAACATCGTCATTATTTTCAACACACATCGTTCAACCTTTTCTTTAGAGATAGGTAAAATTTTAATAAGATGATATTTAAACGTAGCTTTCTTCTTTTCAAAACCATCTTCTAGCGTTTCGTATCTAGTCTTTATTCTATATTTGAAAAAAGAATCAATGGTTCTTAATAACCATATTTGATATTTCCCTTTATACGTGTCTAATTTCACACTATCAAAAGTAAATATATCTATGTAAAATCCATGGTGCATATCTATTCCTTCTACTAATTTTTCCATAAAAACAGTTCTATTTTTCCGAATCTTTGCAAATTTGTTGATATAGTTTGGATCGGTTTCATGAGTTTGAAAAAAATATTCAGAGCTTAGTTCCTCTTCTACAACTGATAAAAATTTATGATAATCCTCTCGAAGCATACTAACATCTATATCATCATCCCAAGGAATAAAACCTTTGTGCCGAATTGCTCCGATGAGTGTTCCTGCATATAATTGATAACGAATATCGTGTTTCCTACAGATTCTATCAAATTCTATTAGTATTTCTAATTCAATTTTTTGTATTTTTTTTATGTCTATTCCTAAAATAGAATCCGTTTTCTTTTCAATCATTATAAAGAAACCTCCTTCATCATTAACTACGTATACTAATCATTATACCACGTTCTCCTCTTACAGATAGACGGTTTGAATCCAACAAAAAACCCAAAAACCCTTCATACGTGAAAGGATTCTTGGGGATTCTTTAGTTACTTATTAATGAGTAGTACCGCCAACTAGTTTCAGATCTTCTTTTCCAGCGTATTCGACCATTGCTTCTAGTGCAGCAGTTAGGCCTTTTGCAATATCATCTAGACTCATTGCTGGTTTTTCAGGTTTATCCACAACTTGTTCTGGAATATAAGGAACATGGATAAATCCTGCAGGAATATTGTTTAATTCTTTAGCTGACAAATACAATGCTTGGTACATAATATGGTTACATACAAACGTTCCAGCTGAATTAGAAACCGCAGAAGGAACTCCTGCTTCTTTAATTTTGGCAGCCATCGCCTTAATAGGCAAAGTTGCAAAGTATGCTGGTGCACCATCTTCTTTGATTGGAACATCAATCGGTTGATTTCCTTCGTTGTCTTTAATACGAGCATCATCTTGGTTGATAGCTACTCGTTCAGGAGTTAAAGCAAAGCGTCCCCCTGCTTGTCCCACACATAAAATCATGTCAGGTTTAACTTCCAATGCTTTCTTTCGTAGAACTTCTCCTGATTTTTGGAAAACAGTTGGAATTTCTAACTTCACAATTTCTGCTCCAGCAATCGTATCTTCTAATTTCTTTACAGCTTCCAAAGCTGGATTTATTTTTTCTCCGCCAAACGGATCAAATGCTGCTACTAAAATTTTCATTTTTTATAATCCCCTTTCTAATTTTAAAATGCCCAAAAATACATAAGAGCAATATGAATAACAATTAAGATAAGAGCCATCGGTGTTTGAGCTTTAATAACGCCATTTGGATTCTTCATCTCTAACAACGCGGCTGGCAATGCATTAAAGTTAGCTGCCATTGGTGTCATTAAAGTTCCACTAAATCCAGCTGTCATTGCTAAGGCTCCTGCTATAACAGGATCAGCACCTTGGGCAATAACAAATGGAATACCAATTCCAGCAGTAATGACAGTAAACGCCGCAAAGGCATTCCCCATAATCATTGTGAAAATAACCATTCCTAACACATAAGCAATCACTCCAATTAATTGATTTCCTTCTGGAACAAAACCAGAAATCAAATCAGAAATGACATCGCCTACCCCTGCTGCCGTAAATAAAACTCCGAGAGCCGCTAATAACTGAGGTAGAATCCCTACAGAACCAACTTGTTGAACCATTCGATCGGACTGACTCAACATTAGTTTTGGTGAAGCTTTAAATAAAATCATTGCAACCATTAAAGAAATAACGGCTGCTGCTCCAATTCCAACTTGCCCACCAAGTGGAGTAAACTGTGCAATGGCAACTGCTGTAAAAGCTAGTAAAATGGCTGGTATGAAAATTTTATTACCATATTTAGAAGCATATTTTTCTTGTTCTTCGGCAGTGTTTGATTCTACTTTTCCTAACTTAACTTGTTTTAACAACGTTAAAATACCAATTCCAAAAAGAATGATCCCACTTACTTCAGCAGGAACTACTTTCCCACCTGCAAATAATATTCCTAAAAAGATCCAGAAAAGAGCTGTACCGATTTTAGCCGGATGATCTTTTTGACGAAGAACACGATAGGCAGTATATAATAATTGAAGCCCAACAAGTACAAAGAAAAATTCAAGAAATTCTGGGATATGTAATTGTAGAAAAGCAGATACTTCACTTAAAAATTCTTTAACAGAATCTAGATTCATTATTTACTCCCCTCCTTCTTCGAGTGATTACGTTTGCCATACTTACGATCTAATCTCTTATCTAAGAGGTAGTTATTCGTTGCAGCTAATGCCAATGCAATCAACGCGATAGGAATGGATGCTTGTGCAACTGCTACTGGGGAAATATCATATCCTAAAGATTCCATTGTTCCAGCAATCAAAAGCGTACCTGAACTGGCAATAAAGGTATTTTGTGCAAAGAAATTCCCAATGTTTTCTGAAGCAGCTGATTTGGCTTTTAATATCTCCACATCTTCTTCTTCAACATGATCATATTTTAATTTAGATGCAGCTTGTACCATAGGATCTACAATCGGACGCACAAATTGTGTCTGTCCTTGTACTCGTATAGAGAAAAATGCAGCTAATTCTCGAATAAATTGATAAAGAGTCAGCATTCTTCCAGAAGTTAAACTCTTCATTTTTTTAATCAGATTCGTTGCTTGACTTTTCAACCCAAAATGTTCAGATAAACCAATCATCGGCAAGGTTAGAAAGAATAAGGTGACCAATCTATTATTTACAAATGCTTCTCCTAAAATTGCCAAGATTTCCATAAAGGAGATACCTGAAACTAAGCCAGTAACTAGCGCGGCTATTAACACAACGGCAATTGTATCCAACTTCAATACAAATCCAATTACAATAATTACAATTCCAATTAATCTAATCCATTCCATAGATTTTCGCCTCTCATTCTTTTTTTATTTTAATCAATTCTTTCTGGATAAAAAACTAAGAAGAAGTCCTAAAATAATACCAAGAGATAACCAAAGAGATAATTGGTTAGTAGAAACGCCCATAGCTGATCCAAGAGCAATTCCTATAGGTAGCCAATGCAGATTTGTATTGGTTACTTTTTCCTTGTCTATACCATTGTCCATACGCTTATTCATTTCTAATAAAGAAGTATGATTCTCCAAACCCTTGAGTTCTTCTAAAGTTTTTATCTTGTCTTTTTCTTCGTCATTATCCACAGAGTACCACCTTTCTATTTTAAAAAAATGATACATCATTCCATACTTGATTAGTGTATAAATTATATCAAAACTTAGTAAAAAGAAACATGAATATGCAACTTTAATATAAAAAAATACACCAATCATATTCATGAAAGATGTATTTTAAGTAATTTACTCATACATATATTCTTTTAAGCGTCCGTCTAATTTTAGGTTATGTGTAGTTAACCCTTTCACTCGGACATTTACATGTTCAGATTTCAATTTTTGAATACTCTCATAGACAGCTTCTACACCAGAATCATCCCATATTTGAGAACCCGTGAAATCTAAAATTACTTCTTCTTCAACTTGAATGGATTCCATTACATCCTTAAATGAATGAGTGGAAGCAAAAAATAGTTGTCCAATAATTTTTATGGTTTTTCCGGATTGAATGATTTCTATTTTTGAAAGTTTAGACATAAATATAATGGCACTCATTAAAACACCAATAGCAATTCCGATTGCTAGATTATGAGTGTACACAACAATCCCTACTGTTACTAACATAACAATACTTTCAGTAAAAGGTACATCTCTTACATAACCAAAACTTTTCCAATCAAATGTTTCAAAAGAAACAGTGATCATAATTCCAATTAAGGCTGCTGTAGGAATTTGAACCATGGTATCTCTTAAAAATAAAATCATAAACAAGAGACTCATTCCCGCAGTAAGGGTTGATAATCTTTTCAAACCACCAGATTTAACGTTAATGACTGCTTGTCCAATCATTGCACACCCAGCTTGTCCACCAAAAAATCCTGTAATTATATTTGCTAACCCTTGAGATTTCACTTCTTTTTGACTATTTCCAACGGTACCTGTCATATCATCTATCAACGGTAATGTTAAAAGAGATTCTATTAACCCAACCATTGCAAGAGCGATTGAAGTTGGTAAAATAATTTTTAAGGTTTCTATTGAAAATGGAATTGCTGGAATAGAAAGAAAAGGTAGCGTACCATTCATATCACCTAAGTCACCAACTGTTTGAACACCTAAAGGAAAAAGAAATACTAATGTTGTCATTAAAAGAATAACAACGAGCGCTGGAGGGATTACTTTAGTGAGCTTAGGAATTAAATACATCATTGCAATGGTAACCAATACCATAATGTATGTCCAAGAATTTTTCCCACCCAATTGTTGAATCTGTGCAATAAAAATCAGCAATGCTAATGCATTAACAAATCCTAACATAACAGGCTTCGGAATAAATTTCATAAATTTCTGAATACCTAAATATCCAAGCGTTAATTGAATAAAACCCGTTAAAATGGTTGCAGCTATCATATATTCCACACCATAATTTTTTATAAGGGTAACCATTACCAAAGCCATAGACCCTGCAGCGGCAGAGACCATACCTGGACGACCACCTGTAACAGAAGTAACAACAATGGTAATTACTGAAGCAAATAATGCTGTGATTGGATTAATTCCAGCAATAATTGCAAATCCAATTACTTCAGGAATTAGTGCAATAGATGTAACTAAGCCACCCAGAATATCATTTTTGACATTCCCAAACCATTCATCTTTTCTTAAACTTAATAACATCAATAAAGGTCAAACTCCTTTTATACTTTATTTAACAATCAAGACTGGCACAGTAGCATACTTCACCACTTTATGGCTTACACTTCCCATAACAAATTCTTGAATGGCATTTAGACCACGAGTTCCCAATACTAGTAAGTCTGTTGGATTCTTCTTAATATGTCCTAAAATTTCTGTTGCTGGGTCTCCATATAGTAATTCGATGGTGTATTCTTCTTCATCTAATAATCCAGCTAACTCTTCTTTAATTTTTTGTTCTCGATGGTATTTTCTAACTTTTGCATCATCGGACAAAGAAAGAGCTTGATCTTTTAAATCTGCAATATCTGTTACATGTAAAATCACTATCTTTACAAGAGGAAACCCTTTTTTTAATTTTTTTACTTCTTCAATTGAAGCAAACGAATGAGTAGAACCGTCATAAGCAATCATAATTTTATCCATATTCTTTCTCCTTTTTACTTTTATTTTATTTTTTACTGCTCTTAAATTTGTTATGAATCCAAAATAGTCTAACACAACCATTCTAAAAAAATCAACCATAGGTGAATATTAAACATCAGAAAGTAACTCTAAAGTTAATCTTAATTCTTTAAGATTACGTGAAAGATAAAATAAATTGCCAATTTTTCTATTGAACTTAGTCATTTAATACGATAAAGTAACGAGTATCTATTATAATATAGTACTAAAAGTATAGGAGGATTAGAAATGGAAATTGGAAGAAGAATTCAAGAGTTAAGAAAAATAAATAACATGACTGCAAAGGAACTATCTAAAAGAATTGATGTATCTCCATCTTTTGTATCTGCAATTGAAAATAACTCAACAAAATTATCCCTAGCTACCCTAAAACATATTTGTGAGACATTGGGTGTTAGCTTATCTGAATTTTTTAATCCCGATCTAAGTCCTGTTGAAGAAAAATTAATTAGTATTATAAAAGACCTACCCACTAAAAAACAAAATGAATTATTAGCTTTTTTAACTGATCTTGTATGAGAATATATTTTCCAAGAAGGAATCAAAAGAACTACTAGAGAGGAAATTCCCTTTTTAGTAGTTTTATATCCATTTCTGTACTAAAAAAGATACACCAACCATCCAAAGATGATTGGTGTATCAGTTATACCGACGGCCGGGGTCGAACCGGCACGCCCTCGCGGGCACTGGATTTTGAATCCAGCGCGTCTGCCTGTTCCGCCACGCCGGCGTAATTGTTATGGAAATTTTCATTTTTTAATGGAAAGGCGGTAACCGGATTTGAACCGGTGATGAAGGTTTTGCAGACCTCTGCCTTACCACTTGGCTATACCGCCGAAATTAAACTGGGGTAGCTGGGTTCGAACCAACGAATAACGGAGTCAAAGTCCGTTGCCTTACCACTTGGCTATACCCCAATGATCATTAATAATATAAAAAATAAAAAAGGCGGCTGATGGGTATCGAACCCACGCGTGCCGGAACCACAATCCGGTGCGTTAACCACTTCGCCACAACCGCCATAATTTTTAAAAACAGGGGTAGTAGGAATTGAACCCACACTAACGGTTTTGGAGACCGTTGTTCTACCTTTAAACTATACCCCTAAAATCAGGGAATAAGATTTTTCCTATTTTAAAATGGAGGAGGGCAGATTCGAACTGCCGAACCCGAGGGAGCGGATTTACAGTCCGCCGCGTTTAGCCACTTCGCTACTCCTCCGTTATTAAAAATGGCTCGAGACAGAATCGAACTGCCGACACCTTGAGCTTCAATCAAGTGCTCTACCAACTGAGCTATCGAGCCAAAATACAAAAAATACGGTCCCGACGGGATTTGAACCCGCGATCTCCTGCGTGACAGGCAGGCATGTTAACCCCTACACCACGGAACCTATGGGGGTTAACGGGCTCGAACCGCTGACATTCTGCTTGTAAGGCAGACGCTCTCCCAACTGAGCTAAACCCCCATTTGAAAATGAAAACTTTGATAATGACCCGTACGGGACTCGAACCCGTGATACCGCCGTGAAAGGGCGGTGTCTTAACCGCTTGACCAACGGGCCATATTTTTTATTTACGGAGAGTAAGGGATTCGAACCCTTGAGACAGTTTCCCGCCTACACGATTTCCAATCGTGCTCCTTCAGCCTCTCGGACAACTCTCCAATTGACAAAAAAATAAAGAGTACTCTTTAAATAAAAAAAAGAGAACTCCGCAAGTAGGACTCGAACCTACGACATCATGATTAACAGTCATGCGCTACTACCAACTGAGCTATTGCGGAATAATATATAAAATGCGCGGCAGCGTCCTACTCTCACAAAGGGAAACCCTTCACTACAATCGGCGCTTGGAAGCTTAACTTCTGTGTTCGAGATGGGAACAGGTGTGGCCTTCCAGCCATCGCCACCGCACATTTTTATGGGTATAAGGAAACATTGTTCCCTCAAAACTGAATACACAACATGAAAAACAAAGGTTGACCAGGCACCGCATTACGTCGCTGCCTGTTTTTGGTTAAGTCCTCGACCGATTAGTACGGGTCCGCTCCATGCATCGCTGCACTTCCACTTCCCGCCTATCCACCTGATCGTCTCTCAGGGGTCTTACTCACTTCAAGTGATGGGAAATCTCATCTTGAGGGGGGCTTCACGCTTAGATGCTTTCAGCGTTTATCCCGTCCACACATAGCTACCCAGCGATGCTCCTGGCGGAACAACTGGTACACCAGCGGTGTGTCCATCCCGGTCCTCTCGTACTAAGGACAGCTCCTCTCAAATTTCCAACGCCCGCGACGGATAGGGACCGAACTGTCTCACGACGTTCTGAACCCAGCTCGCGTACCGCTTTAATGGGCGAACAGCCCAACCCTTGGGACCGACTACAGCCCCAGGATGCGATGAGCCGACATCGAGGTGCCAAACCTCCCCGTCGATGTGAACTCTTGGGGGAGATAAGCCTGTTATCCCCAGGGTAGCTTTTATCCGTTGAGCGATGGCCCTTCCATACGGAACCACCGGATCACTAAGCCCGACTTTCGTCCCTGCTCGACTTGTCTGTCTCGCAGTCAAGCTCCCTTCTGCCTTTGCACTCTACGAATGATTTCCAACCATTCTGAGGGAACCTTTGGGCGCCTCCGTTACACTTTAGGAGGCGACCGCCCCAGTCAAACTGCCCGTCTGACACTGTCTCCCGGCCCGATAAGGGCCGCGGGTTAGAGTGTTCCTGCCGCAAGGGTAGTATCCCACCGTCGCCTCGACCGAGACTAGCGTCCCGGCTTCATTGGCTCCTACCTATCCTGTACATACGGCACAAATACGCAATATCAAACTGCAGTAAAGCTCCATGGGGTCTTTCCGTCCTGTCGCGGGTAACCAGCATCTTCACTGGTACTATAATTTCACCGAGTCTCTCGTTGAGACAGTGCCCAAATCGTTACGCCTTTCGTGCGGGTCGGAACTTACCCGACAAGGAATTTCGCTACCTTAGGACCGTTATAGTTACGGCCGCCGTTTACTGGGGCTT